>JAJACV010000009.1 GCA_022601335.1 Chlamydiota bacterium | reverse complement strand
GAGTTTATGCGCCCCTTGTTGAGACATTTTTCCAATGTTTCTCGCCTGGCCCCATTGATTGTATTTACAACCTAAAAGCACCGATAATTGGTTTTGAGGGTAGGCGCCTTGTACACGTAGGCCTGTATCAATCATCCAAACTGCATTAGTAGAGATCTTTTGAGCAAGGGGCAAAGAGCTAGCATTATAGTCTATTGAAGTACTGAAGTTCATATATGTGACTTCTATTTGGGTCCAGCTTTGCCAGCCTGGCCCTACACCTAATGCTAAGTAAGGATTGATAGCTAGATTTCCCATAATGCATGCAAACGGTAGTTCAAAGTAAACTTTTGCTAAAAGAGCATCAAGGCTTAAATGAGAGGCTAACTGAGCCTGATGACCGTAAGTGGCACTCGCATCATTGATATATGGATTAGTTGAAACAACTTTGCTTTGGATAGTTATTCCGCTTTGATGTTGATAGGAGAAAGCAAGCTTGAACCAATGATTAAATTGATAGCCAATAAGGTATTCAAAAAGGGGTGTTCTATTATAAGAGAGGCGCCCCTTCAAAGGCGCATCTCTTACTGTTTGTCCAAAAAGAAAATTTGTAACGGGCTCTCCCATTAAGTTGGCACGTAGGCCGCTAAAATAAAGAAAGCCAGCACCTACGTTTGTTTGAAAAAAGAGATTTTTTTTAAATCCTAAATCTTCTGTTGAACTGAAATGAAGAAAAGATCTTTGATTTTCAATTTTGTTAGGTGTTCTAGATTCCTCTTGACTCAGTATAGGTGAATAATCAACTTTCTCAGACGCGGGAGGGGCTTCTTGAGAAAAAGCTTGAGAAGAGTAAGTGACTAAAATAAAGGTCAAAAAAAACAACTTTAAGAAGTTCATATGAAATCCAATTAAAATTAAAAAAAATGTATAGGATACTACCTATATTAAAAGCTCCACTGTACTCCTAAGTAAGGAGCCCATTGATAAATAGTCTTTATACTTATAGGTCCAGATAATCCATATCTTGGAGAGTACTGTTGAGAGAGTTTACCCATACTACGTGCTTGTCCCCAAAGATTAAATTTCAAACCGACTAAAGCTGAAAAAGAAGAGCCTGGGTAAGCTGACTGCAAGCGAAGTCCTGTATCACAAAGAAAAGCGCAACTAAGATCCATTTTTTGTCTCAGAGTTAAAGAGTCTGTGTTAAATATACCCGCACTGTCTGTGTATAGAAGGTTAGCGTTTGCTCTTTTCCATGTTTGGAAAGAGGGTCCTAGACCCATAGCAAAATAGGGTGTGTAAACATAGTTTTTAAAAACGGTAGACCAAGGGAGCTCAAAATAAACTTTAGCGGTAATTGCATCAAGTACAAGATCTGCCGTGTAGATTTCTCTTTGGTTTTGCTCGGGTACTGGGCTTTGGTTAAAGGTGTGGAGTACCTGAGTTTGCACAGTAACATTTGCTTGGTGTTGCCAAGAGAGATAAAATTTTATATGGGGAGTCCACTGGTACCCTAAAAGATAGTCAAAAAGTGGCGACTTATTATAGTTTAAGCGGCCTTTTATGGGTACATCACGCACATAGTCTGGGTCAAATTTAGGAATAGGCGCTAGATTCCCTTTAACTCCACTAAAGTACAGCGTACCGTATCCTACGTTGAATTGTGTTAGCAAAGCTTTTTTTGTTTCAAAAAGTTCTAGGTTTATAAAATAAGGAATCCAGGTATTGGGTGATTTCTCACCTAGGTATTTAATCTGAGGTTTTTGGGGAGTTGTTGGAAAATTCCACTGGACTCCTAAATAAGGGGCCCATTGGTGTATTTTTTTTATTTTTATAGGATCATTGAGACCTAGAGAATAACTTCCTTGTTGTGAGAGCTTCCCAATATTGCGAGCTTGTCCCCAATAGTTAAATTTACATCCAGCTACAAAAGAAAAGTATACACTCGGATTTTTGTGGGTCAGTAAAAAGCCCCAGTCTAAATTTAAGACCATGTTTGTTGAAATTTTTTGTTTAATGGGTTGAGTATAACCTGTATAAACGAAGCCACGTGATGTAGTCTGCTCACCTATTTGCGTAACAGAGTTATTGTACCAGGTTTGCCAACCAGGTCCCGTGCCAAAACCAAAATAAGGAGTGAAATTTAAGAGCTTTAGAGGTCTTCTCACAAGCCAATCTAAATTCCAAATAGGCACTAAAAAATAAAATTTAGCAGAGAGCGAATTGAGGCTTAAGTAAGATGAAAAGCGTCCATTTGAGCCTGGAAAATCGTTTGATGTTTGAGAAGGTACCGTTTTAGTTTGTATAGAAATGTTAGATTGATTTTGGTAAGAAAGAGCTAATTGGAAGTAATCATTGAATCGGTGTTGTACGAGATATTCGAATAAGGGAGTATAGTTATAACCTACATCAGAAGAAACTCTAGAAGAGTGAACCGCTTGATTGTTACTTCCATCCGTACTAGGCTTAGTTGTCAAGTTCCCCCTGACTTTTTTGAAATATAAAAGTCCAAGCCCTACATTAAACTGTGTGGCAAGACCTGTAATTGAGATGTTGTGAGAATAGCGTTTTGGAAGAGGTGGTTCGATGGGAAAGTTCCACTGAAAGCTTAAATAGGGTGCCCATTGATATACATTTTTAATTTTGAAGGGTTTTTTAAGAGCTGCTTTTGAAGCTCCTTGATTGGATAGCGCGCCTATGTTTTTACTTGATCCCCACAAATTAAATTTGCAGCCAAGCTGAAGAGAATAAAGACTATTAATAATTGCTGGCTGTATCTTAAATCCTGCATCAGCAGAGTAAATAGGATTAGGTGATATTCTCTGCTTAAGGGGTATAATATCTGACTCATAGCTTCCACCAATTAAGGCAGGAGTGTTGTAATTTACATCGGTCCAACTCTGCCAGCCGGCTCCGACTCCTAAGCCTAAGTAGAAGTTTGTCATTGTATGTTTAATGTAAAGTGGCCATGGAGTTTCTAAGTAAAATTTTGCTAAGAGACCATTTAAACTTAAATTAGAAACCAGCTGAGCTCTATCAAGTTCATCGTGATCTATCTGTATTAGTTTGGTTTGTACGGTGACATTGCTCTGATGTAGGTAACCAAACGCTACTTTAAAGTGAGAGTGAAAACGGTATCCAAAAATAAACTCATACAAAAGGGATCGATTGTAGGAGAGATTTTTATTGATCCTAGAGTTAAAAGTACCTGAATATTGATTGGATTGTAAATTTCCACTGATTCCACTAAAGTAGAGAAGGCCAAGCCCTAAATCTGTTCTAAGGTAAATAGCGTTATCAACATCTAAATAATTACCATCTTCAAAGTGAGGTTTCCAAGATTTTCTAGACAGAATATCCTTCTGCCGTTGCCTTTTTTTAGAATAATACTTCGGCTGTTTTTTAGGTGCAGACATTTCTGAATAAGATTTTGCTATTGAAGTAGGAGGTCTTTCTACCGCTGGAAGATTTTCAGCTTCGGCAAGGTGATTTAAAATCAAGAGAGGGCAAAAGATGAGAGCTTTTGAAAAAAACGATAACTTAGGCATGCTTAAAACCAATGAAATTTTGTATTTATAGAGGCTATAGCACTAAATATTGTTTTTGATAAAGTTTTTTTGGGAAATTTATTTATTTGCTCTAATTTGAGCTATTGAAAAACTTAAAATGAAAAGAGGAGATTAAAGTTTTTTGGTCGTTTGAACATAGTGCAATCAATTAGAATAGTAGCCAGATTTTCGTTAAACAATTTCAAAGTTGATTTAATAATTACGAACAAATATGTTAACGTTTTTATCTAGGAATGGTATGGCGTCAAATAGTTTTGGTAATTTATTTAAAATTACGACCTTTGGGGAGTCTCATGGAATAGCTCTCGGTGTCGTTATCGATGGTTGTCCAGCTCTTTTGCCTATTACAGAAAAAGAAATTCAATATGAGTTGGATTTAAGGGCGCCTGGACGTAATACTTACACAACTCCGAGAAAAGAAAAAGATAGAGCTGAGATTGTCTCAGGGGTGTTTGAGGGGAAAACGACTGGTGCCCCTATAACAATTTTAGTCTACAATAAAGACGCAGACTCTTCTAAATATGAGGCAATAAAAACGCTTCTTCGCCCAGGACACGCAAACTATACGTACTTAGAAAAATATGGTATTTTCGATTATCGTGGAGGAGGACGTTCTTCAGCACGTGAAACAGTTGCTCGTGTAGCAGCAGGGGCCGTTGCTAAAAAGTTTTTAACGCATTATAAAATATATCCGGTGGCTTACGTTAAAGCATTAGGGGGGATATTAGGAGAAGCTCCAACAGGAACGCATAAACAAATCTCAAAGAAGATTTACTCCAGTCCTATTTTTTGTGGAGATGAAAGCCAGGCAAAAAAAATGATGAAAGCAATTGAAAAAGCAAAGGAAGAAGGGGACTCTTTGGGTGCTATCATTGAGTGCCGCGTTTTAGATCTTCCCATGGGACTTGGAGACCCGGTTTATGAAAAACTGGAAGCTAATTTAGCTAAAGCCATGTTGACACTTCCAGCGACAAAAGGAATCGAATTTGGTGAGGGTTTTCATGCGGCGAACCTAAAAGGATCGGAGCATAATGACCTCTTTGTGAAAAGGAATAATAAAATTAAGACATCGACCAATAATTCGGGTGGAACATTGGGGGGAATCTCTAATGGTATGCCCTTAGTTTTTAGAGTCGCCTTTAAGCCTACCTCTAGCATCAAACTACCCATGAAAACAGTCGATATAAAGGGGAAATCTAAAACTTTTTCACTTCCTGAGGGCTCTAGACATGATCCCTGTGTGGCTATTCGAGCGGTTCCTATTATTGAAGCGATGACAGCTCTTGTTTTATCAGACGCTATTTTAATGAACAGGTGTGTTAAAATTTAAATCATGAAGATACTTTCAGAAGAAAAATATATTCGCTTAGTCGAACAGCCTCTAAAGGTTCCTATTTACTTACAGGTTTCATCAGATCTGGTGAGTCCTATACGCGCCTACTTTGCCCTTAAAAACGACCATAGAAAAGGTTTTTTACTTGAGTCTCGCGAACATGTTCAAGATGTAGGCCGCTATTCTTTTGTAGGCTTTGATCCTAATTTAACTGTAAAAGTAAAAGAGGGAAAAACAACGATTCAAAAGGGTGAAAAAAAACAACAAGTTAGTGCACCCTTTGAGGAAGTGATTCGTGAAATTCTCGAAGAGAACAAAATCCTTCCAGATTCAAATCTACCTCTTTTGGCAGGGGGCGCTGTTGGCTTTATGAGCTATGATGCCGTTCGTTTATTTGAAAAGATTCCTGATAGCCAGAAAGATGAAGACAAGCTTCCAGATATTTATTTTGGTTTCTATGAAACTATTTTAGCCTTCGATCATTTGCATCAAACGCTTACTCTAATCTATATTCCTGAAAAAAAAGGGGATCCTAAAGAACAGTATGCAAAAGGAAGAGAGCATCTGAAAAACACACTTTCAAAAGTACTTAACTACTCACCTAAAGTGAATATCAATCTAGACGTTTTAGAAACCTCTAAAAAGAGTGTGGATTTTGAGACAGATTGTTCCGATGAAGAATATCAGGAAATTGTAAAACGCTGTAAACAGCTGATTAAAGCGGGAGATATTTTTCAAGTTGTTCCCTCTCGTACTTTTTATAAGAAAACAGACGCGGATCCTTTGTCTGTATTTAGAATTTTAAGGATTGTGAATCCTTCACCTTTTATGTTTTTCTTAGATAATGGTGACTATGTTCTAACAGGATCTTCACCGGAAAGATTTGCCTCATTTAAAGAGGGCCGTGTTGAAACGATGCCTATTGCAGGTACTATTTCTAGAGGTGTGGGTGCTCAAGATTTAATCAACGAAAAAAAACTCTTAGCAGATAAAAAAGAAGTAGCAGAACATATGATGCTCGTGGACTTAGCTCGAAATGATACAGGCAGCCTTGCCGAGCCTGCTTCTGTTGAAGTACACGATATGTTATCTATTCAACGCCTCTCTCATGTGATGCATATTACCTCTCGAGTGACCGGAAAGCTAGACCCTAAATATGATGCTCTAGATGTATTGAAAGCCTTTTTGCCAGCAGGTACGTTGTCGGGTGCCCCTAAAATTCGAGCGATGGAGATAATAGATGATCTCGAAAAATCTAGGCGGGGAATTTATGGAGGAGCTATATGCTATATAGACAATTTAGGGCGCTTAGATAGTTGTATAGCGATTCGTATGGCTGAGATTAGAAATGGAGTGGCTAAAGTAAGGGCTGGAGCTGGGATTGTTTATGATTCATGTCCTGAAAAAGAAACATTAGAAACACTCAATAAAGCGCAGGTCGTTCTTCAGGCTATCGAAAAAGCAGAGCGAGGAGGTCTATGTTAGTTCTCATAGATAATTACGATAGTTTTACTTACAATTTATACCAAATCTTAGCGCAACTAACTCCTGACGTGAAAGTCATTCGAAATGACCAAATTACAGTCAAAGAAATACAGAAAATGAACCCGGGTGCTATCGTTATATCGCCAGGTCCAGGAGAGCCAAAACAAGCAGGTATTTGCATTGAGTTAATCAAAAAAATGTCGCCTAAGGTGCCTATTTTAGGAGTCTGTTTGGGTATGCAAGCTATGGCTGAAGCTTTTGGGGGACACATAGTGCGTGCTCCGAATTGTGTTCACGGAAAGTCTTCTTTGGTCTTCCATAGAAGGCGAGGAATCTTTAAGGGACTTAAACTTCCCTTTGATGCAGCTAGATATCATTCTCTTATTGTAGATAGAGACTCTCTACCTAAAGAGCTCACTATAGAGGCAGATTCAATAGATGACCTCATTATGGCTCTTAAACATATTAAATATCCCTTATGGGGAGTGCAATTCCACCCTGAATCTATTTTATCTCAAGAAGGAGAAGCTCTTCTGTCTAATTTCTTAAAAGAGGCAAAACTGCTATAGGAAGGGTATGCAAAATATCTTAAACAAACTAATTGAAAGAGAAGACCTCTCTAAAAAAGAAGTGGACCATGTATTATCAGGCGCCCTCAATCAAAAAGTAAATCCTGTACAAGTAGGGGCTTTTTTGGTGCTTCTGGAAGCTAAAGGGGTCTCGTCTAATGAGCTTTTTTGGGTGCTAGAGTTTATAGGTCAAAAATGTAATTTTCTAAAAACTTCTTATCCCGTACTTGATATTGTTGGGACCGGAGGTGATCTTGCCAATACCTTTAATATTTCAACAGGTTCGGCTATTTTAACTGCAGCTTGTGGAGTGAGGGTGGCTAAACATGGAAATAGATCTGTTTCTTCTAACTGTGGATCTATTGATGTTTTAGAAGCGCTTGGTGTCGAGTTTGATTTAGAGCGAGAAGGCTTTTCTACTTGCTTAGATGAAGTGGGGCTTGTGTTTATGCCTGCGACTAAGTTTCACTCTACATGGAAAGCTCTTCGTGAAGTTCGCTCTAGTTTGGGTATACGAACGCTTCTTAACTTAGTAGGTCCTCTTCTCAATCCAGCTGAGGCTCAATATCAGTTAGTAGGTGTTTATCAAAAGCAACTTCTAGATTTAGTGAGTGAGGCTTTGTATAAACAAAAAAAAGTTGGGATGGTTGTGTGCTCTAATGGAATTGATGAATTGACACCTATAGGACCTGCCTTAGTGAAAGTCGTTGGAAAAAAAGGGATTCAAACTCAAGAAATAGATCCTCTTGACTACGGAATTGAAAGATGCTCTCTCATGGATATTCAAGGGAAGGACGCTCAATCAAATGCTGAAAAACTAAAAGAAGTGTTTAAAGGAAAAAAAGGGCCCGGGGCCGATACTTTGATACTTAACTCCGGGTGTGCTTTATTGATTAGAGGTCATGTTGAAACAATGCGCCAGGGGATCGATAGGGCACGAGAAAGTTTAGAAAATGGATTGGCTTATAAAAAACTTGAGCTTTGTATCCAATGGACTCAGAAGTTAAAGGCAAAAAAATGATCACCATTCTAGACAGCATTGTTGAGAAAAAAAAAGAAGAGCTTGAAGCTCTATTAGTTCAAGATAATGACGATCCTCTGCATCCTCTTAAAACAGTTCTATCTCAAAGGGTGGACAAAAGATCTAAATTATTTGAAAAAGCTTTATGCTCAGAAAAGCTTTCTGTTATCGCAGAAATTAAACGAAAATCTCCCTCAAAAGGCCCTCTCTCTCCGATAGAAAATCCTGTTAAGCTCGCTCACCAATATATGCAAGCTGGAGCAAATGCTCTTTCTATTTTAACAGACGCTTCCTTTTTTGGAGGCTCGATAGAGGACCTTAAAAGTGTTTCAAAAACGTTGAACTGTCCTCCTATTTTGAGAAAGGACTTTATAATAGATCCTTATCAAATAGCAGAAACAAAAAAAATGGGTGCGACAGCTATTCTCTTAATTGTAGCCGTGGTTCAAAAACGCTTAAAAGAGTATCAGGAGATAGCACATCAATTAGGTCTAGATTGTTTAGTAGAGGTCCACAATGAAGAAGAGTTAGAAATAGCCCTGGATGCTAAATCGCCTATCATTGGAATTAACAACCGCAATTTAAAAACTTTTGAAGTAGATCTCAATATTTCTCGAAAAGTAATAAAAAAAATTCCAGAAAAAGTGATTAAAGTAGCAGAGTCTGGCATCATGAAACTAGATGATGCTAAACAATTAAAAGAATGGGGATTTGATTGCGTCTTGATAGGTGAGATGCTCGTCACTGCAAGTGATCCTCAAAAACTCATTCATAAAATAAGGAAGCTGTAGTTTTGAAAGCAAAAATTTGTGGGATAACCTCCGTGGAGGATGCGCAACTAGCTCTCAATGCGCAAGCAGATTTACTAGGGATTATTTTAACAGGAAAGTCAAAAAGATCTCTTTCTGTAGACATAGCAAGAAAAATTCTTGAATCCCTAGGTCCTCATTCAAAAAGAGTGGTGGGTGTTTTTTTAGATGAGCCCATACAGCATATTGCACACATAGCAAAAGAATTAAAATTAGAATGGGTTCAACTGCAAGCCCCCTCACTTGAAGAAGAACTCGGAGCCATCAAACATCTTCATAAAATCCTTGTGATTCCAATTGATTCAACGGGTGCCTATAAATCAACTGGATATGAAAATCCGGAAGGTTTTTGGCTATATGATGCCTCTCAACCAGGTTCTGGAAAAAAATTTAACTGGGAAAAGTTTCGGCAATTAGAAACAGGTCCTTTTTTTATTGCAGGAGGTCTCTCACCTGAGAATGTTCTAGATGCTTTTGAACGCTTTCATCCAGATGGTGTAGATGTTTCCAGTGGAGTTTGTTCTGTGGATGGCATAAAAAAAGATACACTCAAAGTAAAAGAATTTATTAAGAGGGCCCATGAAGCGCAATCATCGTAAATACTTTGGTAATTTTGGAGGAGCTTTTGTTCCTGAACTTTTAATGGCTCCACTCAATGAGTTAGATGAAGGTAGGAAGTATTTTTTAAACTTGCCATCGTTTAAAAAACAACTGCAAGATTTGTTAGAAAACTTTGCAGGGCGTCCTACATCGCTTACAGCTGCTACGAGTTTTTCTAAAGCTATTAAAGGACCTAGAATATTCTTAAAACGAGAAGATCTTCTTCATACGGGAGCGCATAAAATTAATAATGCCTTAGGTCAGTGCCTCCTTGCAAAGGAGATGGGCAAAACGCGAATTGTTGCAGAAACAGGAGCCGGACAACACGGACTTGCAACAGCTACAACCTGTGCCAAACTCGGTTTAGAGTGTCACATTTATATGGGAGAAGTAGATATTCAACGCCAGCTTGTGAACGTACAAAAAATGAGGCTTTTAGGAGCAAGTGTTCACTCCGTATCATCTGGTGATAAAACGTTGAAAGAAGCTGTGAACGAATCAATGCGAGACTGGGCTCATCACTATGAAACAACACATTATTGTTTAGGCTCAGCTCTAGGGCCTTATCCCTACCCGCAAATGGTCATAGATTTTCATAAAATTATTGGCATAGAGGCCAAGCGTCAGTTAAAAAAAATGGCAGGGCAAGATCCAAGCGCTGTAGTTGCCTGTGTGGGAGGGGGTTCCAACGCCATGGGAATTTTTCACCCTTTTATTAAGGATAATCAAGTAGCTCTTATTGGTGTGGAAGCTGGAGGGCGAGGTATTAAAGCTAATGAACATGCCGCTCGTTTTCAAGGGGGAAGTCCTGGAGTTTTGCACGGATCTTACACCTATTTGCTGCAAGATAAATGGGGTCAAATTCAACATACGCACTCCATCTCCGCAGGTCTTGACTATCCAGCTATTAGTCCTGCTTTATCGGATCTCTATGAGAAAAAGAGAGCTCATTTTTTTGCTGTTGAAGATCATGAAGTTATAGAAACGTTTGATCTATTCTCTAAAACGGAAGGAATTATTCCAGCGCTCGAATCTACACATGCTTTAGCCTACATGAAAAGAGAGGCTAAAAGGTTTAAAAAAACAGACGTAGTTCTTGTGAATCTTTCGGGAAGGGGAGATAAAGATTTAGAAACCCTTTTTAAACTGAGGAAGTATGTCTAGAATTGCAACAGCATTCGAAAAAAAAGATGTTTTTATAGGTTACTTGACGGTAGGAGATAAAAGCACAACCTTTACTCAAAAAGCAGCGTTAGCGTTAGAGAGGGGAGGTGTGGATGTTTTAGAGTTAGGCTTGCCTTTTTCTGATCCTATTGGAGATGGGCCTGTTATTCAAGCAGCCATAACGCGGGCTCTCGCCAATCACACAACGCCACTAGATGTTCTTCAAGTCATTCGAGAGATTCGAAAAAAAAGCTCTATTCCGATTGTTATTATGAGTTACTATAATCCTCTCTTAAAGTTAGGAGAAAATTTTTTATCAAAAGCTAAACGAGCGGGTGTGGACGGTTTGCTGGTCGTTGACCTTCCTATAGATGAAGCGGGAAACTATCTCAAAACAATGCGCTCTTTAAAACTTGATACCGTTTTCTTAATCACTCCAAATACTTCGGAATTAAGAAAGATGCAAATAGCGCAGCTGTCAACCGGCTTTATCTATTATGCCTGCCAAAAAGGAACGACAGGTATGCGCTCTAATTTGCCAAAAGATCTCTTGAAAAAAGTAAGAGAGATTAAAAGTATGACTTCAAAGCCTGTAGCTGTTGGTTTTGGTGTAAAAAGTAAAAATGACGCTAAAGAGATTTTAAAAGAAGCTCATGGTTTTGTTGTAGGATCTGCTTTTATGGATCTAATTGCCAAAAAAGGAACCTTAAAACAACTCGAAGAGTTGGCGCGAAAAATAAAACCCTAGAGGATTGTATATGATACTGGAACTCGCCAAAGATATAGAACCTAAAGATCTTGATAAACTCGTGCAGAGAATAGATTGGATGGGTTTTGGATATGCTATACACAAAACAGATGAAAAATCCTACATAGCCATTATCAACGGACTCGATGCAACTGTTGATGAAACTCTGTTCGCCAAATTACCGCATGTAGAAAAAGTAGGGAGTTTTAAAAAATCATTCAAGCTCGCTGGCAAAGATTTGCAAGGAGAAGCTAAAATTTTTAAAGTGAAAGATGTGCCGATAGGTGAGGGGCATTTATCTGTTATGGCAGGGCCTTGTTCGATTGAAGGCGAGGAGCAGATCTTTAGAATTGCAGAAGCCATTGCTGATGCAGGTGCTAATATATTAAGAGGAGGCGCTTTTAAACCAAGATCTTCTCCTTACTCTTTTCAGGGTCTCGGAGAGGAAGGGCTTAAACTCATGTGTAGAGCCGCTAAAGAGTACAATTTACTCACCGTTTCTGAAATTATGGATGCAGAGCACTTAGATCTTTTGGAGGAGTATGTGGATATTCTTCAAGTAGGGGCCCGCAATATGCAAAATTTCTCCCTGCTTAAAAAATTGGGCAAAAGTAAAACACCTGTTCTTCTAAAGCGAGGTTTTTCTTCGACTTACCAAGAGTTCCTCATGTCCGCAGAATATATATTAAGCGGAGGAAATGAGAGAGTCATTCTCTGTGAGCGCGGAATTCGCACTTTTGAGAGTTATACCAGAAATACGCTGGATATAGCAGCTGTACCTATTCTAAAAAATTTAAGTCACTTGCCGATTATTGTGGATCCAAGTCATGGAACTGGAATACGCCATCTCGTAGCCCCTATGGCAAGAGCCGCAGTGGCAGCAGGAGCTGATGGTCTCATGATTGAAGTGCATCCAGAGCCTGATAAGGCTCTTTCTGATGCAGCTCAAACAATTTCCTTAGAGGCTTTTGAGAAGTTGATGCAATCTTTGAAACCTATCTTAGAAGCTGTTCAAACTAAATAAGGCTTTTTGATATTTTTAAGCTTCTAATTTCTGGGAAGCATTGCTTATTATTAGACGGGCTCCAGTTAGAGAGTGGTCGGAGGCTTGAGGATACATGTCTAAATTGTCAAACCTTAAATTTGTAGGTGAAAGGGTGAGATCCGTTTTTGCAAGTCGTGCAAATACATAGTCAATTCGGCGTTCTTTGGCAGGTTCTGTAACACCTTCTACAGTTAGATTTTCAAAGCCATGTTTCTCTAATAAAGCGATTCTAGTTGATGATTCTGTAATGGATTCACCAGGGGTTCCATCAGAGTTTTTAGAGGTAAAAGTAATAGAAGAAGGCTCGTTAAAATCACCCGCTAATACACAAACATCTCCGGTTAATTCAAGGAAGTTTTTTGTATACAATTCAAGTTCTTTTAAGCCGGTCTCTTGCCTAGCTTTTCTTGTTTCTAAATTAGGCTCCCTTGTATAGTAACCTTTAAGGTGTGCTGAAAGAACATTTACTACAAGATTATTCACCTTAAAACTAGCAACTGCTGCGCGCCTTGTATTAGAGCTAGGTTCGCCATCAGGGTGAAATTCAATGCAAGACGTACTGATTAATTGGGCTACCTCTTTGTTATAAAATATAGCATTTCCAAATCTATTTTTATTAGGATCTCCATGGGAATAGGAGCAAGCAACAGCATAATTTTCAGATAATTGTCCTTTAATATCCTCAATAGATTGAGGATCAGCTTCCTGCACTGCCGTAATATTTAGGGTTTGGATATATTGAGCAATCCTGGGGAGACGATCTTCCCAATTAGAATATTCTTTATATTCACTTGCTCTTCTAACGGATGTTTTTAGGTGGGAGGGATTGGTTTCAAGTAGCTTTAACCCTGTGGAATTTAGGCCTTCTTTTTCAGCGAATTTAACTGCAGCATAAGGGTTTAGAGTGTTAAGTGATCCGATGCTTACTTCTGAAGTCATAGTTATACCCTGTTTTTTTAAAGTCTTATTGTAAAGTTTAATAGTTTTATTGTAAAATCCATCTATTAAGAAAGGATTAAGATATCTTCTATGAAATCTGGAAATAAAATAAATTTTACCTCTTTAGGTTGCCCTAGAAATTTAGTCGACAGTGAAGTAATGCTTGGCTTGTTGATGAAATCTGGTTATGAAATAACACCTGTTTTAGAGGAAGCTGATTACTTAATTGTGAATACTTGTGGTTTCCTGAAAGCTTCAAGAGATGAATCAAATGATGTGATTCAAGAGCTTTTGGATTATAAAAAAGAAGGCGCTAAGGTTATTGTCACAGGTTGTATGGCTCAAACTCACCAAGAGGAGATAAGAGCCGCATATCCCGAAATTAATGCTATTTTAGGTTCAGGAGATGTAGCAAGTATTTTGAAAGCTATAGAGCAAGAATCCCCAAAAGACTTTGTAACATCTGCTAGAAGTTATTTGATTGACGGAGAAGTTCCCAGAACTCTTACAACGCCTCAGCATTACGCCTATTTGAAAATTGCTGAAGGATGTAGAAAAAGATGCTCATTCTGCATTATACCTAAGATTAAGGGGCCATTAAAAAGCAAATCTGTGGAGCAAGTTGTTAATGAGTTTAAACTTCTTTTAAGACAGGGCGTTCAAGAAGTTATTCTAATTGCTCAAGACTTAGGTGACTTTGGAAAAGATCACGGATTTGCAGATGGAAATTTAAAAGCTCTTCTCAAAGAAATAACCTCTCTTTCCGGTCATTTTTGGCTGAGATTACTCTATATCTATCCTGATGAAATCGATGAAGAACTCGTGGATATTATAGCCAGAGATAAGCGTATTTTACCTTATTTGGATATGCCTATTCAACATATTAATTCTCGCATTCTAAAAAAAATGCGAAGAAAAACGTCTAAAGAAGATATTTTAGATGTGGTAGATCTTCTTAAGAAAAAAATTCCAGATGTTGTGATTCGTACTAGCTTAATGGTTGGATTTCCTTCTGAGACAGATGAGGAATTTGAAGAATTATGCGCTTTTGTGCAAGAGCACCCTTTAGATAATGTAGGTGTTTTTAAATTTTCTAAAGAAAAAGGGGCTTATGCCTACTCTATGGATGAACAAATTCCAGAAGAGGTTAAGGAAAAACGCTACAATCACCTTATGTCTCTTTTAAAAACAAATGCCAAGAAGCAAAATCAAAAATGGGTTGGAAAAACTCTTGAGGTTTTTGTAGAGGGTTATCACCCCGAATCAGAACTGCTGATGCAAGGTCGTTTTTATGGGCAGAGCCCTGATATAGACGGGATTGTGATACTTAATCAACATGATCAAGTCGATGCTTTTGGTAAAAAATACCACGTTAAAATTACAGATGCTTTTGAGTACGATTTATTAGGATCTGTTGTCAAGCCTGTAGATGCACTGGCTCTTTCAATAAGCTAAATCTTGAATTTTGTTAAATGATTTGATACTGTGTCAAAATGGAAAAATTTAATTATCAGACGAGATTAGAGCTCTATGAGACCGATGCTAGTGGAGTTATCTTTTACTCAAAGCTATTCTATCTAGTACACAGAACGTTTTCAGCTTTTTTAAATCATCATAAAGTTTCTATTCAAGAGAGATTTGTAAAGCAAGATTTTATGTTTCCTGTAGTTCATGCAGAGGGTGACTTTTTAGCGCCTATGCATGAAAACGATGTCATCGATATTGAACTCAATCTTTTAAAACTCGGAACGTCCTCTTTTACACTTGGATACACTCTCAAAAGGGAGTCTCAATGTGTCGCTCAAGCAAAAATTGTTCACGTTTGTGTTGGGAAAGATAAACAAAAAATAGCTATACCAGATTCTTTTAAACAAAAAGTTTTTAAGGTTTCTTGTTGATGGTATATCCAGATGAATAGATATCTTCGTTTTTTTGAGTCATTGGCTGTTTCTTTGAGAAAGTAAAACAAAATAGGCTTTTTTTGGATGGAGATTCCAATTTATCTTCACTTCCAAGAACTCTTATGCTTGGAATCAATAAAGGCTTATTTGATGAGGTGTAGGAAAGAGTGATGAACAGTTGAATTTCCAAAGCCCAAGTAGGTAGATTGCATTCAGCAATTGTATAATCTTCTAAAATAGTCTCGTCACCTGACTGATAATTATAAGTGCACTTAAATTGCAGTAATGTATCTATTGAGAATTTATTCACCCTCATGTCAACAGGTTTGCCAAAGCCCATTTTTTGACTAAATAAAAGTTCTTGAGGGGCTTTTGAGTTATAAATAGATAGAAAAGTTTGGTAAGATATCGGATCAACAGAATCAACGACTCTTGAAAAAATTCTTTGATCAAATAGGATTGTTTTAACAAGAGTGTGGTTTGTGCTATTTGTTCCCATTAAGCTTCAGACACCTTAAGATTAATATCGGGCTCTGGACCCGCCATCTCTAAAACTTTTAAAGCAATATTTGAGATTCTGCTACCATTTCCTACAATTTCACATTCGGTTGATAACGATCCAGAATAATTTCCATTTGGCACAACCTTAAGGATCGGATACACGACTCTACCTGCAGAAGAGGTATTGCTGACTTTTAGAGAGGCCTCAATGAATGAAGCTTTAATGACTGAATGATACGTTGTAGTTACTTTAGTTCGTATTGTTTCTTCTCTATCAGGAAAACGTCTATATTCTTGTTCGTGTGAAAAGGTTACATAATGAATGGGAGGGAGGTGCTTAGTTCGAATTAAGCCGCTTAGCTGCCATATTTTGGTAGCTACCTCTTTGTAAACGGGAAGAGCGTTTTCAGGGAGAGCTGAAAAAAATGAAAGAGTTATCTTTTCAGCAATATGAAGAGAAGATTCTTCACTCAGAGTGCGTTGATCCATCCAATTCACATCATATTTAAAATAAGTTTCTGAAACGGGTCTAAGAAGAGAGGCATTTAAGACAGTAAGAGTTAGATAGGGGGCTGGCATAAATAGAACCTTATAGTTTTAAGTTTAGGTAAGATATGTGTATAAATTTCAACGATTATAGTGAGATTGTGATTTTTAAATCAGCTTAAAAATAAATCTCTCATATAGCCCTGACTTGAATAATCAACAAAAGTATTGCGTTGAGGATCTAAGAAAGTTCCGTAAATTTTGGGAATAATTTTGCGCTCGTTAACACAAGGTTGAGAAATATTAATTTCAGCAACAATGGAGAAAATCGAGGGTGTTGTGTAAAGTAATGTATGAGTCTTTTCACTGAAGGTTTTAGTATTGTCTCCTTTAGAAAGCTTAGCCTCGTAAACCTGAGTTCCAGTAAGGTGAACTTTGTTAAAATAGTTCAAAGAAACAAATTTTACCTTCGTATTTATTTGGTTTAATTGAGTGTAACTTTCTTCATAAATAGGTTGGTCATCCTGGCCATAGATGGATAAATGATAGCGCTCACTAATGAGTTTGTGTTGTGGTTTTGATAGAGGGGTTTTTTGGTTTACTTTCCAGCTAATAGTGTAGCTGATTAATCCTGGTTTTAGAGCGGAAAAGGTTGTCATAATAAAACCTCAAATTAGTATTTTAAAATGCGTTGTAAAATGAATCTGCGACTTGTTTTTTTTGTTATTTTTAATAAAGTCTAAATGAGAGTGGGGTTAATTTCTTCAAAAAAATGTAAGAGCTTTTTTCGAGAAGGTTTGAGGCCCTCATAATGTAGTTCGTAGTATTCTATTGGATGTTTAAATTTGGGCAGCTGAGAGTTTAAAAAAGCATCGAGTTTGATTTGTATAAGAGGGGAGAGAGGTTTAATAAAGGCTACAGGTCTTTGGCCAAATTCCTTGTCTGGTTTAGGGATCACCAAAGCCTCAGATATTTTGGGATGTTTTAATAATACCTGTTCAATTTCTTCAGGTTGAATGTTTTCTCCACCTGAAATAAACAGGTTGTCTTTTCTGCCAAGAATATAAAGAGAGTCTTTTGTATACATTCCTAAGTCTTTAGTTGAAAACCAATTTTCCTTATCAAAGGGTTTTAATAAGGTGTCGTTTGCCAAATAACCCATAAAAAGCGTTTTACCTCGCACGAGAATTTCATTCGACGTGGAGAGCTTTATTTCTCTAAAAGGAAGCGTTGTGGGTTGTTTGGTTTTTAGGGAGTCAGTGACTACCTGTGAGCTCATTTCCGTCAATCCATAGGTGCGTAGCAGGGGCAAATGAAGATCCGTTGCTTGTTTATAGAGGTTTTCGGAAATAGGACCTCCGCCGAGCAAGATACAATGTAGCGCTTTAAGAGAGTTTATTTTTATCAGACGTTGGAGTTGAGTGGGAACTAAGGAGAGGTGAGTGATAGATTTTTGTTCTAGCGCATCCTCTATAGAAGAGATAGGAAGAGCTAAAGAGGCTTTCGCAAGTAGCGTTCTGAAAATCAAACTAAGTCCTGAAACATGATAAAGAGGCAGTGACAGGAGCCAGCAGTGAGAGCTTTGGTAGTCTAGGTGCTGGTTTGACCCAAGAGCGCTGTAGTAGTGTTGAGAATAGCTGTGAACAGCAATTTTAGGGTCACCAGAAGAGCCGGAGGTGAAAAGGTAGGTTAGGGGAGCTGAGGGGTCAATCGAAACAGGAGCTCCCTTGATTTTATGAGGCTTATAGGGTATCGAGGTAGAGATATAATGAGCCTTTTGAAGACTATTAAGCCTTTTTTCTAAAAATCTGTTTGGAAGTTTTGGATTAATAGGAAAAAAAATTTGTTTATTTCTTAAACAAGAGAAGAGAAGGGCTATTGCGAATAAGGGATCGATGCAAGTGTAGACAATGACGGTTTGTTTTTTTAGAGAGTTGAATTTTAGGGTAAGTTGGTCTGTGTAGTTGTCCAACTCCTGATAGCTCAAATTTATGTGTCCAGCTATAGCTGTTTTATGGGGGCTTTTTAAAGCAGCTAATCTTAGAGGGCACGATAAATTAGGCATCAATAAGGGTGAGTTTTGAGAAGTCTAAGTCGGGTCTAATAAGATTTTCTTTAGGCAACACAAGGGAGCCTTTAGAAAAGGTTAAAGTTTCTGAGAGAACATCTTCTTTAAACCAGTTATAGGTATCCAGTCCAATAGGGGATTCTATAGCTAAAAAGCGACTTAAATGAGCTATCATTAAGTGGCCGAGCCCACTTTCAAATGAGCTTGTTAAAATAAACTGGAGTTTGTGTTTACAAGCTTTTTGATAGAGAAGATTCATTTTCTGCAGTGAACCTAAAAGAGAAGGCTTAATAATGAGCGCTTTTTTAGTTGGAATTGAGAGTAAATAGTCGAGAGGCTGCTGAAGCAAGCTCTCATCAAAAGCGATGGGGTAGCTGCAATAATTGGAGAACGATAGGTACTCTTTAGGATCTTGCAAAGGCTCTTCTAAGTAATCGCACAAGTGTTTAGGAAAGTGATCGCAGAAGAAGAGAGTCTGCTTCATTGTCCAGGCGCGATTAACATCAATTCGCAACTTTTGAGAGGGATTTAAATAAGGGGTGATTTGGTGAATTAATTCAAGCGTTTGCTCGGGAGATCTGATGCCGACTTTTAGCTTAATGGCTTCATAATCTGCAATGATAGAAGCTTTCTTTAAAATAGCTTCATCAGAACCCATGAGAAGAAGGTTTACTTTCACTTTTGAAGATAGAGAAAAAGAAGGCATCATTAAAGATAAAAGAGCAAATTCTATACCAAAAAAAAGAGAGGGATATAGTGAGGGCGATAGTTTTTGGTTCAGGATATTATTAGGAGAAAGAAGTAGCTTAAGAGACCAGTAACTATTTAATAATTCTTTTTTTAACTGAGAGTAGGCGTCTAAACTTGAAGAAAGAGAGTCGGGGCTGAAATGAGGCAGAGGAGCTATGTCGCAAGTAACTTTTCTTCCTTGCTCATCGCCCACTTGCAACAACACTCCTTGGCGTGATTCGAGAGAGGCGTTTTTAAAAATCAGTGGAGTTTTGAGCTTTAAATTATATGAAAAAATCTCGAGAGATTCTACTCTCATAATAGCCATCCCCCACAAAAAAACAGGACAAATAAAAGCAAATTAAAAGCTGTTTGAGCAAGTGCTTGTGTGAGATTTTCTTTAGAGTCGTTATCTCTCACTGTATCAAGGCATTTTTTATATAGAGGGAGAGTTAATAAACAGATTAAAGAGTACAAGTGTCCTCTTGTTAAAGCGATCAGAAGAAGAGGAGTTAAAAACCCCAAAAAGATACATGTATAGTATTCAAGTTTTCCAAATGTGGTGCCAAAGCGCACACAAAGCGTTTTCTTATTTGCTTTTTTGTCGATTTCATAATCTCTTAAATTATCAATGGTTAAAATAGCTAGCGATAAAAAGCCGGGTATCATTCCAGCAAGTATTGCAGTTAGCGACCAAGACTCAACTAATAGGTAGTGAGTTCCTGCAACAGCAATTGGACCGAAGAATAAAAATTCAATAGGATCGGCGAGTCCTAAATAGCTCAAAGGTTTGGGACCTGCTGTATAAGTAATTGCAAAAAAATGGAGGCAGATCCGATTAATGCGAAAGGCCATCCTCCTTTATAAATAAGGTAAGAGCTACCTAAAATAGCCACTGAGAAAACAGCTAAGATAGCCTTGCGCATTCCTTGGATGCTGACAGATCCTTGAACTAATACTTTAGTCCGACCTCTCATTTCTTTATTATCAACTCCTTTAAGGAAGTCAAAGTAATCATTTACAAGATTGGTTCCGATTTGTATCGAAATAGCCGTTATTAAAATAAGAGAAAGGAGAAAAAAATTATAGAAGCCTTGGTCTAAGGCGAGAGTAGATCCTAATAAAATGGGGGCAAAAGAAGCCATTAGAGTTTTAGGTCTAATAGCTACTATCCAGGGCTTCATAAAGTGTCTCCTAAGGTCTTTTTGGAAAAGAGGCAAAATCAGGGGGTCTTTTTTCTACAAAAGCATTCCTTCCTTCTTGCCCTTCAGTGCTCATGTAGTACAGCATTGTGGCATTTCCTGCAAGCTCTTGCAGGCCCGCTTGACCGTCGCAATCCGCATTAAAAGAAGCTTTTAGACAACGCAGGGCAATAGGAGAATTCCTAAGGATCTCTTTGCACCACTTGACGGTTTCATCTTCTAAATCTTCAAGAGGAACTACGGTGTTAACCAAGCCCATATCAAGCGCTTCCTTAGCTGAATATTGCCGACATAAAAACCAAATTTCGCGTGCTTTTTTTTGGCCGACTATGCGCGCCATATAAGAGGCTCCATAACCCCCATCAAAAGAACCCACTTTCGGTCCAGTTTGGCCAAAAACAGCATTATCAGCTGCAATAGTTAAATCTGCTATCAGGTGCAACACGTGTCCTCCACCAATAGCATACCCGGCGACCATAGCAATGATAGGTTTTGGAAGCGTACGCATCTGTCTTTGAAAGTCTAAAACATTGAGTCTGTCAACTCCTTCTTGATCCGCATAGCCTGCATGACCTCTGATTTTCTGGTCTCCACCTGAACAAAAGGCTCGACTACCTGCTCCACATAAAATAACGACACCGATTTCAGAGTCGTTCCTAGCATACGCTAATGCTTGAGACATCTCATCTACAGTTTGGGGCCTAAACGCGTTGTGGACCTGAGGGCGGTTAATTGTAATTTTCGCAATACCTTGGTGAGTGTGATAAAAAATATCTTCAAATTGATGTTGAGTTTTCCATTCTATCATAAAAATACCTATGAAATGTTGTGATTTGATTTGCTGTAAATTCTGGAGCTTCTAGATGCACCGCATGAGATGAAGTGGGGTGGCTATGCACAAAGATTTGATTGCTGTTTTGCTCTAGCTTTTTTGCTATTGAAGCGTATTTTAAGTCTTTTGATCCTGTGAGATATAAAAGAGGTTTTTTGCTATCGAAATGAGGTAATAAATTGCATGGGCTGAGTGCGAGGAAAGCTTTAGCCAGAAATTTCGGATCTTCGTTGAATCGCTTAGACATTATTTTTTTAAGAAGTAAAGGGTTCTCTTTGAGTGTGCAAAACAGAGGTTGACTATACCAGGTTATTAAAAAATTCGAAAAGGAATCTTTTAACAAAGTAGTGGCCCATTTTTTTTCAAAAAGGGCTCTCTCGTCTTTTTCTTCTTTGCTCAAGGGATCAATGCGAGTTGAAATGAGGATTAATTTTGAGCAGTTAAGTCGATTGAAAATATTTAGAGCGATGCGTCCTCCCATAGAATAGCCTAAAAGACTGCTGCTTGCATTTGAATAGGGCTCTATGTCGCGCAGAATAATTTCTTCAAGTGAGTCATAGTTTGTATATTGAAGCTGTTTTGATTTGCCGTGTCCAGGTAGATCAAAACAAACGCAGTAGAAATCTTCTTTTAGATAAGGAATTAAGGTCGAGAAGTCTTGATGTGTTCCTAAAAAACCATGTAAAAGAATTAAAGTGGGTTTGTTTTTACTTCCAAATTCTCTTCTGAAAAGCATGCTTTGAATGCCTCCTCTATTTGTCGGTTTAGAAGAAGATTTTTGTCTGCACATGTTTGGACTTCAATAAGAGTTGCTTTAGAGGAGTGGGCTGTTACAGATTTAGAGAAATCATCTGAGTTTTTTGGCTGGAAGTATTCTAGATCGAATTGTTTGGCTATAGATTCAAAAGTAAGAGAATGCTCTGTTTGAAAATAGCGTTTAAAAATAGTGCTTTCTTTAGCGATGGGAAGAAATGAAAAAATACCCCCGCCGGAGTTGTTAAGGATGACAATAGTTGGAGGGTGTTTCAGTTGTTTTACTTGAGCTAGAGAGTTGAGATCGTGTAGTAAAGTAAGATCTCCTATCACAATGGTGATGGGCATATCTTTTGCTTGAGATATACCAAAGGCGGTTGCTAGATTGCCATCTATTCCACTCGCTCCTCTATTAGAAAAAATAGTCTGAGGAGATTCAGAAGAAGCAAAAAAACTAGCATAGCGTATGGGCATGCTTGCGCCGAAAAAAAAGAGAGAATTTGCAGGAGCCTGTTGAAGAAGAGCTCTTACTGTTAACGGTTCTGTTAGCTCGGTGTGCTTTTCAAACGTAGCATTTAAAAAGTGATGAGCTCTATTATTTCTTTGAGTCCATTTATTCAACCAACTAGAGTCAATAGATGGCGTAGAAAGAACTGCTTGTCTGCAAAAGGAAAGAGCAGATGCTTGATAGCGTTGTGATCTCTTTAGATGCGGGTCTAGGTGCTCTTCTAATTCTGAGACTAGTTGGTAGGAATGAAGTTCGATTTTTTTTAAATAACCAAGCAGAGACTTTGATGTAAATGTATCTTTAAATTGAATAACAGATTCAATTTCAAAATCAAAATTTAGTTTCATTAGGAAATCAAAGTGAGAGATTACAGAGTCAGAAAAACCAAATCTGCCGTAGGCTAAAATATCTGTGAAAATAGGCCAGTTAATCCTTTTTGACAGCTCTAAAATAGCTTCAAATTCGTCTTTTGTAGTACCCCGCCCGCAGATGATAATTCCTTTTTTTGAGGCGTCTATTTTAGGAGGGTTGATTAATTCTCTTTTACTTGGATAGAAAAGGGTGTGGGGGATCTGCTTTTTCATCCATTTTCTATATTCTTCTTGGTCTTTGGCTGTAGGCGCCTTGAAAAAGGGCTCTCTAAATTGGCAATTTAGGTGAACCGGTCCTTTAAAGGATTTAAGGTAAGCTCGGTTTATTAAAGAAGCTAAAAAATCAAAGGATGTCGTTTCATCAAAAAGAGGTAGGTCTTGTTGGAAATAGGTATAGCCTTGAAAAAATTTGACTTGATCTATTGTTTGATTGCTCTTGCATTCTCGCTCCTCATAAGGTCTGTCTGCTGTAAATAGCATCATGGGCGTTTCTGTTTGATACGCTTCAACAACTGCGGGGAATAAGTTGGCTGTGCTGGATCCTGATGTAATAAAAATAGGAGACGGCTTCTTTTTCACTTTGGCGTAGCCCAGAGCATGAAAGGCGAGACCTCTCTCATCAAAGTGAACAAAATCTCTGCATTTCGTTTGACTGGCAATAGCAACGGTAAAAGGAGTGTTTCTAGAGCCTGGCGCTAAGCAAAAGTAATCGATGCTTAGTCTCAGAAGTTCATCAATAATAATTTTAGCGCGAAGATTGGAGTTGTGCATAACAATCTACAAATTTTAAATAGGGTGAAATTTTATGTTCGAGCTCGTTCCATTCATCGATAGGGTCGGAGGCTTTTACAATGCCACATCCAGCGAAACATTTTAACTCGTTATTGTGCACTAAAGCGGATCGAATGCCAACTAAGAAATGAGATTGTAGATTTGATACTTGGCCCATCGGAGCTGCGTACCAACCTCTATTAAAGGGATCGAGCGTGAGGAGTTCTTTTAAGGCTTGGCTTTTAGGGGTTCCACAGACCGCTGGTGTTGGGTGTAGTCTTTTTAAAATATCACAATCAGATACGTTTTTTTTAAGTAGCGCTCTATAGGATACTTTAAGATGGTTTAGGTTACTGGTGGAAATTAAATGAAGAGGTTCTTTTTCAAATGAATCACATATCTTGTTTAACACGTCGTCTAAGTAGTGTGTCACATGGGAAAATTCATCAAGATTTTTTGGGTTTTTAATAAGAGAGAGCTCATTTGAGGTAGATGTTCCAGCAATTGCTTCCGTAAATAAAGTATCACCTTTTCTTTCAAATAAAGTCTCAGGAGTAGCTCCTAAAAAAGTTTTTTCAGAGAGTTGAAATGAAAATAAAGAGCAGTTTTTTTGAATTTCACTTAAATGGGCTAGTAGAGAATAGGGATTGATAGTTTGGTTAAGGATTAAAGAAGTCTCTCTCGCAGGGACTATTTTTTTTAAAGAATCCTTTTTTAGATTTTTTAAGACACCCTCAATACGTTGCATCCAATTCGTAAGATTCGGAGAGTCTTCTCGACTAATCGTTTTAAAATTATTCTCTTTGTATCTTTTAGAGGTGCTTATGTGAAAAGGCTCTACGACCTCTCCTTGCAGAGAAAAAGTAGAGAGAAAGAAATGGTTGCCTTCTTGTTTGATGAGATATCTAGGTAAAAAATAGTAGGTGTTGGGCAGCGTATTTTGCCAGGGCGCATCCAGGGGGTTAAATGATTGACCTCCAAAAAAACTTGGAGATAAAGGGGCTCCTTTTAGGGCTTTAGTTAAAGTGATAGAAGGAATGTCATTAAGCTCAATTACCTTTCCAAAGCCAGCTATTGCAGAGGTGCTTGTTCGGTATTTCCAGTAGACCTTTGGGAGGAGATGAGAGAAAGAGAGCTGCGCAAATAAATCAAGGGGGTTAATAGACTTAGTTACGCAGCATATAAGATATCTAGATTCGTTAATCAAGAATTCACTCGTTTGAACCTCTTCTAGCATTTGTCCGCCTGGTAAAGTGTCGCAATTCCTCCGAGTAAAGGGAATGCTTTTGGAGATTTAAAACCAGCTTCGCTCAATAATTGTAAAAAGGCTGTTCCATAAGGAAAGGTTTCAATTGTTTTATTGAGATAGACATAAGACTGTTTGCTTTTTGAGAATAAAGCGCCCACTTTTGGCAAAATAGTTCGAAGATAAATAAGGTGTAGCTGCTTTAGTAGGTAATTCTTCGGAAGAGAAAACTCTAGAATAAGTGAACGTCCATTTGGTTTTAAAACACGATGCATTTCTTTAAGTGCAAGAGGTACATTTTGGACATTTCTAATGCCGAATGAAATGCTGGTGCAATCAAACGTATTATCTTTAAAATCGAGATTTAAAGCGTTTCCTTTTTGAAAGCTAATTTTTGGATTTAAGTTAAGTTTTTTTTGTTTATTTTCGGCAATGGCGAGCATCTTTTCAGCTAAATCAATTCCAACAGCTTTATTAACCTTGCCTGAGTTTAATGCCTGTATAAGAACTTCTCCCGTTCCTGTTGCAATGTCGAGCATAAACTGGTTAGATTTATTGGGGATGCTTTTTAAGAGTCTTTTTCTCCATGAACGATCTATGCCAAATGAAAGGATAGAGTTTACCTTGTCGTAGGT
>JAJACV010000008.1 GCA_022601335.1 Chlamydiota bacterium | reverse complement strand
CTACTGCTGCTGCTGCTGCTGCTGCTGCTGCTGCTGCTGCTTCTTCTTTAAGAAGAAGAGCTTTTTTGTCATCAAAAGCCGATGTTTTTGGCTCAACTGAAGTGTTATTTAATACTGGAGTTTGATTTACTGCTGGGCTAATAGCTGCCATTATTTATCCTTTGTTGTTTATGTTCATAAAGTTACTAAGATTATTTCTTGCAGAAAGAATATACATTTCAAACTTTTTTATGCAATAAATATGCTTAATTACTGTTTATTAAATAATTTTATTGACAAATAATGATTATTTAGCTAATATAATCATATGGATATTCAAGAATTTACAGAAAACATACAAAACCTAGAAAAGGCTTTGTACTCATCTAACTCACTAAAAGTGAATGACTCACTGATGGTTAATCTAATTGTCAATGATTTAAATCCATTGCTTATTCAAATAAAATACAACCCTATCCAGCAAAACATCTCAATAATAGCTCCCATGATGCTCTCTCTTCCGGGATCCATCCGAGGTTTACAAGATATTATGTGCAAACTTTTTCAGGACTTAATTATTCATGAAAAAAAAATAGGGAAATTGGTAGCTAACCATGAAACCTCTACCCTAAACTACGTAAAATTCTTGGAATCTGAAATCTATGACCCATTTTTACTCGCAAATTTTCTTCCGAAATTTATTGAGGAAGCTAAGATTTGGAAGTCAAAGATTTCTAAAACGCAAAAAAAGAGGCCTTCCATCTCCTGTTTAGAAGCTGAAGAAGTGTTGAACTTTAACTACCACATATCCTAATTAAGTATCTTATTTTAGGGCATATAGAAAAAATCTCTACTTCACACCATCTTTCTCTCAAGTAAAATACATAAAACCTATCGCTTCTCATTGACGCTAAATAACCTCCTTCCCTATAAGCCGATTTAGAGGGGAGAGGATAAGATGCTACAGTCATCCTTAAGAATTTTTGATGTCATTGGCGAATATATTTTGATGATTGGGAGGGTCTTTAGAGTCAGCTTTAAAAGACCCCCTAGCTGGAATTTAATTCGCGATCAAATGTACAACATTGGATTTCTATCGTTTGGGGTTGTTGCTATCACAGGTTTTTCAACAGGCCTGGTCATTGCAGCTCAATCTATTTTTCAGCTTACAGACAAGGGTTTAGAAGCTGTTACAGGCATTATGGTCACTAAAGGAATGATTACCGAGCTGGGGCCCATTCTAACCGCGTTTATGGTAACTGGACGAGTTGGTGCTTCGATTTGTGCTGAAATTGGTAGTATGAAAGTAACTGAGCAAATTGATGCACTTAAATCAATGTCCATCAACCCATTACAATATCTTATAGCACCGCGATTTATTGCTTTTGTGCTGATGTTTCCTATTCTGGCTATTTTTAATATTTTGATGGGTATTTTTGGAGCTTACATTTTAGCCGTCTATTTTTTTGGGATGAATCCAACCACTTTTTTAGGTCCCCTTCCAGATAGTATTACTATGTTTGATCTTCTAGTTGGCTTAATTAAATCTCTTTGCTTTGCAGTAATTATTGTCACAATATCTTGTTATAAGGGAATGAAAACATCTGGAGGAGCCGCAGGTGTGGGGCTTGCGACAACAAACAGCGTGGTACTAAATTATTCAATTATCCTGATTACAAATTTTGTACTCACTTTGGCACTGAATTTGTTTCATACGGCTCTTTGGGGGATACCTGCATGATTAAAGCAAAGCAGTTATGTAAATCATTTGATGACCTAAACGTTTTGGATAATTTTGACCTAGAGATCCAAGCGGGAGAAACTTTAGTTATTCTCGGAGCCTCAGGGGTAGGGAAGAGTGTTTTCTTAAAACATATCATTGGATTGATTCAACCAGACTCAGGCTCGCTTGAAATTGACGGTGTGAATATCACAGAATTAAGAGGGCAAAGTCTCTATGAAGCCATTAGAAATACTGGGATGCTCTTTCAAGGGGGCGCCTTGTTTGATTCCTTAAACATTTTTCAAAACGTCTCCTTTTATCTCGATCAACATGAACACTTAACTTTTGAAGAGACACAAGAACGCGTCTGTAGCGCATTAAAGATGGTAGGTCTTGAGGAAACAGAGGAAAAAATGCCTGCTGAGTTGTCAGGAGGTATGCGAAAAAGAGCTGCTTTAGCAAGACTTATTGTTTATAGACCTCGTATTCTGCTTTATGATGAACCCACAACAGGCTTAGATCCGATCCATTCGATGCAAATCAATGAGCTTATTGTACAAACGCAGAAAGAATTAAATGCCACTTCTGTTGTGGTTACTCACGATATCGCCTCTACTTTAAAAATTGCGGATCGAATTGCTCTTCTTCATGAAGGACGGATTATTTTTATTGGTAACAAAGAAAGCTTTATAAAAAGCCAAGATGAAACGATACACAAATTCATCTCAAATGCTATTCCAAAAGGAGTTTTTTCAAATGGCTCTCAATAATAAACTTCCTGGACGAGTCAGAACGATGATTGTTGGAGTCTTTACTGTCGTAGGTATCCTCGTTTTAGTCTCTGCCATTTTCTTCTTTAAGCCATCGCTTGGCGACAATAAAAACAAACTCACAGTTAATTTTGCCAATATCGAAGGCATTGATGTAGGTACAAGAGTCACCTATGCAGGGCGCCCTGTCGGTGAAGTTGTAGCCATTGCCTATATCCCAAGAGAAGATGAGAATCGCATAGATAATTTTGGCAATCCTTACGCTTATCAAGTCTCTTTGAGACTCGATTCATCTATACATATCTATAACACTGACCTCATCGAAATTCGTACTCTAGGTTTACTTGGAGAAAAATCCATAGCTATTATTCCTCAGTATTTAGATTCAAAAGAAAAGTCAAAATCTGTGATTGGTGGAGTTATTTATGCTAACTCTGAAGATCCATTGACATCGACTCTTAAAACAGTCCAATTAGCTTCTGAAGAGATTTCTAAAAGCATGTCAAATCTCTCAACAATACTTAAAGAGAATCAAGCTCTGATCCATTCATCAATGCAGGGGTTAAATACGACCTTGAAGGGTGTTGCACATATTGTAGAGGGTGCCCAACAGATGAATATCTTAGAAAATCTTAACGATGCTATTTTAAATATTGGACAATTTACTGGAACTGCCAATGAAATGATGCTTCGAGCTAAAGATATGAACTTGATAGAAAAAGTAGGATCTACTTTTGATAATTTAACTTTCATAACGGAGCAAATTGCTAATGGTAAAGGGACTCTTGGTAAGTTAGTGAATGATCCTTCCCTTTACTTAAGAGCCATATCTGTTTTAGATCGCGTAAATCAGTTAGTTTATGATCTCAATCACTTTGGTTTACTTTTTCACCGCAATAGGGCTTGGAAAGAGCAACAAAAAGAGCGGCTTGAAAAGATGGAATTATTAAAATCTCCAGATGCATTTACACAAGCCTTTGAAAAAGAGATGACTCAAATTAATGAGGCTCTTGATAGAGTGACTCAAATGGTCGATCAAGCTGAAATGGGAAATGAAGAAGTTCTCGATAGTAAAGAATTTAAAAAGTCCTTTTTTGACTTGCTTCAGCAAGTGAATCATTTACAAAATTTAATAGAACTCTATAATCAGAAAGTTACAGGTCCATAATATAAAGATTGGTGATAAATGGAAAAGTCCCCTTTTGGACAGCTCGCTAAAGGCTCTTTTTTAGTGGCTAGTCCTGATATTGAAGAAGGTATCTTTTTTAGAAGTATAGTTATTTTGTGTGAACACTCACTTTCGGGATCTTTTGGTTTAATTTTAAATAAAAACATAGAATTTGAGGACGGCGAATATCTAATAGAAGTAGAAGATTTAGCCAATCCAAATGTCGAACTTTTGGCAGGAGGTCCCCTGCAAATGAACCAAATGATGGTTATCCACTCACAGTCATCTGATAATTCGATTAAATTGTTAGATCATGTCTATTTGGGAGGGGATCTTGAATTTTTACAAAATACCCTTCTCGATGAACAAGGCCCTGCGGTTCGATTAATTTTTGGTTACACAAGCTGGTCATCTGGTCAGCTTGAAAAAGAATTTCTAAATGGTCAGTGGTTTGTATGCCCAGGATCATTTAAGCATGTTTTTGAAACTAATCCTGAAACTATGTGGCAATCAGTGCTTAAAGAAATGGGAGGGAAGTATGCTTCTCTCTCTATGATTCCTGAAGATCTCACTTTAAACTAAAAAAGCCTGAAAAATAAAATTTTCCAGGCCCATAAATTCTTTCTTTGATAAGAAAAATACTATCTCTTTGAGAATTGGAAGCTTTTTCTTGCTCCAGCAAGACCGTATTTTTTACGTTCTTTCTTACGAGGATCTCTTCTCAAAAAACCTACAGATTTAAGTTCTACTCGGCGAGCATCGTCTTGTTTTACTAAGGCTCTCGATACCCCAAGTCTAGTTGCAGAGGCTTGAGCTTCAAGTCCCCCACCTTTCACCGTAATAACTAAATCAAATTTGTTTTCTAAACCAAACATTTTGAGTGGAGATTGAAGAGTTCTCAACTGCATGGCTAGAGGAAAGTATTTCTCTACTTCTCTTCCATTAACTCTTATTTTACCCGTCCCAGTTCGCACTCTAACAGAGGCTACCGCGCATTTTCTTCTTCCAATAGCAATTAATTCTTTCATGACCACATATCTCCTTAAATATCTACCGTTATGGGTTGTTGAGCCTGCATTGTATGTTCTGTTCCTTTATAAATACGCAATCTTTTTGCAATAGCCCTTCCCAATTTTGTTTTAGGAAGCATACCTTTAATAGCATGCTCAAGGATATACTCAGGTTTACGTTCTTTCATAACGCGATAAGGCGTCTCTTTTAATCCACCAATATAACCTGTATAATGACGATAGAGCTTTTGAGCTTCTTTTGAACCAGAAACTTTTACTTTTTCAGCATTAACCACTACCACTCCATCTCCAGTATTCACATGAGGAGTAAAGGTAGGCTTATGCTTTCCTCTTAAAATGTTTGCAACTTCAGTAGCTAATCGACCGAGTGTCTTTCCCTCAGCATCTAATAGAAACCAGGTTAACTTTTGTTCTTCTGGCTTTGCCATATACGTTGTCTTTTGAGATTTCATACTTCCCTTCTTAAGAAAAAATTTAAGGGCATATTTTAGCGTGTATAGACTTTTTTGCCAAGGCTAAATGTGAATAGATGAAAGAATGAAAGCAAGTAAATATTTTACTTGCTTTCATAGAGCTACTCGTTTGAGCCGTCCATAGCTAAATTGTCATTACCAATTTGGACTTCCGGAGGAGGTGGAGGCGTCGCTGGTGCTTTCTTCTGAAGATTTTCTTCACTCTTCATCTTACGACGTTTTTTCTCGATATCCCAGCTGCTAGCCATGATATCCTTGACATCTTGCATATCAAGACTTTCGAATTCTATGAGCATGTCGGTCATCAAAAGAAGCTCTTTTTCATTCTCTTTGATAATTTGAGTAGCCTTAGCGTATCCTGAATCAATTAATTTTTTGACCTCAAAATCGATTATTTTGGCCGTTTCTTCAGAGTATTTTTTTGCGCTGGAGTTTGGGAAGCCTGTGTAGCTTTGCTCTTGGTGCTCATCTAAAGCCACGCTTCCTAAGGCATCACACATACCCCATTCGCAAATCATGTTGCGGGCGATGGAAGTAGCTCTCTCTATATCATTTTGAGCTCCAGAAGATATATCGTTCACAAACAACTCTTCTGCCACTCTTCCACCGAGAAGAACAGCTAATTGATCATGAAGTTCTTTTTTCCACCAACTTACTCTATTTTTTTCTGGCAAAAAGTGAGTAGCTCCTAAAGAAAATCCTCTTGGAACAATTGTCACTTTTTCAACTGGATCTGCATGCTTTACTTTCATAGCAACCACAGCATGACCTGCTTCATGAATAGCCGTTGTTTTCTTTTCTCCCTCAGAAATCTCAAGACTGCGTCTTTCTTTACCAAAACGCACCTTATCACTCGCTTCCATAGTATCTTGCATAGTAACTGCATTTCGACATTTTCTTGATGCAATAAGAGCCGCTTCATTCAGAAGATTCATCAAATCAGCTCCTGATGCACCCGCAGTTCCTCGAGCAATAGACATAAGCTCCACAGATGGATCTAATTTAATACGTCTTGCATGAACTTTTAGAATTTCATAACGACCTTTTAAATCAGGTAAGTCAATAATGACTCGTCTATCAAAACGTCCAGGTCTCAATAAAGCTTTATCCAATACATCGGGTCTGTTTGTTGCTGCGACAAGAATAACGCCTTCATTAGAAGCAAAACCATCCATCTCTACAAGAAGTTGGTTTAATGTTTGCTCTCTCTCGTCATGTCCACCACCAACACCACCACCACGGTGACGACCGACAGCATCGATTTCATCAATAAATATAATACAGGGTGCTTGCTTCTTAGCTTGATCAAAAAGATCTCTAATTCGGCTCGCTCCAACTCCTACAAACATTTCAACAAAATCTGAACCAGAGATAGCAAAGAACGGTCTATCGGCTTCACCAGCAATAGCTTTGGCGATTAGTGTCTTACCTGTCCCTGGAGGCCCTACACAAAGTACACCCTTAGGAATACGTCCTCCTAGAGCTGTAAATTTACCAGGAGCTTTTAGAAATTCTACAATTTCTTGGAGTTCCTCTAAGGCTTCATCAATTCCTGCAACATCAGCAAATGTAACTTTGTGCTGCGCTTTATTGATCATTTTTGCAGGCGACTTACCAAAGCTCATCGCATTGTTTCCCATCCCTTTCATTTGGCGAGAAAAAATGAACCATAATAATAAGACGACTAGAATAACCGGTAAAAAGCTAAAGAGGTAGCTAAAGTAATTTGGAGCTGGCTCTTCGCTTTTAAATGTTCTTTCTAAAACCGCATTCCTAGGTTGATCAGGGGCTTTAAAAGCATATCCTTTATTTTGAGCAAAACCACTCCATTCTTGCTTAGCATTAGCAAACCATTGGCTATATGCCTCAGGGTCTTGCTTTTCTAAAGCTCTTGTGGATAGCTCTTTATTATTAAAAAACCAGACGACACCAGCCACAGACTGCCTAGCTTTATCAAGTTCTACCTGATTTTCATCAAGTTCAGAATTTACTATGTTATATTGATCTAGCTCTTCTTTGTAGGATCTCACACCTCTTAACTGGTTTAATCTAGAATGCCGATCCATCACATTGATCTGAGAGACAATGCCATTTAGCTGAACTAAAGCGGACTGATAAGTTCCCTTTTGATCCTCTAAGCTTTTAGATTGAGCGCCTTGCACTTGCTCATAAATAGTTTTTAGTTCCTGCTTAATGGATTCACTGCCTATACCCAAGACTGGAGAGCGAAAGTTTTGTACAAGAGACTGAAGTTCCGTATTAAAAGAGGAAGCTGAAGCTAGAGAATTGATGCCACCCGCTTTTTTGTTTAAGCTACTTAAACTCACCACATCTCTATCAGAAAGTGATTTGATAACAATTCTATTTTCTCTTTCAGGTGTGTCGTATGCCCCACCAACAACCACAAAACCAGCAGCAGGAATGGCCTGGCCAGAAAGGTGTAAAAACCAATCTGCAGCATCACGGACACGTTTTGTTTGGATATCGAGTTCACCATTAATACGAGACAACTCGCCAGTATATTGATGGTTCTGATTAAGAAGGTTTAAAAATCTATATCTTTTCTTTCCTTCAGGAGTCTCAGAAGAGCGAAACTTTCCACTAAAGTTAACTAGGTTATCATTTAGGGATGTTTTACGGCTTTCCTCTGGATGAATCAAATTGAGATTCACTAGGTGCTCAAGCTGATGGCTAAAAGAAACTTTTGCCGATTTTTGATTTGTAAAATTTTGAATTACAAAAACAATAAAAACAGCAGCTAGTAAAAATAGAAAAAAGCTACCTGGAAAAGATTTTTTTGGAGGGGTATTTTTTTTATTATCTGTCATAATCTTATTTCTTCGTTTGTGGTGGTCTCAATTCAAGCTATCTCGCACTTAAGATATATTAGTCAAGCAGTCTCTTATTTTCTTTATTTTGGACCCTTTTGAAAGGAGATATTAGTCTAATTAAATGTTAATGTGTCATTTAAAAAAATAGGCTCTTTCTTGAGAATAAGTGGTTTTCTCAAAAATGAGCTCTCTTTTATTTTAAGAGGTTTTGTATTCAAAACGCACATCCAAGTGCTCCCCTTGTAACATAAATGGCGCTTTTCCCGTTATAATTTCAGAAAATATATTCTTATCCTTCTGAATAACAGGAATTAAGGGTGATAAAAAAGCTGGGACTTTATGTTCTAGGAGCCAACTCGAAAGGCTTTTTTTAAAGTATAGTGAATCTTTTGAACGGTTCGGATATGCCAATTTATATTCATTTTCCGGAATTTGTAAAAAAAAGTTAGCACCCTCTTCAAAAAATCTTTCCCATCCAAGTTTGTTTTCCTTCACCTTTCGTGAACGCTCCACATGTACAATCCACGGTCCAAATGACTGAGTACCAATTTGAAGAGTGATGGGATCCAAAGGGTGCACGACCACTTTTTTAGGCAAAATAAACAGTCCTCCTCGATCCACATAAGTCAAGAATTCACGAATAAACCACTTTTTATGCGTCGATTTCATCTTAAGGTGCTTCGATATATTTTCAAGCTCTGCAAAACTTAAAGTAACCTTTTTATTATGGAAAAGCATCCTCACTATATATTGAATTTCAAGAAGATGAAGATCTTCTTTTGAACAATCAGTATACGATCCACATTTTCCCTCTATCGTCTTGACTCGTGAAGCTGTCTTTATTTTCAGGTAATCTTCGATAAGCTCCGCTGAGTTTGCATGCTTGGTAAGATTTTTTCTCACATTTTTTCCAAAAGATTGTTCGATGCTTGGAATGAGTGTTTTTCTCATACGAGCTCTGAGAAAAGCTTCATCTAAATTTGTTTTATCTAATAAATAAGTATACCCCTGTTCTTCAAGCCATTTGAGAATACTCTCTTTTGAGTGACTTAAGAGAGGCCTCCAAAGAGGCATCCCCCTATAAGAAGAGACTTCTTTGATCCCATAAAGCTTATCAAGGTGAGCTCCTTCAAAAAATCGTTTTAACACTGTTTCTTCTAGATCATCTTGTTGATGACCGAGTAAAAGAGCTGTATACCCCCTTTCCTTCCATAATTGATAAAAAAAAGTATAGCGCTGCTCTCTGTAGTAGTTTTCTAAGTTACCCTCACCTTGTGATTCTAGCTTTTTCAAGTGGAAAGTGAGTCCAAGTTCATTTGCTACGGCTCTTAATGTCTCCGCTTCAAGAGAGCTCTCAGCTCTTTGTCCATGATCCACATGAGCCAACTCTAATTTGAAGGGCATTTTTTGTTGAATAGCACACAATAGTCTCAACAAAGCTGTAGAGTCCGGTCCCCCTGAAAAAGCCAAAAGAAGCTTATCTTTGGGCCCTAATCGACCTTTTAAAAACCCTAATAATTTTAAAAATATGAATTGAGACATAGTATACGTTTTAAAAGAGTCTATTATAAATAAAAATGCTTACCAAATCAACCAAACTATTGTCATAATGAAACGTTTCCTATAGCCAATAATTTAATCTAAGAATGGAAGTTGCAGGAAACGAAATATAGAGATTTATATAATTTTTAAGCTGCGATTTGGGAAATGCAGCAGCTACTCTCAAATCTCGAGTAACTTTAATCCCCAATTCTATATTAGGATACGTGTATTTTTTTGTTTGTCTATTTTTTTAAATAAGTATAATTAATAGAAAAAAGTGAATTATGCCGACGCTTTGGCGCTATATACTCAAACAGTTTTTCAAAGTCTTTGCATTAACCACGCTTTCCTTTATCTTCGTTCTTTTTGCAACACGTCTTAAAGAAATTGCTAAAATAATGGCAATGACTCCTAAGTATAAATACGTTTTTTTATTTATGCTCAATATTGTGCCATTTATTCTACCTATCGCGGTTCCCATAGCTTGTTTAATTGCAGCTTTTCTTCTCTACCAAAAGTTATCTGTATCTCACGAACTAACGGCTATGAGATGCAGTGGCTTTAGTTTATTCAGTTTGATTTTTCCAACACTTGCTGCAGCTACTTGTCTTTCATTTGCAAATTTTTATATTATTTCTGAAGTTACGACTCAGAGTAAGGTTTTTTCTAAAAAGTTGATGAATCAACTAATTACAGATAATCCTTTTTATCTTTTAGAACATCGAAATCGTTTAAAAATTAGAAATTTCTATTTTGATATGCTTGTTGAAGAGAGAGGGAAACAGGCAAAAGATTTAGTCTTTATTTCTCCAGACAAGAGTCAGCGACACCTGAATTTAGTCTTTATAAAAGATCTTGAAATCACAGATAACCAAATTTATGCTCCTTCTATCAATATTGTCTCAAATATTCAAAGCAAAAGCCCCTACAGTCATTTAGTGCTTGAAAATGAGAAAAACTTTAAAGCAAATGCAAGTGACTTATCGCAGCTCGTTAAAAATTCCAGCTCACGCCTATCTAATGAATGTTTTTCGATGCCCTCCTTGCTTCTCAAAGCGAAGTCCTTAAAAAGTCAAATTTCACAAACAAAAGATAGCCGTTTGAGAAAAGTTTTTTCAAAAAAATTAACTAAAATTTATTCTCAGATAGGTAGACGTATCTCCACAGGAATATCCGCTTTTACTTTTACTTTTCTAGCTATTAGCTTTGCTATTGAAATCAGTCGGAATCGTAAAAAACGCAATCTTTTGATTATGTCCAGTCTAACTATTTTTAGTTTACTGTGCTTGTTTACAGGAAGTATTTTTGACAAAAACCTTTTACTAAGCTCTCTTATCTATTTTATGCCTCACATCTTGATCCTCGTTCTATCGGGTAGAGAACTCTCTAAAATTGCTAAAGGAATAGAATAATGCGCATTTGGTCTCGATATATACGTCATCAATTTTTAAAGATTTTTTTCCTTCTTATTTTTTCATTTTATTTTGTTTACATCCTTATTGACTACTCAAGCAGATTGGATTACTTTACCAAACTACCTGCCTTAAGTATTTTGATCTATTATTTGCACCTTTTTGTTCAAAAGGCTGACCTGCTGCTTCCATTTGCTTTTATGATTGCTTTAATAAAAGTGCTACTTTCAATTAACGAACATAATGAGCTGACTTCCATGCTAATGTCAGGCTTGACTTACAAAAAACTACTCTCTCCCCTGTTATATACGGCAATCATTCTAACGGTCCTCTTATACGCAAACTTTGAGTTTTTGGAACCAATGGCGCAAAAGCGTATTGAAACTATTAAGCAAAAAAAACGCTCAAAGCGAATCCAAGTCCATTCATTTGTTCTCGATGATTCTACTAAAATTGTTTTTTGGAAATTTGATTTAAGCAAAAACTCATTAGAAGAAGTCTATTGGTTAAAGTCTTCTGATCATATTTATTATATGAAAGAGCTCTACCCTTATAGTAAACCTCCTATTGGACACTATGTATTAGAATTTAAACGAAACGCTAATGACAACTTAGAACTTGTTGATAAAATTGACCTTCGTCCTTTCAAAGAGATGGCTTTAGACTTTAACCCCTTGATTCACTCTGTTTTTTCTATTCGCACCTACTCCATCAGCTCCTTAATAAAAGCCTTAAATAATCCTAAAATTCTAGCTAATGTTAATAAGCATGAGCTGCTTACTCTCTTAAATTTCAAGTTGCTACTGCCCCTATTGCCTCTTATGATTTATATGGCCTTAGTGCCCATTTGCACTCGATTTTCTAGAAACACCCCTACTTTTCTCATCTACATGATAGCCATTGGGACTCTACTCTCTTTTATAACTTTGATTGATGCCTGTTACTTTCTTGGAGAAACAAAATCAATCTCTCCTCAATTAATTATGTGGATACCCGCTCTTCTTTACTTTTTCTATCCAATCAAAAAGTTTTATACTTACTAGGAGTTTTTAGTCGTTTTGAGTCCTAAACCTTTCTCTATAAATATATCCCAAGTCAATCGCTTGATAGACCAACAGTTTCCTCAATGGAAAAATCTCAATATCAAGCCTGTAATCCTTAGTGGATGGGATAATAAAACTTTTCACTTAGGTGATAAGATGCTTATAAGGATGCCTTCTGCTCAAATTTACTCAGCTCAGATAGAAAAAGAAAGTCTTTGGTTGCCTATAATTTCCCCTAAGCTTCCTCTTCAAATCCCCTGTCCCCTGGCTATAGGACAACCCGGTGAGGGATATCCCTGTAAGTGGTCTATTTACCAGTGGATAGAAGGAAAGCCTGCATCGCACACTAATATCGATAATCTAGTTAAATTTTCTAATGATCTTGCCTCATTTTTATTGGCACTGTATCAAGTAGACACTACAAAGGCTCCTAAAGCAGGTCACCACAATTTTTATAGAGGAGCCTCTTTATCTCATTACGATAAAGATGTAAGAGAAGCTCTTAAAGTTCTTGGTAAAAAAATCAATACCACTAAAGCAACTAATATTTGGGAAAGAGCTTTAAGGAGCTCTTGGAAGACTCCTCCTGTTTGGGTTCACGGGGATATTAGTTTAGGGAATTTAATCGTTGAGAAGAACAAACTGATTGCTGTAATTGATTGGGGACAAATGGCTACAGGAGATCCTTCTTGTGATCTAGCTATTGCTTGGACATTTTTTGAGGGAAAAAGCTTTGCTACTTTTCAAGAAGTCCTCAATCTAGATCCAGACACTTGGGATAGAGCTCAAGGATGGGCTCTTTGGAAAGCTCTTATTACAGCTGCTCAATTTGTGAACCCAAATAATGTTGAATCTAAAAGATGTTGGCACATCATAAATAGGATTACATCCTAAGAGCTACACTTATGAGATCCATCACAATAAGGCATTTTCTTTGATTTTCCACACCCACAGATAGAGATGTTTCTGTCTTCTTCAAAAGTTATTCTATAGGGCTCTTGGCTACTTCCTTTGTGCGATCCATCACAAAAAGGAGGTTTTTGAGACGCTCCGCAACTACAGAAAGATTTTTTATCTCCCTTTTTTACAGCTATTTTATAGGGGTGATTTTGCCAATTCATAATTCTTCTCTTTTAAAAATAAGGCGAAGTGTAAAAGAGACTTTCAAAAGATTTCAATTCCTTTTTTATTAATTAATGAGCTACACAGTCAAAAAGCTTATTTTAATAAAAATATTATCTCTTATGTTGCAAGTTCAACGTCACATTTTAACAACTCTTTTACTCTCTTTAGCTCTACTGCTTATTCCGTTTGATTTTATAAGTTCAAGCTTATTGATTTATCCCGCACAATTTAAACTTTCCATTCCCCTTTTCAATCTCCCTTGGATTCAAAATTCTTGTCTTCTCTCTTTTCTCTTTTTTTCGGGACTCTTTTTTCAAGCAGCTTCTTTGAAACGAGCTAAGACTTTACTCATAACGGGACTGCTCATCTACGCTCTTTCTTCATTGTTTTTAGTATTTAACGTGACATTTTCGCTTATTATAGGCACCCGATTGACACAGGGGCTGTCATTTGCAATGCTACTCCCCGCCTCTCTTAAACTTCTTCATTTGTCTTCTGCTGCAAGAGCTTATTATTTATGGGGATTTATTTTAGTGATTGGTTTATTTGTGAGCCCTCTTTTATCTTCATGGATACTTTCCACTTTTTCCCTTCAAATGCTATTTTACACCTTAAGCTCCTATGCACTTTTAATAGCTCTTTTAAGTGTCTTTCTACTTTCATTTGAAAAAACAACAGAAGATCATCCCATCGATCCCAAGGGTTTTTTACTTATCGGAAGTTCCATGGTTATACTCATTTTGAGTCTCTCTATGAGTCTTTATTGGGGATGGGGAGTTTCGAGTTTATTTATTTTTCTCTCTTTTCTTCTCTTTAACCTCGCCTTCTTTTTTGAGAAAAAAAGCAATTTTCCTCTTTTTGAGACAGAACTTTTAAAAGATCGCTCCTTTTTAACCTCTTTCGTTCCTCTTTTATTTTTACAGTTTGTCCTTTGGCCTATTTTATTTTTTGTTCCACTCTATTTGCAATATTTGTGGGGTCTCCCTCATTTAACGACTGGTTTTTGGTTGCTAATTTTTACAGGAGCTGTTGTTTGTGGGTTTTTAATTTCTCAGTATACTTACAAGAAGGGATGGGTGAGGTATAGCGTGGGTATTGCTCTTCTTTGCTTAACCACCAGTCTTTTTTTATTAAGTTTTGTAACTGAAGCTGGCTATCGCAGCTACTTCTTATCTATTTTGGCACTTCTCGGATTTGGCTGGGGATTCTTGTTTATCAATATTTACTCAGGAGGAGTTGGCCTATTTCCTAAAAAGCTTCTTACAAGAGGGTTTGCTTTTTATGAAATTTTTCCTTTTTTAGCGGGATCTCTCGGCCTCTCTATTGGAGTTTCTCTCTTTGTAAGTAAAATGAGCTCAGCTTTTTATAGCGCATTAAGTAACCACAATCTAACATTCCCTTTTAGCTTAAATACACATTTTTTTGAAATCTTGAGCCGACCTGATATTTACTCTGAAGAGATCAGAAATGCTCTATCGGGGGCTATATTAAAGGGATTTCACTCGCTAACAACATTTCTATCGTGGATGGGGTTTGTCTGCTTAATTTTCAGCATCATATATATTCCTTCTGAAACAAAAGAAGTACTATCTGACAGCTCTGAAGAATAGAGTTAGCTCTTGTCGTTGTTTTTTGCTTTCAAGGCAGCTTCTTTAGCTTTTGCTAATCGAATACGCTCTTGTCGACGTATATCAGCTTCCTCATATCTTCTTTTCTCTTCATCCGTTTCAGGAATTATAGGAAGCACTTCAGTGGGTTTGTTTAAATTATTGAGAGCTACAAAGGTAAAAAAGGCTGATAAAACTTTTCTAGAAGGCTTATGAGCTCCGGCGGAAGCGACTACTTTAACGCCTATTTCCATAGAAGTTTTCCATGTTCTATTGATAGAGACAAAGAACATTAGAATTTCGCCTCTTTTAGCAGGTGATAAAAAGCGCATGGAATCAACGATGACCGTAGCACATGTACATTCTGTATGCAGTTTTGCACAAGCAGCGCCTAGCATATCGGCAATTTCCATAATACGCCCTCCAAACACAGTGTCATTTGGATTGAGATCGTTGGGATATATTTCATGAACATGCCCATCAATACGTGAGCTTTTTACTGGTTTTCCAATCATAACAGCCTCCTACTCTCTAGATAGTAGAGGAGCGCAATTAAATCAAATCAGATTTAGAATTATTATAATTAATTAAATTGTAGTCACTTAAAATAATAATAAGTCTATTCTCTAAATCTTTTTTCTCTTCAATAAATTCGTGGTAAACAAAAGAAGGAAGATTTACTTGAGTGGCTGAATCTGCATGGAAAATGCAAATAAATTGATAGACTAAGGAGGAGATTTTACCACGAACCGTGCAACGAATAGCTCTTTTTGGAATAAGAGCCATGCGCATTGCTTCTAGAAAATCATAAACAAAACCTCTTTTTTTCATAAAAGGCTGTATATTACTATTATGTATAGATTGTACTAATAAATTCATGTTAAATACTATTGCACATCTATTATTTAATAAAAAGCATTTAATATTTAATACAATGAATCAATTATTTCTTTTAATGATTGGATAAAGAAATCTATTTCATTAAAAGTGTTATAAAATGAAAAAGAAATACGTAAAACAGAAGTTTGATTAAAGCGCTTCAAACCAGGCTGAACACATAGATGCCCTGATCTTAGAGCTATTCCCCTTAAGTCCAGCAAGGTAGCTATATCTAAAGGATGAGCTCCTTTGATAACAAAAGCTAAAATAGCTCCTTTTTGTGGAGCCTGACCTAAAAGAGTTATATTTTTTATTTCATTTAGCCTTGTTTCTGCATAAGCCAGAAGCTCTTGTTCTTTCGCCCAAATAATATCTAGACCTACTTTATTTAAATAATCAATAGCAGCGCCTAATCCAAGTATTCCTGCAATATTTGGTGTCCCCGCTTCAAACTTAAAAGGCAGTTCATTATATGTGCTATAATCTAAAGTCACTTCGTCAATCATATCCCCTCCTCCCTGATACGGAGGCATATCATTCAAGAGGGCTTCTTTTCCGTATAGCACCCCAACACCTGTAGGGCCATACATTTTATGGGCTGAAAAAGCATAAAAATCTATGTCTAGCTTTTGAACATTAATCTTCATATGAGCGACACTTTGAGCTCCATCTATAGCTATTTTAGCATCTGATCTACGTCTGATAATTCTAATTATTTCTTCAAGTGGATTCTCAGTACCAAAGGCATTTGAGATATGTGTGATTGAAACAAGCTTCGTTCTTTCATTAAGTAGACTTTCAAGAGCGTTAAGGTCAAGCTCCGTGGAATCAAGAACAGGAGCTATTTTCAGATGCGCTTTTTTTTTATTACAAAGCATTTGCCAAGGCACAAAATTAGAGTGATGCTCAATTTCTGAGATAATAATTTCATCGCCCTCTTTAATAAAGGCTTCTCCAAAAGAAGACGCGAGTAAATTTAAAGAAGCCGTTGTCCCTGATGTAAAAATGATCTCTTTTTCAGATTTTGCTCCAATCCACTCTTGCAGTTTTTGGCGCGTTTTATGTTGAGCATCTGTAGCAAGTTCAGCGAATTCATAAAGCGCTCTATGAACCGTGCCTGTTTGCTCTGTATAGTAGCGCACAAGAGCTTCTGTAACAGCGAGAGGCCTTAGAGTCGTTGCCGCATTATCGAAGTAGACTAGAGGTTGCCCTCGCATCTTTTTTTGCAGCATTGGAAAATCTTTTCGAAGGTTTTCAATCTCTTGAACAATCATTTTCCCTCAAAATATTTTTCTAGCTCTTTAGCTAATTGAGTTTTGATTAAGTGAGAGGGAATCGACTCTAAAATCTCATCACAAAAGCCTTTTAAGAGAATTTGTTTAGCTTGGCTTGAAGTGAGCCCTCTTGATTGAAGGTAAAACAATTGTTCTTTATCTATTTGACCTGTTGTAGATCCATGAGACGCTTTCACATCATCTGCATAAATCTCTAAGTTAGGCTTACTATACGCAGAAGCTTCATCACTTAAAACACAGTTATGATTGGTCTGGTAAGCATTGGTTAGCTGCGCTAGTGATTCAATATAAATTTTGCCCTCAAAACTTGAGGTACTTTGCTCATCCACTAAGTTTTTAATCAACTGTCTAGATAGTCCGTTAGGAGCCAAATGTTCCATTAAAATATGAGTATGCGCTTCTTCTTTTCCTTTAAGTACATTGAGACCTAAAATCTCAGACTGTACATGCTCGCCTTGTAATTCAACTTGATAGCTAGAGCGCACTTTAGAAGAGCCCACTTGCACGTTTACATGTTTAAAATGACTTTCTCTTTGTTGACGCACCCTAAAAGAATCCATACGAACCCCTTTTTGATAAAGTGATGAATGCGTATGTGAAAGTTTAGAGAGCTCCCCTAAATCAAATCCATAAAAGGGACTTGTAACTTGCTGATCAATTGTTGATTCACCTAGAGAAACAGTGGTGATTTGACACGCTGAATTTTTTCCCACAGAAACAACGCTAAAGGGAGCTTGCCACAGAGATCCATTTATCTCTGAAACCTCTAAAATAATAAGTTCTTTTTCACATTGGGTATTTTTAGGAATATAAACAAACAAGCCTTCTTGATGGAGCGCAAGACTAAGTAGTGTTAGGGGATCTTTTTCTTTTTTAAGGAATTCATCAAAATAAGTTCTAAAAAAAGCTCCATAAGTTGAAAAAGCTTCGCTTAGAGGAAGAATTTCAATATAGTTCTCAAGGTCAGCATATTGCGAGTATTTTGGAAGAAAATGTCCCTGATAAAAGAGAAGATAATTTTTATCTTTAAATGGGTCGGTCCACTGCTTAATTTTTTCTATATTTGGAACTTCAAAAAGTTGTTTGCTTACATTCTTTTGGTAAAGAGTTGTCGGTTTAAAATAGCGGTACGCGTCTTCCTTCGGGTGCGGCAGTCCCCTTTCTTGAAATTTTTTCCACGCTTTCATCCGAACGGATTTCAATGTGTCTTCAAATAAGTAAGCCTCTAGTGAAGCTTCAAATGCGCTTTTATTTTTTGTTGTCATTTGAACCGTGTTTTTGCATTAAAAAATCATAGCCCTTCTCTTCAAGAACGTGGGCAAAATCAGCTCCTTCAGTACAAATAATTTTTCCGTCTAATATGACATGAATAAAGTCTGGTTTCACATAATCCAAAAGACGCTGATAGTGTGTGATGAGTAATACAGCATTATCCGGACTTTTCTGCTCGTTGATCCCTTGAGCTACTACTTTCATAGAGTCAATATCGAGCCCAGAATCGGTTTCATCTAAAATAGAGAGTTTGGGATTAAATAAATTCATTTGAAGAATTTCATTTTTCTTTTTTTCTCCTCCGGAAAAACCTTCATTAACGCTTCGATCTAAAAATTCCGGTTTCATATCGAGTTTTTTCATTAGCTCAATGACCTTTGAATCAAAATCTTTAGGAGAAAGAGAGTTCTTTTCTTGCGCTTTTTTTTGAGATTTGATGCTTTGATACATAAATTCTCTATTCGTCACTCCAGGTATTTCAACAGGGTATTGAAAAGATAAAAAGAGTCCTAAATAAACACGTTCTTCAGGCTCAAGCTCAGATAAGTCTTTACCAAAAAAGGAAATAGACCCTTGAGTCACTTCATAAGACGGGTGACCTGCTAATACTTTGGCAAGTGTTGACTTTCCTGCCCCATTGGGACCCATAAGCGCGTGTACCTCACCTGCTTGTATTGACAGACTTAAGTTTTTGAGAATTTCAGTCCCTTCAACCTGTACATGTAGATCTTTGATTTCTAACATTTTATCCTACCGAATGTTCTAATTTTAAAGTTAAGAGTCTTCTGGCCTCTTCTGCAAATTCTAAAGGCAACTCTTTAATGACTTCTTTGCAAAAACCATTCACGACCATATGTATGGCATCCTCTCTTGATAACCCTCTTGCTTGGAGATAAAAGAGCTGTTCTTCATTCATCTTGGATGTAGAAGCTTCATGTTCTACAACACCTGTTTTATTATTGACTTCTATATATGGGAAAGTATTTGCAGAGCATTTATTACCTACAAGCATTGAGTCACATTGCGTATAATTTCTAGCTCCGTGAGCTTTTGGAAACATTTTAACAAGCCCGCGGTAACTATTGTGAGAGTGATCTGCTGAAATACCTTTTGAAATGATTGTTGAGCGGGTATTCTTTCCTCTATGAATCATTTTAGTTCCCGTATCTGCCTGCATATAGCCATTTGTCAGCGCTACGGAGTAGAACTCACCTTGAGAGTAATCCCCCTGGAGAATACAACTCGGATACTTCCAGGTAATTGCCGCTCCAGCTTCGACTTGAGTCCAGGATATTTTTGAGTAATCACCTCGACATAAGCCTCTCTTGGTCACAAAGTTGTAAATCCCTCCCTTTCCGGTCTTGGGATTCCCTGCATACCAATTTTGAACTGTTGAATATTTAATCTTGGCATTTTTATGAGCCACAAGCTCTACAACAGCCGCATGAAGCTGGTTGGTATCAAAAGCAGGAGCCGTACAGCCTTCTAGATAGCTCACCTCTGAGTCTTCCTCTGCAATGATTAAAGTGCGTTCAAACTGTCCGGATTCTTCGTCATTAATTCTAAAATAAGTGGAGAGCTCCATTGGGCATTTTACTCCCTTAGGAACATAGACAAAAGATCCATCTGTAAAGACGGCTGAATTGAGTGTTGCGAAGTAGTTATCACCTATGGGAACTATTGAGCCTATATATTTTTGGATGAGTTCTGGATATTTTTGTATAGCTTCAGAAATAGAGCATAAAACCACTCCAGCATCTTCCAGCTTCTTTTTAAAAGTCGTTCCGAGGGAAACGGAATCAAACACCACATCGACAGCTACATTGCTCAGCTTCTTTTGTTCATCTAAGGGAATACCCAACTTATCAAAAGTTTTAAGTATTTCTGGATCTACTTCATCCAAACTATTGAGCTGCATCTTTTTTTTAGGAGCTGAGTAATAGGTAATATCTTGATAGTCGATGGAAGGATAGTTGGCATTCAACCAATGCGGCTCTTCGCTCTCAAGCCATCTTTTAAAAGCTTTTAGGCGAAACTGTAACATAAATTCAGGCTCCCCTTTCTTTTTAGAAAGGGCCCGAACTGTCTCTTCGTTCAATCCTTTAGGAAAGCTTTCCTTTTCTATGTCTGTAACGAATCCATACTTGTAGTCTTTTTCATCCGCTGAAAAGTCAACTTGAGGTTCCATGTAATCCAATATATTTTTTGATATAAAGGTATCTATTTTACATGAAAATCCAATTATATTCTATTTTTTTCTATTTACAGCTCGAATTGAAATATCTCTTTAATCCTTCCTATTTTTTTGAGATATTTTCAAGCGATCAAAACTCGATTTTCCAAAATTTATTTTACTCAAATCAAAACTAAAGAAGTTTTTGAAGGCTTCATGGAACTGATTTTTAGAGTGTTTTTCAAGAGCTTTTTCAATTCGCTTCATTCCTTGAAGCATTCTTAAAAAACCATCTGAATGCATGGTTCGATTTCTAATCAAAATGGGGTTTGCAAAGAGAAGAAGGTGCATTTTACTGCGATCTTTCTCTGTCATTTTTTCATTTGAAATAAGCTTTAAAAAGCTGTAAAAGCTCATTGTCTGAACCCCTCCAACATCTAAAGAATCTTTACAAGTAAAGCTTAAGGAGGAGGCGTCGAAGAGTTCGATTAACTTCAAAGTAATAAGTTGATAGAGAATCTCAATAAAGTCTTGTCTCTCTTCTTGATTCAGTGTTGATTTACCTGCAAAAAAGAAACGGTGAGTTTGTCCAATAATTTTTTCAATAAACCCATTAAATAGCTTTTCTTCAACCCACGCAGAAAAATAAAACCCTGTATCTTTTTCATGTAGATGAAAAATGACTTGTTTAAAAAAATCTTTTGCTTTGGAAACATCTTTATAGGCACCTCTTTGATAATAAAAATCTGAGGTTTTAGATAAGGTGACTACCCCAAGAGCTTGTATAAAGTTTGACTCATTGGGGAGTTTTTCGAGAAATTTAGAGCGTGAAAACTCATTCCAGCTTGTGCGATCTTGTAGGTTAACAATTAAATGCTTCTTATTTTCTTTTGACGTATTAAGAGCATCTACTAAACCTGTAAACTCTTGATCCAATTCCACTTTACTAATAATTTCTTGCGATGTAGGAGAGGGCAACCTAATAAGCGAAAGTGCTTGATTATCAAATTGAATATTCTGAAATTCAAAAGGATGATTCCCCAATTGGAAGGTATCAAAAGAATCTTCTTGCCCCTGTGATATTGTCTGCAAGGTCTTATAAAGTGGACCTATAGGGTAACCCATTAAATATCTTTGCATGTAAAGAAAGTCATTTTCGAGAGTCTTCCAGAAGCTTTCACTATGAGGCGCTTTTTTTTCTTTTTTCCTTACCGAAACCTTTCCTTCTTCAAGCATATCATCCAACACAAAATCTAGACTTTTTTCATCTACTGGCTGAAAAAAGAATCCCCAGCTTAGTAGGTGAATAACATCTAAAAGATTATGAAGAAAAACGCTTGAAGAAGGAGGAGGGAAGGAACGTAATTTTTGATATTCAAAGGAAGCTAAAGTAGCTCTTAAATAGTGATGAAAGTCTTGAAAAAATTGAGCACATGATTTGGGAGGGTTTAAGTGAGATCTATTTTTTGGGCAAGCTGCAAGCATCAGCGCCATCAATCCCATATTTACATTGGCAACAACTTCCATATCTCTGTACTTCATGCCTTCTTTGTAGAATTCACTCAAATAAGGCTCTACTATTTTTAATAATCCAACCGCGGACTTATGAAGAGAGAGATCCTGCCAATGACTCAACGATTCAATGGGATTTCTTTCTGCTTTGATACCAACGAACTCTCCAAAGTTACAGGCGGCTTTAATATTTCTAAAGAAGTTGGGTTCTAAAAAACGACTTCCATCTTCTCTTTGAATGTAGAGAAGCTCATAATCTTTATCTTCTTTAGTTTTCTCCACATCAAGAACAAATTGTTTGGATTTTAGAGCATTTTCATCTTCTTCAATCTGTGGATGCTTCTGAGAGTCAAGTTTTCTATCTTTTCTACTTAAGTCGATTAAAGAAACTTTATCACCGTCTTCAATAGCAATACGCTCATTATAAAATTTATTGAGCTGTCGATACGCTTTAGTCTCTTCAACACCCTCTTTATGAACGCCTTTGAATAAATGAGTGAAGTTCTTGAGTTTGTCAGACGCTTGCCCCACTAGTAGCATTATCTTCTTAATGCCCTCTTGATTTTTTTTATCGTAAAACCGACTAAATTCCTTTTTATGAAAATCTTTCACATATTTGAGAACCGCTTGATAGGTCTCTTCTACAATTTGCTCGGTTTGGTGCTCACTTTTATCTTCGAGCCAGCTTATCGTCTCTAAAACGTCTTCTTCTGACGCTCCATGTACGACTACGTGATCTTCTATGAGTCCAATTTTATCGTTGAGATCCATCTCAGCAATATTAGAGAGATTCTCCACAGCTTCTAAAATGCTGAGGTGATGACTCCCTTCCTCATGATGATGTGCTTCAGATTTCCGGGACATACAAGCCTCCCTTTCATTTTGAGCTTATCTTTACTATAAAAACCTATTAAATATAATTTACAAACATTAAATTATTTATTTATTAATTTGTTTAAACAGTTAATTATTAATATTTTATACTTTACTTATGCCGCTTATAATGAGATATTTACGAAAGTTAATTGTAATAGTTAGATGATGAGAGACTTACAGAAAAACTTCCTTACGGACCCGTTTTCCCGACCCTCATAAATAAGATATCAAATTAGTAAATTATTGTCAATTAATAAATAACTAACTATTACATGTTTATGTAATAATAAACAGATTAATTAAATAACAAAAAAAACATAATAGACTTACAGATCAGACTTTAGATAAGAAAAAGATTGTGAAAGGTTTGCAACCTCTTCTTGTAGCTGCTCTTTAGAAAGAGTTGATTGAAACTGAGCTGAAAACAGTCTCAAATACAGTCCAATATCCCAGTAGTCATTTTCTTTTCTGGGTAAAAAGTGTACATGAACATGAGGGACAGATTGCCCTGCCTCTTTGCCATTTTTTTGAAAAATGTCATAGCCGGTAGATTCATAGGATTTGAAAGTCGCCCGAAATAAATTTGAAATAGCTTCGTGGACAGCTAAAACCTCTCCCTCGTTAAGGTCCTCTAAACGCTCAACATGCCTTTTAGGTATAACCATACAGTGCCCACGAATAGCTGGCTTGTGGTTATAGAGGATGACCACTTGGTCATCCTCATAAATTGTCTGTTTTGCCAAAACATCCGGCTTGCAAAAACTGCAAACCACCTCAGCTTGTGCAGAGGATGCCAATGTTAAAGCTATAGCAGTCATAAGAATCCTAATCATTTTCCTTAAAATAGGCTTTTATGATTTTAACAGCCTCAACAGGTTTGTCATTATGGTCTGTAGAGACTTTTTCAATAGTTTCCACTACGTCATACCCTTTAACAACCTCTCCAAAAATGGTGTGCTTATGATTGAGCCAAGGAGTTTGAGCTGTTGTAATAAAAAACTGGCTACCATTGGTATTTGGGCCACAATTAGCCATCGCTAAAATTCCAGGTTTACTAAAGACTGCTTCTTGAGAAAATTCATCTTCGAAATTTTTTCCAAATGCAGAGTCTCCACCGGTTCCAGTTCCTGTTGGATCTCCGCCTTGAATCATAAAGCCTTCAATCACTCTGTGAAAAATAATGCCATCATAATAGCCTTTTTTCACTAAAGTAGCTAAGTTTTCGCATGCTTTTGGAGCGACATCAGGCTTCAGTGCAATTTCGATTTTACCTTTATTTGTTTCAAAAATAACTTGTGTGGATTTCATATTGGGTACTCCATTTTCAGCGTTTAAAAAGTTACATAAAAAAATGCTTAAGCAAATAACAAACCATTTTTTCATTTGTTCTCCCTTTTTTTATAATTTGGGTTTCAAATAATTTTCCAAGTTTTCTAGAGCCTGTCCGTAATTAGGCTCTTCGGAAATTTCAGATACCAGTTCATGGTAAATCATTTTATTTTGTGCATTTAAAATAAAAACAGCCCTCGCAAATAAACCCTTCATTGGGCCATTTTCAATTAAAACACCATAATCTTCGCCGAAAGAGCTATCAAAGGCAGACAGTGTGTGTGCCTCTTGCTGCTTCTCAGCTAAGCAAAATCTTTTTTGAGCAAAGGGCAAGTCCATGGAAATATGGAGAAGAACCAGGTCATTTGAATTTGTAATTCTTTCTTGAAACTCTTTGATTGAATGTGCACAAACCTGTGTATCGATACTTGGAAAAATATTCAGAACTTTAATTTTTCCTTCAAAGGCACTTAAACTAAGACGCTCTAATTTTTGATTAACAAGGAGAAAATCTGGTGCCTGGTCATCCGGCATATTCCCTTTTAAAATCAGTTCATTCCCTTTCAAAGTAACCATGGCTCTTCTTCCAAATTTCAAAATAATTGGAAGAAGATTAGGCCTTTTGAACAAAAAAAACCATTCTTTTTCGAGTGAGTCATAAAAACTATTTTGATTTCGATTCAATTTCTTCTTTCGAAAAGAAAATGAAGCCTACTAGCACGACGGCATAAGAAATAACAAAAAAAACGGTTATTTTTTCTTTTAAAAAAAGCCATCCAAAAAGAGCTGTAAGAAGTGGTGTTACAAAACCAATGAATGTCATCAGTGTTACGGTAAACTTTTTAGTTAAATAGGCATAGAGATTGTAGCCTATTAAATTATTCACTAAAGTAATAACTAACAGTCCTGAAACAAACAACTTCCAATTAGAAACGCACATAGGAGAAAACCCTTCAAAAACCCATGAGGTTAGAAAGGAGAATACCCCACCTAGGAGCATACTATAACTATTAGCTAGTAAAACGGGGAATTTCTTTTGGTGCACAAGTTTTCTCATAACAATCCAACCTGTAACTGTAGCAAACACAGCTCCTAAAAGAGCCCACTCTGCAGGCTCTATATAAAACTTGTTATGATCGGAGAGTTCTTTGTAAACGAGCAAGGGAGCAAACCCACAAAAAGCAATCACAAGACCCACTATTTTATAAACACCGAGTTTTTCTTTAAGGGCAAAATAGGAAAGGACTGCTGAGATAAAGGGAGAGAGACTGTAGACGAAACAAGTTTTGTAACATGCCAAAAACTGAAGCGCCCAAAACTCTAAAACATTGGTCAAAAAAATATTAAAAACGCTTAATAATATGAGCTCTGGAATAAACCCTTTAATAGAAGTGATTTTTTTACGATTGATTAAAACTTGTATTAAAAATAATACAATTCCAGCTAACACCATTCGAATTCCAGTCATTAAAAAAGGCCCGCCATACTCAAGCGTCTTTTTTCCCACCACAAAACTAAAACCGAAAAAAGCATACATTATAAATGCGAGCAAAATGAAAAAGATTTTCTTTTTAAACGTTAGAGTCTTCATCTATTCTCTCTTAATATATTTTACAAATTTAATTAAAAAACAAAACAAACGAACATGTTTAAACTATTTTTTAAACGAAAAACTGTTTGTATATTTTGTTTCAATAGGGCTAGGATATTTCTTTCTTTACTTTTGAGGCAATACAATGAAAAAACTTTTGATCTTCTTTTTTATCTGTCAATCTAGTGCCTTTGCATCCCACTCTCCAATTGTGGTCGATACACATCTTTCTCCCTATGCAGGTTCTTACGACTCTCTCTCTGTTCAGGAAGAAATACTGAACCTTCAAAATAAATACAAAGGTTATCTCTTATCTAATAAACAAGCCAAATTTGAAAAGGCAAAAGAAGATGCTGAAGATGCTTCAATCTTAAGCTTTCCACCTAAGCTCTCAACGGGAAAACGTATTTTAGGAAGAACTTTAAGATTAGGAGAGCTCGCCTTCTTTTGGACTCCTTTAAATAGCGCTATTGCCACGACTCAACATGAAGTATTTGGGCATGGTTATCGCATTAGAGAGGTGGGAAGAAAAAATGCAAAAGTAAGTCAGTATAAAATCGGCCTACCGTACCCTTATGGCAGTGGAGGAGGAGCCACTTACTTTTACATGTACAAACCGCTCTATCCTTCAGAAAATTTACTTATTTCTATAGCTGGTACAGAAGCTAATACTATATTAGGACAGCGAGCTACTTTATCTTGGCTTTCTAAGAATAATGTAGATGGAAGGGAAGCCTCTTTACGTACTGAAGCAAGTAACGACCTACCCGTATACATCATTTCTCTACTTGGATCTTTGGACTCTTGTTTAGAGGGACATGATATTTTTGATTACCTTAAAGAACTCTATTCCCTTTATCCCTGTACAAAAGATCCAGCAGATGAGTTAACTTCTCTTGTGCTCAAAAGTGCTTTAACTATTGGAACTGACCCCTTTAATTACTATGGTTTAGCCTCTCAAATTCGATATTTTTGGAGCGGCTTGCCAGTTAAAATGACCCGACTAAATACAGCTATTCGTTTTTTTGCACCTGTTTATAGAATCTCTTTAACTCCTTTTGGACCTGAAAATATTTTTGGAAATTACTTACTTTTTAAAAAAGGAGGCCCCTCCTATTTTTACTTTAAACAAGGCGAGTTTTCCAAAAATAAATATTATGGTTTTGGGTTTGAAAATCATGACATTCTCTCTTTTGGAGCTCATAAAATGGGTTTAAAATTAGATTTTTGGAGCCAGCCACAGCTTATTCTGTTCTATCCACAAAACTCTGAACTTTCCTACAAAAGTTCAGAAAACGTTTCTTTTAAAGATGATAGGTTTGACTTTGAATGTGCTTATGAATACACAGACTCCGAGCTCTTTTCAAAGCAACTTGGAAGTGCTTTTTCTATTATCTATCAATATACCTTCCCAACATTTCAACGAAGCTCTCTTTTCTCTCAAATAGGTTTTAAAACTGCAGGCTATTTGCCTGGTGAGACATATAGAGGTGACCTTATTTTAAGGTTGGGAGCTAATCTTATTTTCTAACCACTTTTTTATTGCGAAAAGAGGGCGCATATTTTATGACTGCCATAAAGTTATATTAGAATGGCGCCCTATGAAAAAATATACTAAATGTCTTTTGGCTCTACTAGTCCCACTCTTTGCGGTTTTTGGAATTTATGATTATTACACCACCCTACCTACTGCAGGCTCTTATGAAACAGAACCCGTCTCCTATCCCTCTATTGATAAAGGGGCCCTCAAAAATCAACTTTCTCAAATAAATACATCCGAACTCAAAAAGATGAGAAGATCAGGACTTGAAGTCCTTAATTGGCAAAACATTCTTAGCAAAGTAGATGCCACTGTTATTTCAGAGGTGGTGCCAGATTCGGATCCTTTTTTTGTAAGTGAGCACTATCCTTATGATGAGGTTTACGACAGAGATACAGAATCTCTTTATTACTACCATTCACATAGACCAGGAGAACACGGCCATTTTCATTTATTTTACTCCAATCAAGAGGTCCTTGAGCAATATGAACCTTTGGATAAATGGGATAAGAAAAGATCTTCTGTTCACTTGCTTGCTCTCTCCATTCACCCCGATGGCACTCCCTTAGGCTTTTTTAGTACCAATCAATGGATTACTCCAAAGGAATGGTGGTATTCTAAAGAAACAATCTCTGAATTAGTGGATCAATTTGAAATTACTCATTCCTATCCCTCTTGGCCAACAAATCAATGGATGAACCATATGCTTCGCCTCTTTAAACCTCAAATTGATGAAATGCTTGCTAAACGAGATGAAACGCTACAAAACACAGGACAGCCTTTAAACAAAGCGCTTCGAAATAAAAAATTTGATGTACTCTCACAAATTCCTATCTCTGTAGAAACTCAAGTAGAGGTGATTGAGGAAATTTTAAGCGAGCGAGCGAGTTTTGAGTAAGTCAGTCAATAAATTTCCAAAAATAAGCTCTCGTCTCTCTTCATCCCTTTCTAAAGCAGCCGATAATTCAGGACTCTTTTGGCACTGTTTGGAGCTAAGCTCAATATGAACACCCATAAGTAATGCAAGTCCCCGATCTACTTTGCACCTAATAATCGCAGCAGGTTCATCTTTAAGGTCTTGGTAAGTAGCTAACACTTCTGTCTGATCACAAAGTACCGCATTTTTAAAAGTGCAGCCCCCACTATAATAAACAGAAAGAGACTCTCCCTTATAATTCATTGTAATTGGGTAAGCGCAAGCATGTTCTTCATAAGAATAAGCCTCTTCTCCAAAAAGAGGCCCCCACCCTTCACCTGGAAAGAATTGGAGCTCCCGTTGATCTGAAATTTCTCGAGGGGTTCCTTTTTCAAAGACAACTTTTGAGGTGCCAAAATAAGCTCCCGCGCAAATACCTAAATAGAGACCTCCATCTTCAACATACTCTTTTATATGTGAGCAGCCAGCTCCCTTAAGAGCTTCGTGATAAGGAACATCTCTACCGCCTGGCACTACAAAAAGAGCACAAGAATCTCTCCAAACGCCCTGAGTCACCGCCTCAGCATTGATAGAGCAAACCTCATAGCCCTTGATCTCAGCTATCTTTCTCAGAGTTTTAAAAAGTGCTTTATATGAGAGAGGCCAGACACCCTGGTCTCGATAGATCAATATTTTGGGGATCTCTTTATGAGTCATGGCCTTTAACTTCGGTTCTTTTTTGTAAAGAATTCCAGTAAACCTGGCCTTTTTCTTTTAAAATGTGAATAGCAGTTCCGCAGCCACCCCCTATTGTATAGGAAAAGAATGTATTCATAGGGCCTTGCAAGAGAAGTCCTCCAGTGACCACAGCATTCACCTTTTCTAATAGTTTTTTCGCGTTTGTATTCAGGAGTCCTTTATTCTCACAAACTTTAATCCCTTGCTCTAGAGCAAGCCCCAGAGCAGCATATTTAAGGGAAGACAGTGTGATGGTATTAAAAGCAATAGAGACAAAAGTGCCTAAAGTAGCTGAAGCAAGTATCGCCCCATAAAAAGGCTTTATTTCTAAAGTGTTGAGCTTAGCGCTGATCCAGTTTTTTTCTGAGAGCTTAGAATAAGCTCCATAACCCACAGCTGCTCCCAAAATAGCTTCCATTCCCCAAACCTTTCCTTTTGACTCAATCTGCCCTGCCAAAGCAAACAAAGCCGCGAATGAAAGGGTTGGCTTCAAATGAGTCCTCATAGAAGACAGGTAGTCATAAAGAACATTAGAATTCGCAGGATTGGCCCCTGCTGAAGCACCCGGATTTTGAATAGTCATAAGACAAACTCCTTATTTTGAAGAATTAGTTAGAGTGCCTAAAAAGTGT
>JAJACV010000007.1 GCA_022601335.1 Chlamydiota bacterium | reverse complement strand
TATTTTTTTTGCTATTTAACTATTTCAAGAGCCACTTCCATATAGGGATAACTTTAACGGTATAAGTATCAATTTTGAAGTCATCATGTTCATTCTCAGTAATAATAATGCCTTCTGTCAATTCATAGGCCTTCATTGCTTCAATTAAACCTGCTATCTCTCGATCTTTTACAGCTTTATCTGTCAGAGAAACAGAAACTTGAATAGCTTGAATTATTAGATTATTTCTTCTTATGATAAAGTCACATTCCTTTTCAGCTTTATGAAAATAAATTTCTTTTCCATCCTTTTTTAAATATAAGAAAACAATATTTTCAAGTAGTCGTCCTTTATCATCACTAATTCTAAAGCCAGTAGTATAAATTAAAGCTGGGTCAATCATGTAACACTTTTTGTTATACTGAATTTGCTTTTTTAGGGAATGACTATATCGACTTAAGAAGAAACAAAGGTAACATTGCTCTAGGTAAGAGCAGTAATTAGAAATGGTATGGGGGCTACTTAATCCAACAGTTGCCCCTAATTTTGTATAGCTAAATTCTTTACCAATATTACTTGCAAAGTAATAAACTAACTCTCTGAGAGATTTCTCGTTGTTAATATTATGCCTAGTTACAATGTCTCGGTAAAGAATACCTTCATAAAGATCCTTTAGATATTCTGTTTTTTGGAATTTGTAAAATTCAGGAATTCCACCTCTTTTAAGGTACTGAGAAAAATAATGTAATAAAGTTCCGATGTCATCCGTGGAAAAAGCTTTTTTTTCAAGCACGAGGGGATACTCATATTGTATTATTTCTCTAAATGAAAGAGGAAATATTTCAAATTGAAGGTATCTACCTGTTAAATGGGTTCCCAGTTCTTTGCTAAGAAGTTTTGCATTAGATCCAGTAATAAAAATTTTATATCCTCTTTCATACAGCCTACGTATGAAGCGTTCCCATCCTTCTATATTTTGGATTTCATCAAAATAAAAAGTACTTTGTTTTCCAAATAATTCAATAAAAGTCTCCAGTAATGTTTGAAAATCTTCTACTTGAAAATGAATTAAGCGCTCATCGTCAAAATTAAAGTAATAATCAGATTTTTGTATTTCGAGTTGAAAATTTCGCTGAATGGTTGATTTGCCAGATCTTCTGATACCACTGATAATTATGATGCTTGGATTGTCAATAAATGATTGAATATGAGTGATCTGCTCTCTTTGAAAATAGATTTGTGGGCTTTGATATTCTTTCTGGTCCATAATCACTTGTTTGAGGACTTCTCTATTTATCATAGTATCTCCTTTTCATTTCATGGTATCATTGTAGATATGTTTTTGTCAATACATGGTTTTCCTTAAAACCGTGTGTTTTCAATGCACGTTTCAGGAGAATGTTTCCTATATTCTTTATGGTAAGATGCTTACAAAATTATTCTCTTTGAAAAAACAAAACTTTTATAGAAAAAGCGCGTTTTTTGCTTTAGTGAGGAGTAAAATGAGACAAAGCTTTCAAAACGGTTTTAAGGTTAATATTTAATGCTAAAGCAATATTTTTGTATGAGATTCCAAGCGCTTTTAGCTCTTTAACTTTGGGAGACAAAATTTGATACAGAGATATGTTTTGCTGACATGGTATCTTAACTTTAATAGGCCGTAGGGCCAAGGTTCGAATTGGTTGCAGTCGGGCCCGATATTTTATAAGCATCTTAAAATTAATCACTAATTAAATTATTATTTAAATTTAAAGTTGCAAAAAATGTTTCTTTTTTCAAAACTGGACCTGACCTAGCAAAATGAAAAAATTCTTATTGATTGCCGGTGAACTATGTTTAAAAAAACCATAATAATGTTTGTTCTATCTTTTTGTTGCATACTAAGTTTTGAAGTAGATGCGTCTTCTCCCAAAGATCATAAACCGCCTATTTTGACAACAACAGCCATTATTGAAGTATATAACGAATCAAATAATTTTGAAGGTATCGTGCTTATCGAGCGGGGTAAAGCGCCTTGGGGAAAAGCTATTCCTGGAGGGAAAGTGGAATATGGCGAGACTGTTGAAGCAGCCGTTAGGCGTGAAATGATGGAAGAGGTGAACCTTGAGCTTTTTGAACTTAAACAATTCCATGTTTACTCTGACCCAAAAAGAGATTTTCGTCATCATTCTGTTGAAGTAGCACATGTAGCAAAAGCTTATCAAAAGCCTTGTGCAGGAGATGATGCAGCTGAAGCTTTCATTGTTAAAATTGATGATATTCCCTGGAATGAACTTGCCTTTGATCATGCTCAAGTTTTGCAGGATTATTTAAATTGGAAGACGGATTACAGGGATCAAAATTTAATTACATTATATTGTGATCAAGAGAGAACAATAGAGTAATCGATTTTGAGGAGATTCAATTTATCGCAACATAGGTATGAAGAACTTTTGGATCTACTTCAAAAGATCGATCTAGACTTACTACCGTTAGAAAAGAACCTGCAAACGGTTTATGCAGAGTTTATCGCTGATTTAAATAAAATTTGATTTGTTGTATCGTATTTATTGTAAAAAGGGGAGATATAATCGAGAAAAGTTTGCATTTGATCACGCTTAATTTTTAAAATATTATTTGAGTTTTTGAACTCCCAAATAAAAACTCCTTTCTATATGTTTTTCACAACAATGATTTTTTTTGAAGAATATCAACTAACTCTACGATCGATAATAAGTAAATTTAAAGGATTTATATGTTAATTTCGCAGTCATCTAATAATGGATTTATATCTGCACTTGAATCGCCCAACCCTATTACAAATTCCTATGAAAAATATAGCTCCAATTTTAATAGGCTAAAAGAGATGGAAAATTGGAGTGAAATTCTAATACTTGGTAATCAAGCTCTTATTGATAATTTGATGACTGAAGTTCAAAAAGCAAAGACCCATGCCCAACTTGCAAGCTGTTCCTATTATTTAGGAGACTATGATGGCTGCGCTAAGCACGCAAATAGTTGCCTTGAAATTAGTGAGTGCTTAGATGATCCGAATATGATTATGAGAGCTCTCTATCTACTTTCAGCTTATAAACGAGGAGAGGGCAATAAAAACGCCTCCGTAGATCCGAAACAGGCGGATCAATATTTTAAAGAAGCTAGATCATTAATAGATAAAGCTCTTCAATGCTTTGATTATTGCAAGGATGATTTTATAAAAGCTAAGGTTTTATTTAATGCAGGGGCTGCACACTCCGATGATCCTCACGGAGACTTAGAAATTGCCATACCAAAGTACCAAGAAGCCATCAAAATATATCAATCTTTAGAGGAGTATGACGATTTTGCAAGAACTTCTATCCGTTTAGGAAAAGTATTCTTACTTCAAAAAAGATACGCGGAACTTCTTGATCTTCTAAATAAAATGGACATAAGCTTGTTACCTACAAAAACAAAAGTTCATTACAAGTATTTGGAGGCTCAGTACTTTGTGGCCATGCTAGACTATCCAAAGGCTCAATTGGTTCTCCTCGATGCTATTAATGATGCGACGAATTTAGGGATGGAAACAGATTTAAGTCGGTTAACTCTACTTTTAAACAGTATCCAGAGGCTTTCTTTCGAAGAGTAAAGCTTTAACGCTTGTATAATTAAATTTATAGAAATAGAGAAGAAAATATGAGTAAACTATTGTAATACTGTGTGTGCTAAGTATGTCGTTTTTGAGGCTCAGGTATCACTAGATCATTTAATAGAAAATAGTAAATCAGTGTGCTTTGAAAAAATAAAAACAACTGATGATGTGCAGCTTTGGAATGTTTTTCGTGAAGTGCAAACGAACTTATTCTTTGATTCTGAATTTAATTGGATTTCTAAAGGAAACTGGTGGCTAGGAGCTAAAAATGTTCTTGAACTAGGAAGTGGAAATGGTCCCTATCTCAATAAACTTTGTCAAAAAAATCAAGTAAAAGCTATTGAAATGAAAAGTTCCCCTTTAGCGGAACTTTTTGAAGTGGACTACAGTAATCTTGATTTGGATGGAAATGTTATAGGTGATGTGGTCCGTTTTGAAGGAGAAAAAGATAAAGCTCTATTCTTTAACCAAAATATTTTATTTGTAGAGCTTCTTCACCGCACTTATCAAATCCCTGTTGATTTAAATAAAACATGGAATGAACTTCAAGCTTACTTGATCGATGAAAATGCCTGGACGTCTCCAGGAGTTCATTTTTTAGTCTTAAAGAAGAAAAACGAAGTTTAATATGAAGAAGTGTTTATCCCTCAGCAGAAGTTACTAGCTCGCGTTTTGCAATAACGGTTGGAAACATGCCACTTTTACCTGGTATGACTTCAATATTTTTAAACCCTGCATCTTTGAGTTGTTGCGTTGTTTGTTCTGTAGAAGTATAGGCTTGCCAGGTGGCACTTAAAATATCTACAAAAAGAACTCGTTGGAGCCGTAGATCTGCTGGATCAATGGATTGCATGTTCCATTCGGTGGGTAATCCAGATAGGGGAGGGGGAGTCAAAAAACTTGTAATTAGAACTCCACCAGGTTTAATATTATGATAGAACTGTCTATATAGATCCACAACACGATTTTCATCCGGTTCATAAATATTAAGACCATTGCTTGTGAGGACATCAACTGGCGAGGGTAGTGAAAAGTTCCAGGCGTCGCCTTCAAAAAAGTTTGTGTCATCTGATAGCTTGTAAGCTTTGGCCAGTTGAGCTGCTTGATGAAGGGATTGAGAGTCCACATCCACTCCATAAAGTGATTTCTCATTAGCATGGCTGTAGTCGAGAGTTAGAAGATCACTCATAAGCCCACATGGAACAGAGGCTAAAATAATCCCATTCTGGACTCTTTTTTGAATTTCAGTTCTAAATATTTCAAATCTTTCTTGAGTTGCCAAAACAGTGGGAGCTTTATCAAGGATAAACTTTTCTAAAGTACCTAATGGTTTTTCAGTAGAAGCGAGAGTTGTCTCAAGCTTTTTTAAAGGATGCATAAGGATTTGATCAGTCCAGTAGCCATTCAATCCACGGTTCTGAATAAGAAACCTGCCAAGCTCAAAAGTAGTCAATTCATTCAAAATTTTCAGCTGTTCATCCACTGTTACATGTGGCAAATTGCCGCGTCTAATTATTTTATCTGACAGTACTTGGAGGTTATTTTCTACAGATTCAGGCGCACTTGCATGGCTTAATACTGTTTCTTGCTGAGCCTGATTTTGGATAGTATTCATTTTATTAGAGTCCTATTTTAAGACAATCAGGCTAGCAAAAATTCTGATTAATGTGCAATCTAGTTTAGCTAAATTCAGTCATTAAAATAACGGTATTAATGTTTTTTAAGTTTTTTATCTTCTTCATTGGCATGCGGTTTCGGGCTCTTTGAAGATAAGATGTAGAGGCTAGTATGAGATTGAACATCTGGTTTTAAAGTAACAGGAGCCCTCTTGGTGTCATTTGGGATAAGTAGTTACGTCCTACTATTTTAAATATGAAAAATAGGAGTTAAAAAACTAAAAGCCATAATTACTATAAGAGAGAATTTAAACATCCTTTTACCCCAGAGCTTGTTATCTTGTGCCTTAAAGCCAAGAAAAGAAATTCTTAGCCAGTTTAAGCTAATTATATTCATGATGATTAAGAAGAGGGGTGATGTGTAATTAAGAAGGGTAAAAAGAGATATAATACCCATGAATCCAATGATATAAAGAACCATATGGATTTTTGTATGTAGTATTCCCTTTTTTACAGGAAGAACAGGAATTGCTATTTTAGAATAATCCTCAAGTCGATAAATTGAAATAGCATGAAAATGAGGCATTTGCCAAAAAACGAGTAGAGCAAATAGGAGCAGAGCTGCCAAATCTAATCTTTGTGCTAAGGCGCAGTATCCAACAGCTGGAGGTGCTGCTCCTGCAAAGCTTCCAATGAGTGTTGCGTAGGTTGTCTGGTACTTCAAAAAGCTATAGCTTATATAAATAAAAAAGCCAATTAAAGCTAAAGATAGTGCTAAAATATTTACTAAAAAACCGAGTATTAAAGAGCCCGAAATTAAAAGCACACTTGCAAAAAGAAGAGCCTGTTGAACAGATAGTTCTTCTTTTACTAAGGCTCTATTTTGAGTTCGTTTCATTTGAGCATCATGTTGCCTGTCTATGCAATTATTAAAAACGCAGCCGGATCCCATAATGAGAGCCAGTCCAAGAACGGTTAGGGTCAGTAAAAAAAGGGGCAGCTTAGCGTAGTCTGCAAATAAAAAACCAGCTATAGCCGTAATGGAATTGCCAAATAAGATGCCTGGTTTTGTTAATTGATAGTATATTTGAACAGTCTTGCTAAGAGAAGGTTTAGAGAGTTTTTCCATACTAAATCCGAATAATAATTTTATTGCTTTTCTGGTTGTATCTCATGGTGTATTTGTGTGCTAGGTTAAAATATATATTTATGTTAAAACAAAAAAAAATGATGAGGCCATATGAATAAAAAACTTTTAATTGTTCTACTTTGCTTGGGAGCTTTTACTTTAGGATCTTGCACTTTTTTACAAAAAAAAGGCTCTAGTGATAAAAGTTCAAGTTGTGTTTGTGGGTGTGGTTCTGTCTGTGCGTGCGAAGCAGATTGTATTTGCGCATGCAATCTTTAACGTTACGGTTTTAAATTATAACTTAAGTTTTTCATAATCCAAAGCGTTCCACCGAAAACAATCACCAAAACAATTAACGTGAAAAGAGACGTCATAATTCCCCATTTTGGCTTGGACTCCATTCCTAAGTGAATAAAAGTCACTAGCTGAATAATCGTTTGAAGACTCGCTAAGCCAATAACTAGGAAGATCAAAGGCCAATAGCTAATTTGGCACTTTATAGTTAAAAAATAGGCAGTAAATATCAGAAGGCCTGAAAGAATATAACCCCAGATTGGGAGCTGAAAATCTACGTTTCTTTTACTGTTTACATCAAGCATGTTATTTGATCCCCACTAAGTAGACGAATGAAAAGATGAATATCCAAATAATATTTAAAAACTGCCAAAATAGTTTTAAACACGCCAGTCTCTTAATACTCACATCCCGTACGCCGTGGTAGCAAATAGGAATGATGAGTACAATAATCCATAAGATAGCCATTAGCATGTGTAGACCATGAATACCAATAAGAGAAAAGTAAGCAGATAAGAAAGCACTTGTTTTCCAGCTGTAACCCTCAGATAGAATTCTTTGAAACTCACTAAATTCCATAACCATAAAGGCTATCCCTAAAATAAAGGTAATAAAGAAAATACCAATAGTCCATCCTTTCTTCTTCAAATGTGCAAAGGAGCTTCCAAGAGCTGTAGTAAAGGCAGCAGTGAGCAACAGCATTGCTTGGATTAATGCTGAGGGGCCGTAAAAAAGATCTTTAGCTGAAGGGCCTCCAAAGGTCTTATTAGCTAATACGGCGTAAGAGGCAAACAGAACTCCGAAAAGAATAAAATCGCTGAGTAAAAAAAGCCAAAAACCAAAGACAGTTTTTGAGTATACATCATGGTGCTCATCTGGGTAGTGCTCATGCTGGGTTGCATTCAATTCTGTCATAACGTAGGTTTCCTATTTTCTATTTGCTCAACCTCTTTAGCTTTCACGTAATAGTCTGTTTTCTTCTGAGATAAGCGAACAATCATACATATAATAATTCCAATTACAGAAATAAGTGCTAGCCAAAATATATGCCAGACTAAGCCAAATCCCATTATGAAGCTTAAGGATCCCATATAAAAACCAATGGGAGTATCTTTAGGCATATGGATATCTTCATAGGGCCTATTTCTATTCATAGTTTTTTTAGATTGCTTCATTTCCCAAAAGGCATCTCTGTCATGAACTTCAGGAATAAAAGCAAAGTTATAAAACGGTGGAGGAGAGCTTGTCGACCATTCAAGAGTTCTTCCATTCCAAGGATCTCCCGTAAGGTCTCTATTCGCATCGCGTTGTTTATAACTGACATAAAATTGAAGTACTTGGAGAGTCACTCCTAAAAGAATGACTAAAGCTCCAATACCCGCTACGAAAAAAAGAGGTTGCCACTCTTGCATATCATAGTGATTTAATCGTCTTGTAGCTCCCATAAATCCAAGTAAGTAAAGAGGGAGGAAGGCTAGGAAAAATCCCCATAACCAGCACCAAAAGGCAGCCTTACCCAGGGGTTCATTGAGCTTATAACCTGCAAACTTAGGGAACCAATAGGAGTAGCCTGCAAAAGCACCAAAAACAACTCCTCCAATAATTACGTTATGAAAATGAGCTATTAAAAAGAGACTGTTGTGAGTTTGAAAGTCAATGGCGGGTACAGCCATCATAACGCCTGTAATACCACCCAATGTGAAGACAAAAACAAATCCTATAAACCAATACATAGCTGAAGTAAAAACAACTCTTCCTCGATAAAGTGTGAAAAGCCAGTTAAATATTTTCACGCCTGTGGGAACCGCAATAATCATAGTCATTATTCCAAAAAAGGCGTTGACGTTGGCTCCAGATCCCATTGTAAAAAAGTGGTGTAGCCAAACGATAAAAGATAAAAAAGTGATGCCGAAAATAGCCCAAACCATCGATGTATAACCGAATAGTTTCTTTTGGGAAAATACAGAGACCACCTCTGAGAAGATACCAAAAGCGGGAAGCACCAAAATATAGACTTCTGGGTGACCCCATGCCCATATTAAATTGATATACATCATAGGATTGCCTCCAAAGCCTGCGGTGAACAGCTTTGTGCCCAAAAGTCGATCTGTAGATAGCATCCCAACGGTAGCTGTTAAAATAGGAAAGGCAAAAACAACTAAAATCATAGTGGCAAACATAGCCCAGATAAAAACAGGCATTTTCATCAAAGACATTCCAGGGCAGCGCATCTTGAGCATGGTAACTAAAAAATTGATACCTGAAATAAGAGTTCCGACACCTGAAATTTGAATACTCCAAAGCCAATAGTCAACACCTACCCCTGGGTTATATTTGAGCCCTGATAGAGGAGGATATGATGTCCATCCGGTTCCGGCAAAAACACCTACAACGAGTGACAATAAAATATAGAGAGACCCAGAAGTAAAGAGCCAAAAACTTAGTGAATTTAAAAAGGGAAAAGCGACATCTCGTGCCCCAATTTGAAGAGGGATAATTAAATTTGCGACTCCAAAAACAATGCCCATAGCGACGAAAAAAATCATGGTAACGCCGTGAGCTGTAAAAATTTGTTGGAAGTGTTCTGCTCCCAAATAGCCCATAGAATCACCTACGGAAAAAACTTGTTGTGCACGCATCATCAAAGCATCCACTAACCCCTTGAAAAGCATAATAAAAGAAACAATCAAGTACATGATTCCAATTTTTTTATGGTCGACAGAGGTTATCCATTCTTTCCAAAGCCACTTCCACCTTTTTAAGTATGTTAATAAACCGATGAGCCCTATTAAACCCAAAAACATGGATATACCCGCTGCATATTCTATCCAATCATGTTTAAGAGCTTCTTTTGATAATCTTCCAAATAGGTGCATTCTCTATCCTCTAATTTTGTGGCGCGCTGTATTTATTCATAATTTGATCAAAAAGGTTAGGTTGAGTGAGTTTATAGGTCACTTTTGGGTTGTTTTCACTAGGCTCTACCAAATGGTTATATTGCTCTAGCGCAAGACCTTTGGATTGTTTGGCAGACTGTACCCAATGATGGAAAGCTTCTTCAGAAGAGGCTTTTGCTGTAAAAACCATTCCAGCAAAACCCTTGCCACTCAAATTAGCAGAAGATCCTCTGTATTCACCCGCTTCATTGGCTATAAGATGTAATTGAGCGCGTCTTCCTGGCATCGCATAAATTTGCCCTCCGAGTTGAGGGATCCAAAATGAGTTCATCGGTGCATCTGATGTAATTTCAAAATGAACGGGAGTATTTTCAGGAAATTGAAAAAAATTAATAGAGGCGACACCTTGCTCCGGATAAATAAAGAGCCATTTCCATTCTAATGCGACCACTTGAATAGTGAGAGCCTGCTTTTCTGAAACAATAGGGCGAAATGGGCTTAATCTGTGGCTAGAGATCCACGTAAAAACGCCTAAAACCGAAATAATTAAAATAGGCACACCCCACCAAATAGTTTCAGCAAGTGCACTATGGTTCCAATTCGGCTCATATTTTGCTGATTTATTTCCATCTTTATACTTTCTCGTGAAAATAAAAGTTAAAATATAAACAGGGATTAAAACAATGAGCATTAAAGACGCTGCTATTACAATTAAGTTGCGCTCTTTCTCTCCAATCATTCCTTTTGGATTAAGAACAGGGATATCATGTAAGCAAATGTAAATAACTCCTAAAGCCATCACACATAAAACGAGTATGACTGTTAGAATGGGGAGGATCTTTTTTTTCATTCGTCTGGGAAGCTCGATTGACTTATTTAATAATAAATCAAGTTTCTAAGCGAAAAAAGGGTAATTGTCTAT
>JAJACV010000060.1 GCA_022601335.1 Chlamydiota bacterium | reverse complement strand
ACTTAAGACTAACTAAGGGCATAAATTTATATGGGCTTACACATTATAGAACTTAAAATTGACGGATATGAAAGAGTCATTGAAATTCAAGACCCAGCTAGAGACTTTCATGGTTTTATAGCTATACATAATACTACAATGGGCCCAGGTTTAGGCGGCACGCGCATTATACCCTACGCAAACCGTGAAGAAGCTTTAGAAGATGTTTTACGACTTTCTAAAGGAATGACTTATAAGGCGGCTTTGGGAAACACTCATACAGGCGGCAGTAAAAGCACCCTTATCCTTCCCCCTTCAGGAAAAACACCTGGTTTTTTACAAGCCTTTGCCGAAGCTGTTAACTATCTAGAAGGAAAGCATATTTGCGCACAAGACATGAATTGCTTTGAAGAAAATCTAAGACTCATTAATCAAGTCACACCTCATTGCTTAGGCCTTCCGGAAGATGGTACCGGAAACCCCGCACGTTTTACCGCTTGGGGCGTGTTTAAAAGCATACAAGCCACTGCTAAATATCTTTGGGGTTCTGATAGTTTAGAGGGAAAAAAAATAGCCCTTCAAGGAATTGGTGGAGTTGGAGGGAGACTTCTCGAGCACTTATTTTGGGCAGGTGCTGATCTTTTTGTCTCTGATTTTCAAGATAAACTTTTAAAAGATGCGGAGTATAAGTACGCAGCAAAACCTGTTGCTTCAGATAAAATCCTCTCTTTAGAATGTGATATTTTAGCTCCCTGCGCTCGCGGAGGCATTTTAAATTCGGTAACAATTCCTCAGTTGAACTGCGCAGCTGTAGTAGGTGCTGCAAATAATCAACTTTTGGAGATAGAAGACGGGGAGAAACTTCATACTCAAGGAATTCTTTACGCTCCTGACTACTTAGTCAATGCTGGAGGCCTTATTAATATTGCAGCAGGCTTAGATCCAAATGGAGCTCACGCTCAAAAAACACTGCAGAAAGTGAATCAAATTTATCCAAGACTCATTGAAATATACGACCTTGCTAAAAAGCGTGAAATTTCGCCGAGACTCGCAGCTGACCAACTTGTTGAAACTTTATTAGATGAAGAGAAAAGTGAAAAAAATGCAATGGTCTAACCCTCCCTTTATTCATTCTACTTTAGAAAAAATTTTCTTTGGAAAAATTGAGACTGCGTTCCCAAATCTTACCAAAGAACAGATTTCTTCATGTTTAGAAATTACTCCCTCTAAGCAAATAAAGTTTGGCCATTACCAATGTAACAGCGCCATGAAACTAAGTAAATTAGTCGGAGCATCTCCTAGAGAGATTGCAACTAAGCTTCTTCCAAAGCCAGATGTTTATATCAGCTCTACACAAATAGCAGGCCCAGGATTCATCAATATCACATTAAAGTCCTCTTTTTTAGCGAACCGTCTTCAGTCCCTTATTAAAGACCCCCGCATAGGCATAAAAAAGGTGACCCATCCAAAACGTATTATTGTTGAGTTCTCTTCTCCAAATACGGCCAAAGAGCTTCACGTAGGTCATCTTAGGTCCACAATCATTGGAGACTCTTTAGCGAGGTTATTTGAATTTTTAGGTCATGATGTTCTTCGCCTAAATCATGTAGGTGATTGGGGAACTCCTTTTGGCATGCTGATTTGTTACTTGAAAAAATTTCATCCTAAAATTTTATCGGGAGCTGAGATAGCAGATCTTTCCTTATTAGCTAAATGGTACAAAGAGAGCCGAAAACTTTTTGATCAAGATGAGTCCTTTAAAAAAGCTTCTCAATCTGAAGTCATTGATCTACAAGCTCGCAAAAAAGATGCCATGGACGCATGGGGTATTATTTGCCAAATTTCAAGAGAGGGCTACTCTGAGATTTATGACCTCTTGGATATAAAAATTGAAGAAAGAGGAGAATCTTATTATCACGATGCACTTTCTAAAGTAATCGACTACTTTGAAGAAAAATCCTTAGTTTCAAATTCGGATGGTGCAAAATGCATCTTCTTACCAGACTTTGTTTCCAAAGAGGGCAATCCCCTTCCCCTCATTATTCAAAAGTCTGATGGAGGATATAACTATGCTACAACCGATTTAGCAGCTCTTCATCAAAGAATTTATGAAGAAAAAGCGAATCGCATTTTACATATTGTTGACAATGGGCAAAGCCTACACTTTCAAATGTTTATTAAAGCCGCAGAACTGGGAGGCTATTTTGAAGGTAAACAAACTGAAGTGCAGCATATCCCTTTTGGTTTAGTTTTAGGAGCTGATGGCACTAAATTCAAAACGAGGGCAGGAGACTCAGAAAAGCTCATAGATCTCTTAAATTTAGCGGTATCTAAATCGTATCAGATTCTAAAAGATCGATCGACTCACTTAAAAGAGGCTGAAAAGCACTCGACAGCAAAAATTCTTGGAATCAATGCTGTTAAGTACGCTGATTTATCAAGTCTGCGAACAAAAGACTATCAATTTAGTTATGAAAAGATGCTTCAGTTTGAAGGCAATACAGCCGCTTTCCTAATGTACGCCTATGTTCGCATACAAAGCATTCAAGCTAAAGCTCACTTCGACTTGGAAGAAGCTGCTAGCTGCGCTATTGAACTAAAAGAACCCCAAGAGCTTCAACTCGCTCTTTATCTGGTTCAGCTCGAAGAAGTTTTATATTCTATGTCTGAAACACTTTTACCCAATAGACTAGCAGATTACCTCTACCATTTAGCCAATTATTTCCACGCATTTTTTAGAGATTGTCCCGTGATTGGTTCTCAAGAAGAAAAGTCAAGACTGCTTCTCATCCACTTGACCCAAAAAGCCTTTGAAATAGGATTTTCTATTTTAGGTCTAAAAACGGTTTCGAGAATGTAAGTTCAACTATTTTGTGGAAACTTTCTTGGAATAATCTATATACAAGCTTAAAGCCGTTAAAACACCAAGAGGTATGAAGCCAACAAAAGCAATCCAAGGAAGTTTTATCCTCATTACAACAAGAACAAGCACTGTAAGTTGAGCGGCTGTTGTTATTTTCCCCCATATAACGGCTTTAAACTCATATTTGTCCCATCCTCCTCTAACAGTGAGATAAAGCCCAAAAAGGAATAGAAAAAAGTCTCTAGAAATCATCGCAAGCATAGCCCAAATAGGCAGTTGCACCGTTGCCACTAAAATACCCAGCGCAAAAAAGGCAAAAAATTTATCCATAATAGGATCTAAAATAGCGCCTAACTGACTTACTGTTTTATTTTTACGCGCAAAATAACCATCTAGAGCATCACTCACCATGGCAAGCGCAATGGCGGATAGACGAACATACACACTATCAATAGTAAAAAGTAGAGCTGCTGGAAGCCTTAAAAGAGTAAGTGTATTGGAGAGGGAGAGCATGGGACCATCACAAGTTATCTGCTTTCTTTTTTTTTGCCTTATATAACTTATAGCCGAGAATTGCGAGCCCTATCGTCAAAAAGACAGCAAAAAAAGTAATATTAATCTTATGTAAAAATGACATAAGAGCTGGATAATGTTCTGCAAGAGAGAAAGCTAAAAAAAACAGAGTGGAGTTAGAAAGTAAGCAAGCAACTCCATCAACAAGCATAAATTTCTTAAAACTCATGCGCCCCATCCCTGCGGACATAAAAAGAAAATTTCTTACTCCAAATGGAATAAACCTTCCTATAATTAGAGTTAACACCCCATATTTACTATAAAACTTATTCACTTTATCTATACGCTTATTATCAACAAGCTTTGCTAGAAATTTTCGTTTTTTCATCCAGGGAGTTAGGCTCCTTCCCATCCAATAAGACAACCAGTCCGAAAAATAACAGCCAAAGAAGACAAAGATAAATAACTTAATTAAATTCTGTGGAATCACTGTCGCAGCCATGACGGCACTGGTTATGATCAATAAATCTTCGCTAATAGGTAAATTGAGGCCTGCCAAAATCAGCAGCAGAAAGAACCACCAATGAGCCTGTGCTGCATTTGTAGATATTAAAACTAAAAGTGTATCCATGACAAATTTCTCGATTCTTCTCTAATTATAGCTACTTTTACTCTATTGACTCTAGTTGATTTTAGATTCAATCAGAATCTTTAGGGGTAACCATCTCATTCATCAATTCTTTTGGTAGATCAATTGTGGTGGTTGGGTAGGCTATTTCCGCTCCATGGGACCTAATAATTCTTCCCACGTTAAGTAAAATTTCTTGTTGAATATCCAGCCAGTGCTTCCAAATCTTTGTTTTGGTAAAGGTATAAATCAAAATATTAAGAGAAGAGGGGCCATATTCATTGAAATCAACAAGCAAGTGCTGTCTTGTATCAATAGCTTCATGATTTCTAAGCATTTCCCTTATTTCATCAACAATTACCTCTACTTTATCAAAGTCATCATACCTTACACCAATAGTATGCTTAATTCGCCTATTAGACATGCGCGAGGCATTTACTATCATTTTAGAAGAGAATAAGGCATTGGGTACATAGAAAGGTCTTTTATCTAAACCTCTAACAATAGTTATATAGTAGCCAATATATTCAACAACTCCATCAAGACTATGATCTGTAGTGTAAATCCAATCCCCGATTTTAAACGGTCTCGTGACGTGAAGCATAAATCCACTGAAGTAATTGGCAACGATATCTTTAGACGCGAAACTGATTGCCAAACCACCCACACCACCAAAAGCAATTAAAGTGGAAATATTTACTCCAATGGTTTGAAGAGAGACGAGCAAAGCTAAAAAGAGAATTAACATAGAGGCTAATTTAGAGAGAAGGTTGAGCTTCCCTTGATCTATTTCTCTATCCGTTTTAGATTGTTTCTTTTCAAAATAGATTTGGAATTGCTTTTTGATTTCAAAAGAAATCCAAGTGATACAAAAGATAATGGCTAAATTTCTAAGCTGTATAAAGCTCGGGTGAAAACTATCTTGCACTTCAAACTGAATAGCAAAAACATAGAGCATATAAAACAACCCCACGAGCCAGATCATCACTCTTAGGGGCTTTGCAAGTTTAGCTACAAAAGATTCATGAAGAACATCCCCTTTACTTGCTTTAATTTGCGCATAAGATTTTTTGATAAAAAACCGAACTAAAAAATTAAGTGTCAGGATTAATAAAAATATTAAACCTTCTTCAATAATTACTCCAATACTCTGGTAAATTAAACTTAAAATTTTTTCCATAAAGATTTATTCTCTTGCTTAAAATAGAAAATTATACTCTTTTTTTTATAAAAAAACAACCTTTTTCACTTTCTAAAAATGACTTTCGGCTAACTTTGCTCAAATAGTGTATTCATGTCCCTTAATTTGGTTTTAAAAATAGATTTGATTTTCAATCTTCTAATAAATTTGAGACTTATGGTAGATTCAACTTTTTCTTAATTTAAAGATCCCAGGTTATTTCCATGAAACTAGTACGTGAGTCCATTTTCAGTTCTGTTATTCGCTCTTTTTGCATTTCATTTTTTTCTGTCATAGGGATTATGATAGCCGTTTTTTTAGTACTTCTTCTGTTTGGACTTGGAAAACAAAATAAGGCGCTGGACACAGCCACATTTGAATTAATAATTCCTGATACCAATGGCCGAAAGTATCAAATGACTTCAAATAAACCACTTATTTTAAGAATTGATCTTCAGGGCGTGATAGGAGAGAAAGGCGGCATTTCCCTTCCGCAAGTCCGCTCCATCCTAACTGAATCACGATCAGGCCCTTTAAGAGGAGACAAAATCAAAGCTATTCTTGTCTATATGAACTCACCTGGAGGCGGTGGAATTTCGAGTGAATCCATCTACTATGCAATTAAAGACTATGCCCTTCAGTATCAAATCCCCATCTATACTTATGTTGAAGGCCTTTGTGCCTCGGGGGGGTATATGATTGCTTGTGGTACAGATAAAATTTATGCTTCATCCGCTAGCATGATTGGTTCTATTGGAGCCTATATGATGTTTTTTAATGTGACAGGTTCCATGGAAAAAGTCGGCGTCCAAAACTGGACTCTAGCACGAGGTACAGGAAAAACAGCTATGAGCCCTTTCCAACCTTGGAATGAAACTTCTGATCAGTCCTACATTCCTCTTTTAGACGCAAGCTACCAACAGTTCTTGTCTATTGTGACAAATGAAAGACCTAAGGTCACCAAAGACCAACTCATGAACGAGTATGGAGCCGCTGTTTTTATGGCTGATAAAGCTGAGCAAATAGGCCTAATAGATGGATCTGGGTATCAATTGAACGAAGCGACCCAAGCTCTTGCTCAAGCAGCCAATTTAGAGGAGGGCAGCTACCAGGTAATTTCAATGCAACCCAAAGCTCACTTTTCAGATTTTTTGAAAATACAAAATTTAACGACTCTATCTCCTTTAAAACTCTTTGAGAAAATCTTTTTACCCAATCAAGAGTCAGGGAGTATAGAACCTATGTATTTACATAACGCTCCAATCGCTCAATAAAATGAAAAAGATTTTTATTTTAGACTCTTTTGGTTACCTTTTCCGCTCTTACTATGCGATTAGAAATTTAAGCCGAAAAACCGGAGAGTCTACAAATGCACTCTATGGGTTTGTCAGGGCTATTTTGAAAATCATAAAGGACTTCGAACCCACTCATCTCGTTGCCGTTTTTGATGGCCCCAATAACACGAAAGCTAGATCTGCTATTTTCCCTGAATATAAAAGCAATAGACTGCATCCCCCAGAGGATTTACCTCACCAATTTGAATGGGCTTATCAGTTTTGTGAACTAGCCAATATCCCTCGTATTCGAGTGGATGAAACAGAAGCTGATGATGCCATGGCTACGATTGCTCTTTGGGCAGCGTCTCAAGGATCCGAAGCCTATATATGCACAAGCGATAAAGACCTCTTTCAATTAGTTTCCGATCGTATTTTCATACTTAATACACATAAAAATAATCTCATCTATGACTCCCAAGGAGTCAAAGATCACTTTGGTGTATGGCCAACGCAAATTCTAGATTATTTATCGATTGTAGGAGACGCCTCAGACAACATTCCCGGAGTTAAAAGCTTTGGCCCTAAAACAGCCCAATCTCTTTTAGAAAAAGCCACCTCTCTTGATGAACTTATTAAAGCTCCTGAAAAGTATCTCAATGATAAAAAACGAGAAGTTTTTGTAAGCCAACTCGACCAACTAGCTATTAGCCGCAAATTAATTACTCTTTTTACAGACGTAGAGACTCCAACGACACCTGATTTTTATGAATTGAAAAAGCCAGAAGCTGAGTCCTTAATGCTTTTTTACGAAGATATGAACTTTAATACACTCCTTAGAGAGCATCGCGAACAAGGATTTAAAAACCAGAAAGGAACTTCTGAGAAGATTGAAACAACCATTGTTCAGGATTTATCCGTTTTGAGCAGCTTAGTTGAAGAATTATCTAAGCAAAAAGAGATCTGCATTGATACAGAAACGACTGGATTAGACCGACTGCAGGATAAAATTATTGGAATTGGCATTGGCTATCAAATAGATCGAATTTGGTATATTCCACTCAACGGAAGACTGGATGCTCAAGACGTCATTAAAATGTTAAAACCTCTGCTTGAAAACCCCAACATTGGCTTTTATGGGCATCACCTCAAATATGATCTTCATCTATTAAGTAATCATGGTGTAAAGGTCTCCAATATTTCTGGAGACACCATGATTATGTCCTATCTTCTATCCCCTCATTTAAGACAGCATTCCTTAGATCATTTAAGTTTGGAGCATTTCAATCACCAAAAAATTTCTATTAAAGAAATCCTGGGAAAAGGAAAAGAACAAAAAAATATGAATGATATCCCCATCGACCAGGTGGCTCCTTATTGTGGGGAAGATATTTGGATGACTATTCGTTTAAAAGAACTTTTTAAGAAAGAACTCTCCTCTTCTAAGCTTACCCCTCTTTACCAAGATATTGAGTTGCCTCTCGTAGACGTTTTATTCAAAATGGAGCGCTCTGGAATCTACATAGATACCGAAAAATTGCACCAAATGGCCATTGAGCTCAAGACAAGTCTTACTCAAATAGAGGAAGAAACCTATGCACTAGCAGGAGAAAAGTTTAACTTAAAATCTCCAAAACAGCTGGGTGAAATTCTTTATACAAAGCTTGAAATCACACCTACAAAAAAGACGAAAACAGGTTATTCAACTAATGCTGAAACTTTAGAGTTACTTCAAGATGCTCACCCTATCGTTGAGAAAATTTTAAATTTTAGACTGCTTGAGAAACTACGTTCTACCTATGTAGAATCGCTCGTTGATGACGTAAACCCTCAGACAAAGCGAATTCATTGTAATTTCAACCAAACGATTACAGCAACAGGGCGCCTTTCTTGCCAAAATCCAAATCTCCAAAATATTCCTGTAAGAGCTGAAGAAGGTAAAAAAATTCGAGAAGCTTTTAAACCCCAATTTGAAAGCCGCTTATTTTTAGCAGCAGACTATTCGCAAATAGAGCTGAGGCTTTTAGCTCATTTTTCTGAAGATCCAACACTCTTACAAACGTTTAAAAACAACCTGGATGTCCACGCTCAAACAGCTTCAGATATTTTGAATACGCCGTTAGATCAAATTACAAAAGAGCAAAGATACCTTGCAAAAGCTGTCAATTTTGGAATTCTTTATGGACAGCAGGCATTTGGCCTCTCTAAACAATTAAAAATAAGTGTCAAAGAAGCTAAATCATTTATCGAAAAATATTTTAATAGGTATAGTAACGTCCAAGATTACTTAGAATTTACAAAAGAAGAAGCTCGGAAAAAGGGCTATGCTGAGACCCTTTTTGGGCGTCGGCGTCCCCTACCTGAGATAAACAGTCAAAACAAACTTTTAAAACAAGCAGCAGAACGACTCGCTGTAAATTCTCCTATTCAGGGATCAAATGCAGATATTATTAAAATAGCTATGATCAAAATTCAAGCTGAGTTAGAGAAAAAAAAGCAGCAAACCTCCATGCTTTTACAGATCCATGATGAACTTCTTTTTGAAGTTCCAAAAGACGAGTTATTAACTCTTCAAGAACTTGTCAAAGAAAAAATGGAAAATGTGATTGAGCTCAAAGTCCCTCTTACTGTTGATATAAAGATTGGCAAAAATTGGAAAGAATGTTAAATTTAAAGAAAATTGCTGTAACGGGCAACTTATCATCAGGAAAAAGCACAGTGTGTGAAATTTTCAGAGAAATGGGTGCCTACGTCGTTGATGCCGATTTAATCGTTCAGGACCTTCTTAATTACAGGAAAGACATCCAAGACAAAGTTATTGAATTGTTGGGACAAGATATAGTTAATGACACAATTTTAAATCGTAAAAAAATAGCAGATAAAGTTTTTAAAAATCCTCTTTTATTAAGTCATTTGGAAAAAATAATACACCCTGAAGTTCGAACTGAGATTACGACCCAATGGAAAAAGGTTTCCAAAGAGAATCAATGGACCTGCTTTGTTGCTGAAATCCCCCTTCTCTTTGAAACAGAGCCAAACCATCCCTTTGATGCGACCATTGTTGTGCACGCTAATGAAGCGATTTGTTATAAGCGTTTTAACTTAAAGACTCAGAACTCGAAGAAAGAATTTGATTTGAGAATGCAGCGCCAAATGCCTTCTAAACTTAAATCTGAAAAAGCTGATTTTACACTTTTTAACGATGGCAATTTAAAAAATTTAAAAAGCTCAACCCAAAAAATTTACTCTCAAATAATCCATTAATCCTAATCTTTCAAAAACCTTTTTTAACCAAGATAGTTACTATGACTGAAGAATCTAACCTTCCTCAAAATAAACCCCCTTCTAGAAAACCCCTACAGAAAAAACCTCATCTTGGACAAGATCGTAGGAAACATAGAGAATCAGCTATTCAAGCACCAGAGCCACCAAAACCCATTGGCGTCCTCGCTCAAACACCTCCCGAAGATCCTCAGTTACCGCCTAAGGAAATACAACAGACTAAAGTATCTGAATTGCAGCGCATGAACATTGCTGAGCTTAATCGTTATGCGAAGACTTTTGGAATCAAAAATCTAGGCGCCCTTACCAAATCTCAAGTTGTTTTTGAGGTCGTTAAATATAAATCTAGCCAGTCTCATGAAGTTCTTGTTGGCGAAGGTGTTCTAGAAGTTTTACCAGATGGTTTTGGTTTTTTAAGATCCCCGGCTTACAACTACCTGCCTTCTGCCGAAGATATTTATGTATCTCCGGCTCAAATACGGCGTTTTGAGCTTAAGAAAGGAGACAGTGTTACAGGATCTATTCGTTCCCCTAAAGAGAAAGAAAAATACTTTGCTCTACTAAAAGTGGAAACAATTAATAAAACAACGCCTGAAGCTGCAAAAGAGCGTGTTCGCTTTGAGAACCTTACACCTCTTTACCCAGAAGATCGCCTTGTTATGGAAACAACTAAAGATCGTATGACCACAAGGGTGTTGGATTTAGCAGCTCCTATTGGTAAAGGCCAAAGATCTCTTATTGTAGCCCCTCCAAGAACGGGTAAAACAATTATCATTCAAAACATTGCAAATTCAATCACAACAAATAACCCTGAAGTAAAACTGATTCTTCTTCTAGTCGGTGAGCGGCCTGAAGAAGTTACCGATATGCAGCGCCAGGTTCAAGGAGAGGTTGTTGCTTCAACTTTTGATGAGCCACCAGAAAGACACGTGCAAGTCGCTGAAATGGTTATTGAAAAAGCCCGCAGGCTTGTTGAACATGGCCATGACGTTGTTATCCTTTTGGATTCGATCACAAGGCTTGCTCGCGCTTATAACACAGTTGAACCTCACTCCGGTAAAATTCTAACAGGTGGTGTGGACGCGAATGCACTCCATAAACCTAAGCGTTTCTTCGGAGCAGCTAGAAATATCGAACATGGTGGTTCGTTAACTATTATTGCAACGGCTCTTATTGATACCGGTTCTCGAATGGACGAGGTCATTTTTGAAGAGTTTAAGGGAACAGGTAACATGGAGCTCGTTCTAGACAGACGCCTCGCTGACCGACGTATTTACCCAGCTATTGATCTTATTAAAAGTGGAACGCGTAAAGAGGAAATGCTTTATCATCCGCATGAACTTGAGAAAGTCTACGTACTTAGACGCTCTACAGCAGATTTAACACCTGTTGATGCAATGAGCTTATTAATCAATAGGTTAAGAAAAACTAATAGTAATGCAGAATTTTTACTTTCAATGAAAGATTAATTAAGTTAAAAAAAACTAAAAAAGGATGCCTTTATGATTAAAACATTCCTATCTTTAGTTGTAGGTGCTGCTATTATTGGGGGTGGTTACTATTATGCGAATAAAAGTGAAACTGTTCAAAATTATATCTCACAAAAATTTGATTCTGGAACTTTTCATACACTCGAGATGCGTTTTACATCTGACTTAATCATGGAGACCCATAAGTCGGAACTTCTAGTAGACGCTAACCATTCTTTTTTAAGTCCCACTCTTCATTTTTACCCCTATCTCTTGATGGAGGTAAAATATAGTTCCGTTGAAAACACCACAAGTGAAGCGTGTATTCTGTGGAGTATGGATGACGGTGAGATGGTTACAACCACAGCGACGTGGGAGATGTCTCATGGATTTGAAGATTGTATTAATGCTAACGTAGATCGCAATGACTTTAAGATCATCAATGCACTTGCTTCGAACCATGGAACCTTATCTCGCAAAGAACTAGGACTTGCTATCCATGTAGAACCCGATATTTTAGATCGTTGGATAGATAGCTGCAAACGCAAAAAACTTGTGGTACAAAGTGGTAATGATTATCGACTTCATTTTCAAACCCCAAAGCTCAAATTAACCCCTGAGACAGCCCTTGATCATTACCTCGTCACACAGCCCTACAAAAATGCTCTAAGACAACCTAAAAAATATAGTCGAAGACAGATAGAACGCATTGCCAATTTAGCTTTTGAAAATGATTTCACTATAAGAAACATTACAGAGATTTTCTTACCAGTCTATCGCATTGATGTCCAAAACCCAGATGGGTCCATTCTTACAACTTATTGGAATGCACTCAATGGAAAGAAGTTTGATAAACTTCATTCCATTCTTTAGCTGACCTAAGAGGTTCTTTTGCTTATTCAGATTTTGCTCGAAACACTTCCTGGATGGAGCGTACTTTTAGCTTTTCTATTAGCTCTTTTCTTTACAAACAAGGAAAGAGCGTATTCATATACAGCGCTTCGCTATCTTTTTCTCTTCAATATAGCTCTACAAGGCTTGTGGGCTTTTATTTACCACACTTTTTTCCCTAGCACGGCCTCAGCTTCAATAGGCTGGAGTGTCTCCCCTTTTGAATATGAAGTGGGTCTCGTGAACTTAGGATTTGCTGTATTAGGTTGCATGGCCTTTTTTAAAGGTAGATTTGACTTTTGGTTAGCTACCATTGTTATTGTAACTGTCTTTCTCTTTGGAGCGGGCTTAGGCCACTTATACCAACTAGTCTACCGCAAGGACTTAGCACCTTCTAATGCAGGATTAATCATGTACACAGACCTGATTATGCCTCCTGTTTATATTCTACTCTATTGCCTAGCACGCTTTTCAGCTAAAAATCAAAAACAGTGATTTTTTACTGACTGTTATCAATAAAGAGCTGACAAACACCTGACATGGAAGATATGGGCTGATTCCCATCAGGCTGGATCGTAAAAATAGTTCTATTCTCTTGGATCGACATAGAAGTTAGAATCAATGTTTGTAGATGTTGATCAATAACCACTACTGCATTTGGAGGATCTTCAGTAAAGGGATTGGGGCATGCGGACCAAAGGTCTTTGAAGGCTTCCCCTGACTCATTTTTAACGAGACGATAAGGGCGATCTGAAAAAGCTAATACTTTATCTACATCATTATGATCTAAAACTAAAATATAAGTACCTTTTGCCGTTTCTTCAATAGCCCCATGACGGGACATAATAACGAACAGAAATGAAGGATCATGCTTTTTTACTAATGACTTAGGTTTTGAAAAGGGCCCTGTACAGCTCACAGTTGTTAATAAAATTAAAAAGAAAAGACTCATTTTTTTTATCATAAAAAACCTTTTTGTAGAGATAAACTGTTTTTAAATATCTAATATAAAAAAACTCTTTGTGCAAGAAGTATTGACTCAATTCAGCACCTCTTTGATAGAGCGATGCAAAGAGTTTAATTGTTTTAAATTATTTTTCATCCTACCATTCTTCTAGTTTCATTCATTTAAACCTAGGCTACCTATGAAATTCCTCCTTACATTAAGCGCTCTGATTACTTTTACTTTCAGTTCAACTCAGTTAATTTCTTCTGATTTGAAACCTTTTGAAGATAAAGTTGTCGTTATAACAGGTGCTTCAAAAGGAATTGGAAAAGGAATTGCTCAGGTATTTGCAGAGGAAGGAGCTCATGTAGTTCTTCTTGCAAGAAATCAGAGCCTCTGGCGGCCTGTGTGATTTTTACGCTTTGGATGTTCAATTTGAAGATGAAGTTCAAAACGTAATCCATCAAATCACTGAAGATTTAGGACACTTAGATGTGATTTGCCACAACGCAGGTATTTACCCTGAAAAACGATTAGAAGATATGTCTTTAGAAAACTGGCGTGAAGTAATTGATGTGAACCTTACAGGTACATTTAATATGGTCCGAGCAGCCATTCCGACTATGAAATCTCAAGGGCATGGAAAAATTGTAGTGACGTCTTCTATTTCGGGTCCTATTACAGCTCTTCCTGGCTTTTCGCACTATACCGCTTCCAAAGGTGGGGTGGAGGGCTTTGTTAAAACTGCCGCTGTAGAACTTGCCAAATATAACATACAAATTAATACTGTTTTACCCGGAAATATTTTAACAGAGGGATTGAGTGATTTAGGTCCTGAATATCTAGAAAGTATGACACAAGCGATCCCAGCTGGGGTACTTGGAAATCCAAAAGACATTGGGTATGCAGCACTCTTTTTAGCTTCTGATAAAGCAAATTTTATTACAGGGCAAAGTCTCGTGGTGGATGGAGGACAAACTCTTCCAGAAAGTCATTTTTCTGATTATTAGAGAATCATTATCCATTTCTTAAGACACTTTTAAGAAGTCTGGGTAATTGTCCGAATTAAGTCTACAAAACTGGGGGCTAATTTGAACATCTACTATAGAAAAATGGGGGCAAAAACGTTAGATTAATATAATAACGCTTACTGTTAATTATTTAGGAATCCATCCTATTTCCAATAAAATAAGTTTATTTGACAAAATCTAAGGCTAGCGAATTTATACAAAATCGTTTTTTTGTAGGCGCTGGGCCATCGTCAAACACGTGTCCTAGGTGAGATTGACAATGGTGACATTTCACTTCAACACGAGCGTGCCCTAAACTTTCGTCAACAACAAAATCTAAGGATGTCTCTGAAATAGGCTGAAAAAAACTAGGCCATCCACTTTTTGAATCATATTTAGTTTTTGAAGAAAATAACGGATTACGACAAGCTCTACAAAGGTAAGTCCCCTTTTCATAGTGTTTGTCGTATTTACCTGAAAAAGGAGGTTCTGTTCCTCCTAGGCGACAGACTTCAAAAGCCTCTTTTGGAAGCTCTTTTTTCCATTCTTCTTCTGATCTATGGTCTTTCATGACTTATCATTTCCATTTAAATATTACATATTGTTATAATAGAACACTTTTATTTATTAAAAACATGAAATTAGAAAAAAGCAATATATCAATTGCCCCTAAGTTAAATACTTGGGCTCCTACTTGCACATCTATCGGTTTTTCCACCATAGGCGGCTCTATCTTTGGAGGAACTGTTGGAGGCACTGCAGGGCTGATTACAGGTATTGCTGATGAATACTTGATTGCGAAAGGAGCTGAAGATAAGCATTATCTAAGCTCAACCGCCTTTTGGTCTGCAACCACTGTTTATCCGCTTTTAACCTCTTTAACTCCCCTTGTGGATTGTATAGGATCACCACTAACAGGAATTGTAAGTATTGTCTCTGGATTTACTCTTGCTTACTTCACAGATGATTTTTTTAATTTCAAAGAAAAGCTCAATCTTCCTCTTGAATCTTTTTTGACGATTAATCAGTTTTTTGACTCTAGCAATTACACTCTCAAAGATGAGCTTCAAAAAATTTCTGAGACACTTCCCAAAAATCCAACACAAGCTTTGAGTCTGATTAAAAATAATTTAAACGGTCTCTATCAAAATGAATTTCTAATGCATTGTCTAAGTTTTGCAAGTCTAAGCGTTCTAAATGTCATAATTGATACCTATTTACTAACACAAGTTGCAAGCTATGGAAACACGTTATTTATTACAAATTGGGTACGAGAAAAAGGCTTATCTCCCCTTCAGGGGCAATCCTCGAATCCTTTAAATTTAAATACATGGCTTCACTACTTAGCCTCTAGATCTTCTGCTCTTTGGGAGGGGACAAATATTATTGGATTACTTTGTCTCAAGCTAATAAGTCAATTTGCAATTTCAGAGAGACAAAACTTTCTTTCTATTAAACTATCAGATCATCTCACATCCAAAAGTGCAAACACTCTGCTTGAAGACGATAATGGAAGAAAAATCTTAGCAACAGAAAACGGAGAAAAGCTAATTCAATATTTTGCTCATGATCTGTTTATTCTTTTGTACAATGGAGTTCATAAACTCGATACAACCATTACAGAACTCTTTAGTGTCTTATTTTCTGCCAAAACTCTTGTGAATATGGACACTCATACTCTTTTTCCTTACATCTTGTTTGTTTTTCCACTACAAAAAGCTCTCTTTAATCTGGGCGAAAAATCAAAAAAGGTCGCTGAAGATTATATGACCAATCATATGCAGCTCTGGTCTACCCTTTTTAGTATTTCTAATAATATACAAGAAATTCAGCTACGAGACGGTGCTTCTTTTATAAAACACCAATACAATGAACTTTCAAAAACTAATTCTGAACTTACAGTATCAAAAACACAAACAGAGTTAGCTTTAAAAAAATTGGAACAACTAAGTAATATTATCCACTATTTTCCAGATATGTTTTTTACCGGGTTTCATATTGTAAATAATCAATTAGCTCTCTCTCAACTTCCTTTATTTAAAGATTCTATCAACAAGATTTATCATTTTTTATCTTCGAATCTCTATTTTCAGATAAACAATAAAGACCTTATTTTAGCAAAGACAAGAGTTGACGAACTGCTTGAAATTATTCGAAATAAAAAATCATCCAGCCAAGTCAATCGAACAAACAATTCTGAAAATAAAGTCCTATTTAAAGACTACACTCTGTCTTTAGACGGCAATGAAATTATACGTATTGATCAGCTTGAATTCGATACAGGCAAGTGTTATGCGATCACAGGAAAATCAGGTTGCGGAAAAAGCAGCCTTTTAATTGATTTAAAAATTGGTTTACACGGTTCTTTATTAAGTAAGGGTGAAATTTCCATTTTCACAAAAGAGAGCAAGCCTGCTAAAACAGTGTTTTTAGATCAGTCACTTTACTTACCTCGTGATTGCTCTTTATTAAAATCTATTTACTTTCCAGGCAATCTAGATCTTCTCACAGAAGATGAAACTCTTAAGTTAAAAAATAAAGTTATTTCTCTTTTTAATGAACTTGAAATAAACCGTTACTTTAAATCTATTCATATCTACTTATTCAATATTATGAATAGCACGCAGGCCTAACAGCTCTTCCTACGTATTCGCCAGAAGGAATTCCACCTTCAACTATCGAGAGTTTTTGACTATCCTTTGAGGATCTT
>JAJACV010000006.1 GCA_022601335.1 Chlamydiota bacterium | reverse complement strand
TTGATATTTCGTTTTCGTCAAAAAATGTTTGGAGTTGAAAGCCTCCTTTTACGTGAGCTGTAATGACAAAAGGAGACGTTCCAATAGAGAGGGGGCGATTCAGTGTAACAAGAACATTTCGAGTAATATATTTACCAACTTGAATAGTAGTGTAGTCACCTCCGCCATCCAAAGAAGAGCCAAAGGTTAATTGGTCGACTCCGATTCCTCGTCTTACTTTATCAATAATATCAGGCCCTAGATAAGCTCCACTTAAAGTGGCTAGTGAATGAGTGAGTGCTACGGCTTGAAAAGGAGTTAATTTTTGTACAGGCTCGTTAAACAGAATTAGCGATAGAATTTCAGTTTCAGTATAAGGAGGGTCTGATTTGAAAGAGAGTTTAGGTCCTAAAATAGGGCCCTTTAAAAAGGCCGTGATAGACGCATTATGAACACTCGTTGTCCCTGTAAGGTTAATATAGGTATTTTTTAGTAAATCCCCATCAAACTGAATAAGTCCTTCCTCTAAATTCAAAATTTTTCCTGCAAAAACAAAGGTTCCTTCTCTATTGGTCAACTTTCCTCCAAATTGAGGATCCCTATCATTTCCTAGAATATCAAAGTGACCCACCCAAATAGTATCTAGACCTCTCCCTTTTAATCGGAGTTGATTTACAATATCTAAATGTAAATCAAAATCAATTGGAATGGAATAAATTCCGTTTCTATTTGCAGAACACGCCTTTGTTTCCTTCGGATAAAGATAGGTGACAGGAAGTTGTGGAAAGCCACTACCAATACGGTTAGGAATAAGGATATTTGCTTGCGTAACATCTAAGTTTCCTTTCAGTAAGGCTCTTTCAAGATCTCCAGATAATATCATATCTCCATCAAAACTAGCGTCTAGAAAATCAAATTGAATGACTCTACCTTTTTGTAGTTCTATATCGACATAGTAGGGCATTTTATGCCCTAAATTTAATGAGAGGCTTCCTTTTGCATTTACAGTCCCGTCTATATCATCTTTTGCACTAAAAGATTCAAGTTCTAGTTGATTACCTTTTCCTTTGAGATTCATTGATACATCTTTTAAGGAAAGTCCTAAAAAGAGATTTTCGTAATATCCATTTTTTAAAGAGGCTTCTCCCTTAAGATGAGGTTGACTCATACTTCCATTTAATTCTAAGTTAACTTGAACTTGACCCTCTAATAGATGGTTTTCTGGTAGAGCTCTTTGTATAAAGGGATTAATAGCTCCGTGATAATTTATATGGGCATTAGCTTGGGCTTTTGAGTCCATATCAAATTTAAGGGGATATAAATATATGGAGATTGGAAGGTCGAAATCTAGCGTGCCACGCTGCTCTCGCTTCTCATAAAATTCAGCACTGCCAGCCCAACGACTCTTTTTTAAATCAGCGTTGAATTTACCCTGAAAAGGTGGCATATTGTGAAAAGAATCTATGGCAAATTGGTAAAATGAGCCTTTTATATTACCTCGAGTTTTGCTGTATATGTGATCAAATTTCCCTTCAAAATTTATATATCCTTTTAGGTCAAAGTCAGAAATTACAGCAGACAAAACTTCTACTGGAAATTGTTCTGCAGTTGCGCTTAACTCTTCCAATTTTTGATCAAGATTTAGGTAGAAGAAACCTGAGCCTACTTTTAAATAAACAGGTGAGAAATCTAACTGTTTTTTTGAAATTTCGAAGGTGGTTTTATTTAAAAGAGAGTAGGGGGTTCCTCGAAGAGATCCATTGAGAGAGCGAAGAAAGAGTTCTAAGGTCTCTTCTTGATATTGTAATTGCCCTGCAGAGGAAATAGCAATAGGGCCATGAGATTCAAATTTATAAGGAGAGGCTCTGTTTTTGGGGTTTAAGGCAAAGAGCATGTTTTCAAATTCATATATTCCCCAACGGAACGTTTTATTTTTAGCAAGCAGGGGCCCTTCAAAACTTCTCCAATCGTCTAACTCAAGATCTCCTTTTAAAGAAAGAAAGTATTCATGAAGCTCTAATTTAGAAACTTTAAAGTAATTGCCTTGAAGGTTTAAATCGATATTTTGAGCAGCTGTTCCTTGAGGAAGGTTTACGTCAAATATAATTTCACCCTCTAAATTTCCTTGTAGCGCTTGACGTACAAAAGGGGAAAAAATAGCTAAATTTTCTAAATGTAGATTGATGCGTCCTTGATAGACGTTTTTAAATGTTTTAAATGAAGGAGCCAGTATTTTGTTCTCTCCATAATTTAAAATGAGATCCTTTAAGGCATATTGCTTAAAATTCAAAAATAAAAAATTGGATGAAAAAGAATAGGGACTTTCATTGAGTAACCCCTTTGTAGAAAGGGCTCCTAAAAACTGTTGAGATTCTCTTTGAATCTCAAGCTTTCCAGTGGTTATTTTGGCATTCAAGTAGTCTAATTGTATGGAAGGGCTTTCAAAATTAAGGACAATTTTAGGATTTAAATAGGAGCCTTGAATAGTTAAATCTGTTTTAAGCTTTCCATCAATTTCTAAATCACCTTGTGGATATAGAAAATTTAAATCAGAAAAAAATCCTTTGCAGCTTGTATTTTGAAATTCATAATGTTTATTTAGAAAGCCTGAGCCTTCTAAAAATAAGTGAGAGCCCTCAATATCGAGTTTTTCGATGTTAAGGCCTCTCGATGATTCAAAATTAAAGACTGTTGAAAGATTAAGAGTCTTTTTATTTAAGAAGGCCTCAATGAGTTCAGAGTCCTCAGATTGAGGAACAAATTCGCCCTTAAATGAACCTTTAAATGTTCCGTTGGCCAAAATTTTAGGATTAAAAAAAGCGATAAAAGATTCAGGATTTCCCTTCACAGAAAATGCCCCTTCAAAGCCGGGTATTTTTTGATTAAAAAAGTATTTAGAGAGTTCTTGGTTTAAATCAGATCCCCACACGTTCGCGTAAACCTGGTTATTTTTTTGATATCCTCTTATTTGAAAATGTAGTTGAAGATCTTTTAGTTGAGCAGAGTTAAAGGAAGACTTTAAATGGAAAATACTTCCCTTTTTTCGTGTGTGGAGATTAATAAATGCGTTAAATTCTGGCATGGGACTCACTGTTAACGCAGGATCTATACTAATTTTATACGCATTAATAGAGACAGAAAGCTGTTGAAAGGGTAGCTCAGGCCATTGAAAAGGATCTTTTTTTTCAGAACCGATAGACGGGAAATAAAAGAGTTTGGGCTGTATCAAACTCACATCTATACCCCTATTTTTCCAAAAGAAAAAGCGAATTAATGTGCGGTTGAGTCCTAGGCGATTGATTGTCAACCAAGGCTTATTATTTTGGCTAAATGTAAGTTTATTTAAATCAAAGTTTAGGGGAATAAAGCCGTCGTAAGATTCTATAGAAACTTCTGAGTTTGTAATTTCAGCGAGCTTTTTAGTTAAAGAACGTGTGATAGCATGTTTTAGCCAGGGTGTTTGTACAGCAATAAAAAGTAGGACTAATGCGCAAACAATAGCTGTAATTTTGATCCTTAAGATTTTTAATAACTTTTGCTTCATTCAATACCCATAAATTTAAAACGCTTGACCAAAGCTAAAGTAGAATTGATATTTTTTTTTGATATTTGGTAGCTTGTTCATAGGAAAACCAATATCTAATCGAAGAGGTCCAACAAAGGAAAAGTAACGCACTCCTGCACCAATCGATTTTACGAATCCTTTACTTAGTTTTGGCCAGGAGTTTGAGTACACATTTCCGACATCATAAAACCCTACGATTGCAATGGATTTAAAAATCATGAATCGAGGTTCAATACTCCATAAAAAAATAGAGCGGCCTCCGATAGGTTTATTGTTTGAGTCAAGCGGGCTCACTTCTTGATAGGGATATCCCCTAAGGTGATTTGGGGAACCTGCAAAAAATCGATACGGAGTGGGAATTTCAAACTGACTCTGTCCAAAAAGAGAACCATACACCATACCCATGGCTAATATAATTCTTCGGCTCGGAATCAAAAATTGATAACCTGAGGCTTCAAATTTTAATTCTGTAAAATTTCTGTTTTTTTCATTGATGCTAAAATAGGGTATAAATGAAATATTTGCCCAACCTCCTTGGGTTGGGTTAATGAGTACATTTTCTGAAGATTGTGTATTGAAGTGTAGAGGTGTTCCAAATAAAGAAAAGTAACCGTTGTTATCTGAATCACTCGTTTCAAGCTGATCAAATTTTGCTCCAATAGAAGTTTTGAAATAATTGCTAAGAGCTCGTTCAATATACAAGTCCGTCTTAATAGCCTGCTCTGTATAGTTTGGTTGACGATTTTTCGAAGCACTTGATGAGATTGCCAGTACCTGGTTATTTGAGAGGAAATCTGGAAATATATATTTAAATCCTGCTTCCTGAAGTTTTTGGTTTACTTGGTAGTTGAGGTTAAGATCGGTCCCTGATAAAAATATATTTCGTGTTTGCCAAGAAGCCTGGCCTCCAATACCTTCCCATGTTGTTGTATAGCTGCCACCCACAGTTAGGCCATTAAACTTAGAATCTATCAGTTGTATTGAAACAGGGATTTCATTGTTGTCTGTTAACTCTTTTCCAGGATTGATTGAAACAAGTGAAAACAGCCCTGTGTCGTAAAGTGCTTTTTCAGTCCTTTTTAAAACTTCAGAGCTATAAGTTTCTCCAAGCTTCCAGGGTATGCGGTTTCGAATAAATTTTGATCTAATTTGTGAATTTGTTTCTAAGAAAATTTTCCCGAAATAAGCTTTGGGGCCACTATCGACTTCAAGTTTAACTCCCATTGTTTTTTGAGCTTGGTCTACGAGGACTTTTTCAGAAGAAATTTTAGCTAACGGATAGCCATTCTCAGTAAATTTTTGGATTAATTTTTCTTGAGCTTCAACAATAGTAGTTGAGAGGGCTGGTTTTTTAAGTCGAATATCAAGGTCTCTCAATTGGAGTCGATTCAAGACATCTGAATTTGCATTTCCATTAGCTTTTAACTTAATGTCGAATTGGTTGAGTAGGTAGCGAGGTCCTTTATCGACCAAAATAACAATTTTATATTTACCTGTCGGAAGAAAATAAGTTCGGTCACTTACGCAAGCGTCGTAGTAACCATAAGCATGAAGAATATCCAAAAAAGCTGGAATATCTGAATTCGCTCGGTATTGCAGAGCTGCCATTGAGCGAGGTCTTGTTTTTCGATACCTGACTAAATTAGAGGAATCTTTCAGGGATCTATTCAGCAGAATACTATGGGTTCCTTTAAAATCAATAGAGTAACTTCTTCCAGCACTAATCAATTTAAAAGGGGCTCCTATTAAGGCCCAAAAAAAGCTTATTAGTAACAAGAGACTTTTTGTAGAAGTTTTAAAGGGGTTGTTTTTCATAAATATTTTAATGTAAGTTATTTACATAAAATAAAAAAGTTGGTTATTAATATTTTCTCATACTAGGTTAACCTTCTCTAGTCTTCAAGGAATTAATAGTTTTTTTTTAAAAGAAAAAAATCCCTGGAGAGCTGAAAATACTCCCATTTAGCTCTTGAAAAACAATCACGATTCCTTATTTTTTAGAGTAGTATTTTTAATAAACTTATTATAAGACACTTATATCTGTTTCCAGGGAGCTGATAGTTTCTGTAAAACAACCTGAATTGTAAAAAATACTTGACTTTTTAATAAATTTAGTCTATAATAAAGACAACTAATGTGAAGGATCTTATGTTTATACCTGATAGTTATTACGGAAGTGATTATGCAAAAAGTGAAATTTCTGATCTAAAGCCAGATCCAGAAAAAAAAGGGCCCTCACTTCTGTTTCATATAGAGGGTGGTGAGTACGCCTTTGATCAAAATATCCTCATACTCAAGGTAAAGCGTCAAACGCTGGATGAGAGTGGAGACGTTACTTCTGAGAAAATGGAAGAGGTTTGTTACGAAATCGTAGAGCTTAACTTGAAAGACAGTAAAAATCCTTCAAGTTTGCAAGTACTTGGCTTGCGCTCAGAGGCCGTGATGAAAGCGGTCATGACTGTTTTAATAGATCAATTTAAAGAATTAAAAGACGCAGAGCCTTTTCTAGGAACTCAGTTTGATCCTATATGTAAAGAAGAACTTAAAACTGTTAAGATTTCAAAAAATAATGCCTCAAATGACCCTAGAATTAGTACTTTTTCTTTAGAGATTTTTAATAGTTATTTATCTGAAAATTCTTGGGTTTTGGATGAGCAGAAAAGGGATCGATTTAAAACCTCTGAACTTAAAAGTGTGAATTTAGCTTCTCTTTTAAATCCCCAAAGTTGGGGCTCTATGTTAGAACAAAGTAAAACAGTTGAAGATAGAAAACATTTTTTTACATTGGAAGCATCGCATTTAGAATCTAGTAAACCTCTTGTTGAAAAGGCTACAAGTCTCTTATTTGATGAAGAAAAGGGAAAATCTTCCCTTTTCTTAGAACTCAAAAAGGAGATTCAGAACAACTATTATGATCAAAAGGGAACTTTAAGTTTATTTTTAAGAAGATATAAACGACTTGAAGATCAACTTTCACTTCAATTAGAAAAAGCAACACTCAAAAAAGAAGACACAATCATAGGCCAGCTCAACTCTCAACTAGCGACTCTTCAAAAATTGAAAAAAAGGACTCATGACAAGCTTAAGAATTTAATCCTTTCAGCGGATTTAGTTCTGTTTGCCCAGAGTAAAAAATTAGAGCAACAGTACAAGAGTCCTGGAGATGTTTCTTTTACCGAATTTCTATCTAAAAATTGGTATAGTAAACTACTTGCTTTTGGGTTATTCGAAGAGGAAAGCTCTATAGAAGAAAATTTAAGAGATAAAGTAGACCAACTCAAAAAAGAAAATTTTGATGATCATATAAAGTCGATAAATGCTCAACTGAACAAGTTAACTCCAAGCTGGCACCTTCCATTAAGTGATGAAGTAGAGGATCTCGATACAGACGTGGATTGGGATTTAGTAAATTCAACATTATCTTCTGAAAACTCAATGAGTCAATCAGCTTCCGAAAATTATTTTGATGCTGAAAGCATTGATAGTTTTCTAGATTTGGAAATACAGCTTAAGCACATCAATAATTCAAATGTTATGGATCCTATTAATGGAGGCATTAAACCTTCTGATTTTGATTATTCAATGCATGCTATTGACCAATTGTTTAGAAAAGAATCAAAGTAATTTCATGAAAATGTTCCGTTTGTAAAAAAAACTAGGTTTTTTTTACATAAGCCTTTAGTTTCTATGCTACATATAAGCTAATAATAGGCACGGCGTGTTTCGAGAAAAACTATCTTTTTTATTTATTTTTCTTTCTTTTAGCTGCCAAAACCTCCCTGCTTTTGGTCCTAGACTTGATTTTTGGAATGGAGGAGCAGATGCAGATTGGAATACTGGAAGTAGTTGGGAGCGTGGCGTTGTACCAAGAGTTTTTGATGCTGCAGAATTTAGATCTCCCGAAACAATTGTCGCCACTGGAAATTCTATAGAAATAGCAGGCATACAAGTGACACGATCCGGGTCTACGACTTCCTTAACCATTGGTGAAGAAGGGGGTGAGCTTACATTAAACCCAACACCTGGTATTAGCTCTTACATTGATGTGACAAACACCAGCTCTACAATGACTCTCTTATCTGAGCTATTGCCCAACGATCAGACCTTTTTGCGAATTGATGAAACTTCCACTCTTACCTTAGATAAACTTACCACTACATTCGATACTATTTTAAGAGGCGGTTTTTATGAGGATAATCCGCCTGCGGGTACATTGGTTATTCGTGAATTTGGGGACCCAAGCACACCTCCTCCTACTGGCTTAATACTTCAGTATAATGCCAATTTAACAATAGCACCCAATACAGCGGGGCTATCTGATACCTATAATTCTTCTATCACTAATGTGGGTTCATTAACTTACGCTCCAACTGCTGCCAATACGTCTTTAAACCTTACAGGGACTTTGAATTATTCTGGAAATACGACTCTGAGTGCTGGAACATTGAGGCTAAGTGGTACTTTTTTTCAACCAACTACTTCCCAAATTATTTTATCTGATGATACAGATGCTAAACTCATTTTAGACATTAGCAATAACAGTAACATTCAAATTAATAAAATTATTTCAGAATCTGAAAATCCAGGTGCTGCAGTTGAAATTACTTCAGCTGTTGGAAGCCTTTTAATAACTGAAAATATACTGCAGTTCAATGGACCCTTATCTATTACAGGTAACGTGCTTTATACAGCTACAGAAAGTTCAATTCCAGTTTCTTCGACAACCGTTAATGGTGTCGGAGCCCAATTAACTATACGAGGAATGACTTTCGAAAATGATCTGTTTTTGACAAATGGAAAACTCTTGGCTATTTCTAATTCTGGTTTGCCTGATGATGGATCCGAGTTTGCAATCGGTGGAAGTTATACTCAGAGCTCCGGAGGCACTCTATCCATATCTGTGATGCCTAATGAGCAATCTAGTGGTTTTAACATAAAGCCTTTTACAGTAACGGGCACAGCTAGTCTTGAGGGAACTTTAGAGATTAATGATTCAGACCTAGAAGGAGCGGGTATTACTGCAGGGTCCGGTACGCTTTTGACATCAAGCAACAGAGTGGGTGAATTTACAACGATCACAGCACCTACATATGCTGACCTATGGTCTCTTTCTTATCCAGATAACAATGTCGTTTTAACACTATCGCAAACGATTCAACCAACTAGAACGCTGCAGGAAGGAGCCGTAAATCAAGATGTGGAAGTCAACAACCTTTTAAATGAAAACTTTGATACCTTAATTGAGGGGGAAAATGGAACCTGGTTTTTAGCTTTGAATGCACTTCCTCTTGCAGCGTATCAAACTGCTGTCGATAGCATTGCAGCAAAATTAGATTATGGAGATCTGGATGTCCGTTATCGACTTGTATTTAATGGAGCTCATATTTCTGATATTCTAGATAAACAGTATAAAGAAATAGCCAGAAAATCTAGATTCAGCGATCTCTCTGAAATGCCCTCATTTGCGGAGCCCAATACAGGGCTTTTTTTTCAGCCTTTTGGAAATATTTGGCACCAAAATAAAACTACAAAAAGAAGAAGTTTCAAATCTGGATCGTATGGAGCTGCATTAGGCTGGAATCAATTGCTTGGAGGCCATTTTATTTATGAAGCAGGAGTGGCCTATTCTCACTCTAATTTATCGGTAAAAAAATCTTACAGTCAAAATGTGCGCTATAGCTCAATCTATTTGTCACCCGCTTTTTTTGGATGGTTTAATGCTCGAGGCTTTGCGAATATAATGGCCCTGGCTACGATTGATTTTTTTAAATACTCAAGAGTGATTTCTTACCCAGGTTTGAGGAGAGTGGCTCAAGCTAGATACAATGCTTATGAAATTTTATTAAGAGCAGATGGAGGCTACCGAATTCCGCTTTTTAAAAGCACATGGTTTCAACCCGAAGCTACTTTAAATTTTGAAACTCTTTTTGAAGAAGGGTATGAAGAAAAGGGAGCTGGAACGCTTGGTCTGCAACAAAAGAAAACAACTAACTATCTTTTAAATCCCAGAATCTGTTTTCGAATGATTTGGGAGACTCTCACAGATAGATTTTGTTGGGCTCCTTCGCTTTATGTAGGCTGGCTCTCTTATATTTCTTTGAATGAACCGCTGACATCTGTGCGTTTTGCAAATGTGCCTTCTATGTCCTATGTACAAGTGGAGGGATATAAAGAGATGATCAATCAAATTATTTTGGGAGGAGCATTTTATATGAAGCGCTTTGAAACATTTGATTTGACAGGTGACTTTCAAGTTGATCTGCTCAACCAAATCCAAACCTATAAGTTAGATGTGAAGCTTGAGTGGTTTTTTTAAAAAAAAATTCCATAAAATCCCTATTTGCTGTAAGTCTTTTAGAGTTTTTTAAATTGTCCAATATAAGGATTTACATATGACAACTCAATCAACCCTTGTTTATGAAGAATTACTTAAACTCATTCCTGGAGGAGTCAGTTCTCCAGCTCGCGCTATAGCAGGATCTAATAGAACTCCACCTATTCTAAAGTCTGCTAAAGGGGATCAGATTACAGATATCAATCATTCCGAATTTATAGATTTTTGTGCGTCGTGGGGTGCTTTAATTTTAGGACATGCTGATTCAGGCCAAATCAGTGAACTGGCAGCTGCTCTTCAAAGCGGAACCTCTTACGGCTTGACTTGCGTGCAGGAAAAATATTTAGCTCAAAGAATTGTAAAATTAATGCCCTCGATTGAAAAAGTGCGATTTGTGTCATCGGGCACAGAAGCCACAATGTACGCATTGCGTCTTGCAAGAGGTGTTACAGAACGTGATTACATTGTAAAATATAAAGGTAATTACCATGGTTGTGCTGACTTTTTACTCACTGAGGCAGGTTCTGGTTTTGCGACTCATAAAGCAGTGAGTAAAGGGATCCCGGATGAGGCCGTTCAATATACTCTCAACTTACCTTATAATGACTTAGAAGCCTTAGAAAAGTTGTTTAGTATGCCTGAGTACAAAAATAAAATTGCCGCAGTGATCATCGAACCTATCGCTGCAAATATGGGATGCGTACCTTCTAATGTCAACTATCTAAAAAGACTCAGAGAGATTACCAAACAAGCGGGGACTCTTCTCGTTTTTGATGAGGTTGTGACAGGTTTTCGTGTCGGGCCTGGAGGGGCACAAGAATACTTTGATATTGATCCAGACTTGACTTGTTTAGGTAAAATAGTAGGAGGTGGTTTTCCTTTAGCTGCCTATGGAGGAAAAAGGGAATACATGGATCAACTGTCTCCAGTAGGACCTATTTATCAAGCTGGAACATTATCAGGGAATCCCATAGCTGTGACAGCTGGAAACTATGTTCTCACTCAACTTGAGGAACCTAACTTTTACCCCGAGTTAAATCATAAGACCAATGCTTTCTTATCTCCCATTGAAGATGCCTTATCTCAAAAAAAAGTAGGCTGTATACAAAAAGTAGGCTCGATGTTTACTCTATTCTTTGGAAAAGAGAGAGTGTTTAATATGCAAGACTCAGAACAAAGCAATAAAACACTCTTTTGGAAGTTTTTTAATACTCTTTTCGATCAAGGCGTTTACTGGTCACCCTCTCCTTACGAGAGTTGTTTTATGATGAAGTCGCATACAGAAGAACATTTAGCAATTGTCCAAGAACATATTTTAGATTTTATTGATCAAATTTAATGATTTTATCCGATTTTAAAAGAGAACTTGTATCGACTCTCAAAGAATTGAAAAGAGATGAAAATAGGGTGCGCTTTTTAATAGCATCGAAATACTTTGAGATGAGTGAAATTCTTGATTTCTATCATCAAGGTGTACGCGATTTTGGTGAAAATAGAGTTCAAGAGGCTCTTATAAAAATGGAGCAGCTTCCAAAAGATATTAGATGGCATTTTTTAGGACACCTCCAATCTAATAAGATTGGAAAAATTAAGAATCGATTTGCTTTGATTCACTCAATAGATTCTCTTGCTCTTGCAAAAAAGCTCTCTAACGCTATTGAGAAAACACAGCCTATTCTTATCCAAATCAAAACAAGTACAGAAGAAACCAAAACAGGTTTTGATCTGCTTGAATTTAAAGAGGTTTATGAAGAATTAAAAAGCCTTCCCCACCTCAGCATCAAAGGGTTAATGACTGTTGCTCCCAAAGGCACAATAAGTGAGGTTCAAAACTGTTTTAAGCAGTTGCAAAACTTGAAAGAAGAGATTTGTCCTAGTTGGGAACTTTCAATGGGAATGAGCTACGATTACAAATTGGCCCTATCAGAAGGAGCTACATGGCTTCGAATAGGGCGACTCTTAAAATCAAGAGAATAGTACATTATGGTCTGCATCTGATATGTCGTCATATTTGATAGGGGGGACTGTAAAAGGATCTACTTTCCAAATATGCTTAGCGTACTCCATAACAGCTCTGTCGGAGGAAAATTTACCCATATGTGCTGTATTCAGGATAGACATAATAGTCCATTTTTTCTGATCTTTATAAGCTTCATCAACTCTTTTTTGACAGTCGATGTAAGCATCGAAATCTGCAAGAAGGCAAAAGGGATCTTCCGTTTTTAAACGCTTTATTAAAGGTTTAAAAAGAGCAGGCTCCTCTAAATTAAAATACCCATTTTCAATTAAATCGAGCACCTCTTTTAAAATAGGGCTTTTTTCATAGTAACTTTTTGGTTCGTAATGCTTTTTAAGTTTCACAACCTCATCAGATTTTAATCCAAAAATAAATATATTCTCTTTGCCAACTTCCTCAAGCATTTCAATATTAGCTCCATCCAAAGTGCCGATTGTAAGAGCTCCATTTAAAGCAAATTTCATGTTTCCTGTACCAGAAGCCTCGTAACCAGCTGTTGAAATTTGTTCTGAAAGATCTGTCGCTGGCATGATTTTCTCAGCAATAGAAACCCTGTAATCAGGAATGAAAATAACTTTTAACGTTTTATTTACCTCGTCATCAGAATTGACAACATCAGCAATGCTATTGATAAGTTTAATAATTGTTTTTGCAGTGTCGTAGGAAGGTGCTGCTTTTCCTCCAAAAATAACAGTTCTTGGAACATGTTCTTTCTCAGGATTGGCTTTAATATGGTTGTAGAGAGCTACTACATGAAGAATATTTAATAGTTGGCGTTTGTATTGGTGGATTCGTTTTACTTGTATGTCAAAAAGGGATGCTGGATTGACTTCGACTCCAGTGACACTGTGAATGTAATCAGCTAGTTTTTTCTTGTTGTTTAATTTAATTTGTTTCCATTGCTCTAAAAAATTTTCCTTCTTTGTAAAGGGAACTAGTTTTTTTAACTGTGATAAATCCTTGACCCAATCTTTTCCAATCGAACTAGAAATCAGATCGCTAAGTTCTATATTACACTGTTTAAGCCAGCGCCTTGGAGTAATACCGTTCGTGACATTGATAAACTTATCAGGAAAAATATCCTGAAAATCATGGAAAATTTTATCTTTCAAAATTTTAGTGTGTAACTCTGAGACTCCATTGACATGATGAGAACCTACAATAGATAAATGCGCCATATTTACTTTTTTAGAATGTGAGCCCTCCTCTATAATCGAAATGCGTTTGAGAAGTTTTTTATCTTTTTGATGGTGGTTAGCCACCTCTCTTAAAAAATGGCTATTAATGTCATAAATAATTTGTAAGTGTCTTGGTAAAATAGTTTCTAAAACTTTAATAGGCCAACGCTCAAGTGCTTCAGGAAGAACGGTGTGATTAGTGTAAGCAAACGATTTCTGAGTGATAGACCAAGCTTTTTCCCACTCAAGCCCTTCTTTATCTATTAAAATTCTCATGAGCTCTGGAATAGCCAAAGAGGGATGTGTATCGTTGAGTTGCATGGCAACTTTATCTGGAAAATGATTAAAGTCTAAATCTTTTCCTTTAAAATGAGAGACAATATCTTGTAGTGTGGCCGATACTAAAAAGTACTCCTGATAAAGCCTCAACTCAACGCCCTTTTCTATAGAATCATTGGGATAAAGCACACGAGTAATTGATTTAGAAATAGCTCTCTCCTCTACAGCCTGTAGATAATTTCCATGATTGAAATATTCTAAATTAAATTCTTGTTTGGCATCAGCCGACCAAAGACGAAGCGTATTTACCGTCGTGGTATCATAGCCCACATAAGGAGTATCATAGGCTTCTGCTATTACATCCTCTGTATCAACCCATTCATATTTGGTGTTTCCAGTCTCATCATTGGTTTCAATCACTTTTCCTTTGTATTGAACCGTATAAACATGTTCAGGTCTTCTAATATCCCAAAGAGAGCCTTGTTTTAACCAAAAGTCAGGGTGCTCTACTTGATACCCTTTTTCGATCGTTTGCTTGAAAATACCATATTCGTATCGAAGTCCATATCCATGAGCTGGCAGTCCCATTGTAGACATGGAGTCTAGATAACAAGCTGCGAGCCGGCCCAGACCACCATTGCCCAAAGCGGCATCTTTTTCAAGCTCTACAATCTCATCCATGTCAATACCAAGCTCGTTCAAAGCATTCTTGCATGAATCATAAATATTTAGGTTGATCATGTTTTTCTTCATGGCCTGACCTGTTAAATATTCTAGAGAGAGGTAGTAGACCTGTTTGACATTTTTTTCATGGTAGTGTTTTTGAGTTTCAATCCATCGATCCACTAAACGATGCTTTATAGACCAAGCCATAGAAAGAAGATAATCTTCTTCAACAGCTGTTTCAAAATCTTTACTCTCTTCGTATCGAAGACTATTTATAATCGCACGTTTTAAGCTATCTTTATCCATTCCTGGATGAAAAAGCTGAATGTCACTATCCATCAGCTTTTTTATTGGAGCTTTACTATTTTTAGTTTTGAGTTTTTTGTAGTGCATCTTGTTTGATCCAATGAGTAATTTTGATTTTATTGGTCTATTATAAATTTGTAATAAATAGTCAATAAATTATTTTATTCTTAGACTTGGGAAAGGGGCTTATGAGCTTTTTTTGATCTGTCAATTTATTTTTGTTTATACTAAAATGATCGCAATCTAAAAAATATGAGGATCGTAGCTTTTTTGTTAGTTGCGAGGTAATTTATGATTGTTTATAACCACGAAAAGGAGGGGACGCTAAAAAAATCCCTATCTCGTGCTATGACAGAAAAAAAACAGACAAGTCAATACCAATTAAAATCCTTTGATAAGGGAAAGTTGATCAAAGAGCTTGGAAAAGAGAAGCTTATATCTTTGATCAAGCAAATGCTTTTAACTCGTAATTTTGAAATTAGAGCAGAGTCAGCTTATCAACAGGGGAATATAGGTGGGTTTTTTCACGCTTATATTGGTCAAGAGGCTATACAAACAGCTTGCGTGGATGTATTTGGTGTAAACAACTGGTGGTCCGTTTCTTATAGATGTCATGCGATGGCTCTTTTACTAGGAGCAACTCCCAACGAAATTATGGCAGAGCTTTTTGGAAGAGCTAATGGTAATGCTCAAGGTCGTGGAGGATCCATGCACCTTTTTACAGAGCGTATGCTCGGAGGCTTTGGAATAGTAGCTGGGCAAGTGCCCATAGCAATAGGAGCTGCTTTAAGCCTTAAAGTCTTAAAGAAAGATGATGAGTTTTCATTTTGCTTTTTAGGTGATGGAGCTGTGGCTCAAGGAATCTTCTTTGAATCTGTTAATATTGCCACTCTTTGGGATCTTCCTTGTATTTTTGTTGTCGAAAACAATCAATGGGGTATGGGGACGGCGGTTAATCGTGCGATTGCCTTAAATCCCATTGGAGAAAGTGTAGCCAAAGCATTTAATATTGATGGATATGTCATAGATGGAATGGATGTGCTAAGCTCCCATTATTCGTTTCAAAAAATTAAAGAGAAAGCCCTTAAAGATAGAAAACCTATTATTATTGAGGCTTTTACAGAGCGCTTTAGAGGGCACTCTATTTCAGACCCTGCGCTATACCGCTCTAAGGAATCTTTGAAAGGAATCATGCAAAATGATTCAATTCTCAATTTAAAAAATGACTTAATCGGAGCTGGAATGCTGGATGAAGAAGGGTTTAAAGCCCTCGAAAAAGAGACAAGAGATTTGGCGATGGAATCCATTAAATTTGCTGAACAAAGTCCTTGGCCAGATCCGATAGTATTAGAAGAAGGCGTGCTTGAAGAAGAATGACTGAAATGCAAACAATAGATATACGCGAAGCTTTAAGGCAAGCGCTTGATGAAGAAATGGAGCGGAATGCAAATGTTATTCTCATGGGCGAAGAAGTAGCTGAATACAATGGAGCCTATAAGATAAGCAAGGGCATGCTTAATAAATGGGGGCCTGAGAGAATTAGGGATACACCTATTTCAGAAGCCGCTTTTACAGGAATGGGTATTGGCGCTGCAATGACAGGACTTATTCCGATTGTTGAGTTTATGAGCTTTAATTTTTCTTTCGTCGCAGCGGATCAAATTATTTCAAATGCTGCTAAACTCTTCTATATGTCAGGGGGGCGTTTTTCTGTTCCCATTGTCTTTAGAGGCCCCAATGGAGCTGCAGCTCAAGTGTCTTGTCAACACTCTCACTGTGTAGAGTCGATTTATGGACATTTTCCTGGTTTAATTATTTTATCACCAAGCGATGCCTACGATTCTAAAGGGCTTTTGAAAGCAGCTATACGCAACCCAAACCCCGTTCTCTTTTTAGAAAATGAACTTTGTTATGGGGATAAAATGGAAATTCCGACTGAGGAGTATCTTGTTCCCATTGGGAAAGCTAAAACGGTTCAAGAAGGTGACGAACTGACCTTAGTTACTCATAGCCGCATGGTTGATGTAAGTAAAAAAGCGGTTGCTGAATTTACGAAGAAAGGCGTAAGTATTGAAGTCATAGACTTGAGATCTATTAGACCTTTAGATATTGCGACTATAGCCCATTCAGTTAGAAAAACGGGTCGTTGTGTTCTTGTTGAAGAAGGTCATAGTTTCGGAGGCATCGCTGCCGAAGTAGGATTTCAAATTATGGAACACTGTTTTGATTTTTTAGACGCACCCATTGAGAGAGTCACTCAAAAAGAAACCCCTCTACCTTATTCAAAAGTTCTAGAGGCTCATACACTTCCTAACCCAGAAAGAATTATTTTGGCTATCCAAAAAGCCTTACAATAGATAGGAGACTTCATGCCTTTTACTTTGACTATGCCAAAATTATCACCCACCATGGAACAAGGTGTTATAGCTAAATGGCATAAAAAAGAAGGTGATAAGATAGAGTCAGGCGATCTTATTTTAGAAATTACAACGGACAAAGCTACTGTAGAACACAATGCATTAGATGAAGGCTGGATTAAGAAAATTTTAGTTCAAGAGAATGAATCAGCTACAATCAACCAGCCTATTGCTATTTTAACAGCCGATGAAGGGGAAAGTATTGAGGGATTTGAAGTAAACACCCCGGCTCCTCAAGCTGATAAGGCATCGGGAGTAGAAGAAAAGCCAAAAGAGGATCCATCTTCAAAGAAAGAAAAGCAAGAGGTCCAAAAATCACAAAGTTTTAATCAGCCTGTATTTGTGCCAGAGCCTCCTCTTGAAAAGTATTCTTTTCCTTTTCCTCTGACTCAAAGGGAAGGTAAAATTCCAGCTTCTCCACTAGCTAAAAAAATAGCTAAAGAGCGTAACTTAGATCTTTCATCCATTAAGGGGAGTGGACCCAGAGGTCGAATTATGAGTGAAGATTTAGATCTAGCTCAAAATGCGTCTGTGGCAAACTTCGCTCAACAAAGCGTACCCAAAGAGCTAGCTGGTAGTTATGAAGAAGTGGCCATGTCTCCTGTTCAACAAGTCGTTGCAAGTAGACTGCAGGCCTCAAAGACCTTTATTCCTCACTTTTATCTCGATCAAAAAATAGAAGTATCTAATATGGTCCAAACTCGAAGAGAGCTCAGCTCTCAGAATATTAAAGTGAGTTACAATGACTTTGTTGTAAGAGCTACAGCCCTAGCTCTTAGAGAGCACCCTAAAGTAAACAGCGGCTTTAATTCAGCTAATCAAACATTAATACGCTTTAAAACAGTCGATATTTCTATTGCTGTTAGTTTAGAAGAAGGACTCATCACCCCGATTCTCAGGTACGCAGATTATAAAAATCTAGGTCAGCTTTCTACGGAAATTAAGAAGCTTGCTAAAAAAGCGAGAGAGGGAACTCTTGCCATGGAAGAATTTAAGGGTGGATCTTTTACAATTTCAAATTTAGGAATGTATGGAATAACCTCACTTAAACCTGTTATCAATCCCCCACAGGCAGCTATTCTAGGTGTGGGAGGAATGGAAGAAATCCTGAGACTCGATGAAGGACAAGTCAAAAAAGGCCTGCAAATGACTTTAACGCTTGCAGCGGATCATCGCGCTGTTAATGGTGAAGATGGGGCTAAATTCTTAAAAACTTTAAAAGAACTTCTGGAAAACCCTGCACTTTTATTGATCTAAAATGGGACTGGCATCTTTCTCTGAAACGGCAGTGTAAATTTTTTCAAGTAAGCTTCTTACGTCAGACGGTGTACTCAATTGAAAAGTAGTTTGAGCAGATGTCTCTCCTACATGAATAGAAAATGCGTCTTTTGGAAGTGTTTTATACATGTCATGATCCGTTAAATCATCGCCTATGCATAGAATAAAATGCTCGTTCTCATTTTTATTTAAGATCTGATTGAGGTAATTTGCCTTTGAGACTCCTTGTGAGCGTACTTCAATAACATGTTTTCCTGTGAGAATCTCAACAGGAAGATTGGCAAGTTCTTGAACTAGCGTTGAATAAAGTTCATTAGCTCGCCATTCGCCGTAGCCCAATGGTGCAAGTTTGTAGTGCCAATTTAAAACGCAACTTTTTGTTTCCAAAAGACTTCCCGGAACTTCATCAACGGTCTTTTTTAGAATTTCTCTAACATACGGCATCCAGGTAATATCGACACTCTTCGGAATCGTCCAGTTTTTTTCATTAGCATTCTTATGTAAATATCCATGCTCTGCAGATAATGAAATAGGTAAATGTCCAAACCAAGAATGAAGAGTCTCTCCATCCCTACCACTCACAATATGAACCTCTGTATTTTTTAACTCAGAAAGTTTTTGAATGAGGTCGAGAATTTCTTGTGAAGGAACTGCATCCATTGGGTGAGATGTTAACTCTCTTAATGTGCCATCATAATCTAAAATAAAGGTCTTTTTATGGCTATGGGTAGCTTTTTGAATTAAGTTTTCTATATTTTGAGAGCTTAGCTGTTTGGTGTGTTTTTGAGCTTGGTTATATTCTGCACTCGAAGTTAATTGCTGAAGAAACTGTTTTGCCCAAAGAGAGCTATTCAAAGCCTTGATGCTATCTTCCATTTTATTTAAATTTGATTCTTTTTCGTTATCAGGTATCTCTAATGCTTTTTTAATCGTTTTTGCCATTCCTTCAATATCAAAAGGATTGACTAAGAGAGTATGTGAGAGCTGGTGAGCGGAACCTGCGAATTCGCTTAAAATAAGCACCCCTTTAGTTTGAGCTCTTTGAGCGCAATAGACAAACTCTTGAGCGACTAGGTTCATGCCATCTCTAGTAGATGTAACCATACAAACATCAGCTAAACAGTAAAGAGCGATTAGCTCAGACAGTGGCAAACTTCTATACATATAATGGACAGGGTTGAAACCAGGTCTTGAAAATCGTCCATTAATGCGACTGACTATTTTTTCTATTTCATTGCGGTGCTTTTGATATTCAGGGCTGTCAAGTCTACAAGGAACAATAATTTGTAGTAGGATCACTTTCCCAATTAAATCAGGGTTTTGTTCTAAAAATATTTCAAAAGCTTGTAGCTTGAAGAAAATACCCTTGGTGTAATCCAGTCTTTCAACACCAAGCACTACTTGGTGATTTTTGTACTGCTCCTTCATTTCCTGGATGTAAGAAAAGTACTTGGGTTTAGAAAGAATTTCGTCGAATGACCTGATGTTTATGCCAATGGGGTTGACTCCGACACCAATTTTTCTTCCTTTAAAATAGAGAGCTTCTTTTCCATGAGTGAGTCCAAGTATCCTTAAGCAAGAATTGCGAAAATGCCTTGCGTAATCACTGGTATGAAATCCTATGTAATCGGATCCAAGAATGCCTTCCAAAAGCGTTTTTCGTTTAGGAAGCATTCTATAAATTTCAGAAGAGGGGAAGGGAATATGAAGAAAAAACCCAACATATAAATCAGGTCTTTGCTCTTTTAACATTTTGGGCAGTAGCATTAAATGGAAATCTTGTATCCAAATCGTAGCACCTATTGGGGCTTGCTTAATTATCTCTTGAGCAAATAACTCATTTACTTCAGTATAAAAATTCCAAGACTCCGAAACATGTAACACTTTCTCTGTAAAGTAATGGAAAAAAGGCCACAGTACAGAATTGCAAATGGTATGGTAATAATGCTCTTCTTGTTCTTTGTTTAAAAAAACAGGAATTAGATTTTCTTTTTCAAGAGCTTCTTTTATTTCTATTTGTTGATGGGGGAAGTAAGCCGCGCCAGGCCACCCAATCCACGTAAAGGGTATGTCTTGCTTGACTCCAGTCAATGCAGATGCCAAACCTCCAGATGAAGGCCCGATTTTCCATTGATTATCTAAAGTTTCAATTGAAACGGGTAGTCTATTGCTCACTACAATAAGAGATTTATTATTCGAAGATTCCATCACCTAAAACCTTTAGTTGCTCCTTTAATGCTCGATATCAATCCATTTTTTTTTTGGCAAGGAGTTGTTTCTAAGGAAAAAAATGCTTGTTTTATATTTTTATAATGAATAGTATTTCTTTTATAACAATTTATTAAAATATAAGCATATTTTATTTATTATGGATCTCAATAAGTATGAATTACAGTTTCCGTGTGACTACCCTATAAAGGTAATTGGTTATGCAAGTGAACATTTCAAAAAAAATGTATTATCAATTGTTTACCAGCATTTTAAACAAAAAATTTCAGATGACCTTATTTCTTATAAAATGAGCAAAAATAATAAATATTTGTCCATTACAGTGAATTTTACGGCTCAAAATAGGATTCAAGTAGAGCAAATTTATAAGGATCTTCGTCGTTGCAAAGAGGTGGTTCACCTCCTTTAGTTCTTATAACACCTTCAAGATAAAATCTTTAAGAAGGAGCTTTTTTTTGTTTTCTATATTAAAATCATATCTTTAATTAAATAGAGTTTATTGTCTCTAATAGCTTGATTTATAGTGTGCTACGTGAAAAAATAGAGGAAAGTAGAGAGCTTGTTAAGTTCTTTTTTAACTAAATAAGGTGTCAATGTCCGATTTTATAGTCACAAAAAAAGATCAGAATATTTCTTTGAGAAATTTTATAAAGCTAAAATTTTCTGATCTTTCAACGCGCGATATCGAACGCCTGCTTGCGCAAAATGGTTGTGAAGTTAACAACTCTCAACAGAGATTTGGATCTACTAAATTATTAGAAGGAGATTCAATCAAAGTGTTCTCTTCCTTCTTGGGGAAAACTTTATCAAAAGTAGAACCGATAACGACTATCTATCAGGACGATCATCTTATAGTGATTAATAAACCCTCTGGTATAGCTTCATCTATAAAAGATTTACAGCCACATTTTAATGAAACTCTCTATCTAGTGCATAGACTAGATAAAATGACCTCGGGCGTTTTAATACTAGCTAAAACAAAAGAGGCGCAAGCTGCTATTGAGAAGCTCTTTTTTAGCCGTAGTATTGAAAAGACATACCTCGCAATAACTCACGGCAGAACCTCTACATCAGCTGGTGAGATTGAAGATCCTATTAAACTTAAAAAGAGGTTTGAAGGGGGCGTTATTTATCAAACTGCTAAGTATGGTAAAAAAGCCTCTACATCGTGGAAAAGGCTTGCTTTAGGTAAAGCCGAGAGTTTTTTGCAGCTAAAGCCCAAAACAGGTAGAACTCACCAAATACGAGTTCATTTGAGTTCTCTTGGCTATCCTATTATAGGTGATGCTGTTTATACAAAAGAGTCTATTTCAAATCATAAGTCGCCAAGGATGCTTCTACATGCCTACAAAATTGAGTTTACTCATCCCTTTACATCAAAAATGATTGCAATCATTGCTCCTCTCCCCATAATACTCAATAAAACTATTTCCAAGTTGTTTAAAAGACACAAAATATGCGCATTTTAATTGTACGCTTGAGTTCTCTCGGTGATGTAATCACAAGCATGGTTGTTCTACAGTATATTAAAAGTAAGTATCCTCAAGCACACATTGAATGGCTCGTAGATAAAAGATTTAAAGAAGTTCTTGAAAACAGTCCAAATATTGATAAACTACATGCTCTTTCTCTTAAAAATAAGTATTTAGGTCATTTTAAATCGATTTTTCAAATTCTTTGTCTGAAGTGGAAACTAGGGAAGTTTGATGTTATTATTGACATGCAAGGTTTAATGAAATCGGCTCTTTTATCTCGTTGTTTTGGCAGGAACATAGTTGGTTTTAACCGCAAAAGTGCTAAAGAATCCCTTGCTTCTCTCCTATATAAAACACGAACGAATGTCTCTTATTCAGAACATATACTCAAAAGAAACTTTTCTCTTTTTGAAAAGAGTCTTGGAGTTCAAGTTTCTTTTGAAAATCTTATAGGAAAAAAACCTTACCTCGGATTTAAAAAGCCTATTCAAAATTTTGAACCTTATTTATCAGAAGACAAAAAAAATATCCTGGCCATTATCGGCGGTTCTTGGTTTTCAAAAATTTATCCTAAAGAATCTTTAAAGGAAGTTCTTTGCCGTTTAAATGAACATATTTTAATTTTGTGGAGTTCTGCTGAGGAGCTTAAAAGAGCTCAATGGTTAGTAAATCATTGCCCTAATGCTATCCTCTTACCAAAAATGTCTTTAAATGATGTGAAAGCTTTAATCACACGCGTAGATGTGATTCTTGGCAACGATACGGGTCCTACACATATGGCTTGGGCTCTTAATAGACCTTCCGTAACCATTCTAGGATGTACCTCTATTACGCGTATTCCCGAAACGGAAAAAAACCTAACTGTTACTTCCAAAATGTGTGTGAATCCTTCTAAAATAAATAAAAATGATACTTCTATTAACGAAATTCCACCTTATGAAATCGTTGAAGCTGTGAAATGCCTTTTGTAAAAACATCTGAACCACACATCTTAGATATCGCAAGTAAATGGCTTGCAGATGAAAAAGGGGCTCTAATCGGTGTTTTAGCGACTTTAAACTTAACAAATCACCCTACAACACGTGCCGTGGCTATTAGAGAAATTACTCATTTCGAGCCTTTGTTATTTACCCAAAAAGGATCCGAAAAAGTGAAGCAAATAGAGCTTAATAACAAAGTTTCATTAACTGTCTTATTAGATAATAGTAACAAACAAATTACATTTGAAGGGAGAGCCTACCCCATCACATCTAATGAAAACCAAAGCTATTGGGACTCTTACCCACAACAGTCAAAAATTAGATTTTGTGTATATGGTCCAAAGTCAGGAAAATATATAGAAAATCCAGCTGTTTTAAATCACGAATTATTTGCTTTTGAGAAAGAATGTCAGAATAAAACTCTAAGAATGCCAGAGGCCTATGTTGGCTATAGAATTAGGACAAAGATTCTGAAGTTGTATGAGCTTCTGGATCATGAAATATCTAAATCTTGGGTAGCAAAAAAAACAGGATCTAATTGGGAGGTTAAGAGAGTTGTTCCCTAAGTTCGTTTGCTTTATCTAATCAGTATCGATTATAGATTAACTTTATTATTTCATAAACGTCATATATACAGTCATTTACATTGTTTTTCTGCTTTCCTTGTTTGACAGATATAAAGTTGAATCTTATAATTGTAAATATGTATAAAAGACACCTGCAAAAGAAAATTTTAAAATATTCAAAAGAATACCCCCTCCTCGCATTGGTAGGGCCTAGGCAAAGTGGGAAAACTACACTATCAAAAGCTCTTTTTCCAAAATATAAATATGTATCTTTTGAAAACATTGATGTAAGAAATTCGGCGTTCGAAGACCCTAGGGGATTCTTAGAAGATCTTGGTCCCAAAGCTATTTTAGATGAAGTTCAAAGAGTTCCTGACTTATTCTCCTATTTGCAAGAAATTGTTGATGTCAATCCTGAACCGGGTCAATATATATTGACAGGATCCTCTCACTTTCTTCTCATAGAAAAAATCTCTCAGTCGTTGGCTGGAAGGATTGTTACTTTTAAGCTCTATCCTCTCACTTTTTCAGAGTTAAATAATTATTCCGAGGATTTGAATTTTGAATCGATCTATTTAAAGATTTATGAGAAGAGAAAAGTGATTTCTCAACAAAAACTGTATGAGATTTTATGGAAAGGTTTTTATCCTCGCATCTATGATAGAAAGTTGGATAGTTATAAATGGTATGAAAATTATTTATTTACATATGTTGAGAGAGATGTTCGTTCTCTTCTTAATGTGAGAAATTTAAAACTATTTGAACAATTTCTTCTTTTATTGGCTTCTAATTCTGCACAACTTATTAACTATACTACTTTTAGCAACGCGCTTGGAATTTCTATTCCAACCGTAAAAGAATGGATATCTTTACTTGAGACAAGCGGAATAATTTTTATCCTGCCACCTTACTTCAAAAATTATTCTAAGCGAATTATTAAAACTCCAAAAGTTTATTTTGTGGATACAGGTCTTTTGTGTACTCTTTTGAGAATAAGAAATGTTGAACAACTCAAGGTGCATCCTCAACTAGGCCACATTTTTGAAACGTTTATTATATCTGAGTGCTTCAAAAGATTTTATAATTTAGGCGAAACTCCGCCTCTCTATTTTTGGAGAGATCAATCACAATCTGAAATTGATTTGATTATCAACTATGGTTCTTCTTCTCTTCCAATTGAGATTAAATCTTCTCAAACTTTTAATTCTAATTTCAAAAAAAATATCCTCTCTTGGATGTCTCTTAAAGACAACCAAAACGATCATGGTAGAATCATTTATAGTGGAAAAAACACTTTATCTAAGAAAGGCCCTATTAGTGTTGTTCCTTGGTATTTTTTATAATAAAATAGACAGATCTAAAGTTCAACTTTAGATCTGTCTAAAATTACTCTATCCAGCCACCACCGAAGACATAATCATCTATATAAAATACAGAGGCTTGCCCTGGAGTAATCGCATGTTGTGGCTCATCAAATACCACTTCCGCACGTCCCCCTTCAAGAGGAGTGACGGTTCCTGGAACTTCTTTAGATCGTGCTCTTATTTTAATAAGGAGTTTGTATTTTTCACCTAATTTAGGAATTTGGTAGACCCATGTGGCTTTCTTTATAGTAAATGAGGTGGCATGGGTTTTATTGCGCTCACCCACAGTGACTTCATTTTTATTAGCGTCAATTGCTGTGACGTAGAGAGGTTGGCCAAAAGCGACTCCTAAACCTCTTCTCTGACCTACTGTAACACTATGAATACCTGTGTGCTCTCCTAAAACTTTCCCCTCTGTACTTTTTATCGGGCCCTTTTCAGGAATGCGATCGGGGAAGTGCTTTTTTAAGAAAGAGGCATAGTCGTTATTTGGAATAAAACAAATATCCTGACTCTCTGCTTTCTTGGCCGTGATGAGTCCTGCCTCAAGTGCCATTTCTCTAATCTCAGGTTTTGTATAACCTCCTAAAGGAAAAATAGTCTTAGCAAGTTGTTCTTGGGTCATGCTAAATAAAAAATAAGATTGATCCTTGCGAATATCAACTCCCTTTCTAAGATGCCATCGACCCATTTCTTCATTATATTCTATGCGTGCATAGTGACCTGTACACACTTTTTCAGCACCAATAGATAGAGCTTTATGGTAGAGACTATCAAATTTCATTTTCTCATTGCAGAGAATACAGGGGCTCGGAGTTCTACCTTTGAAATATTCATCAGCAAAGACTTCAATGACTTCTTTCCAAAAATCTTTCTGAAAGTTAATCGCATAAAATGGAAAACCAATTTTTTCAGCAACTAATCTGGCATCTTCTACGGATTGAGATCCACAACAAGTCTTCTCGGATCCTTTTTCTTTTCCAGACCAAAGTCGCATGGTCATACCAATGCATTCGTACCCTTCTTTTTGCATGAGTAGTCCACAAACCGACGAGTCGACTCCTCCAGACATAGCTATAATTACTTTTGATTTTGTTTGTACGCTCATAGCTTACCTCGTGAATCACAAAGAAGATCTAAATTAATATGGTTTTCAATTAACGAGATGGCTTTATCCACTTTGTCTCTATCCTCATTTAATATTTTTGATGTGTAAGAAGAAATCTTTTGCATCGCTAGAAAGTTATCGATGGGCGTGTAAAGAAGGGGGATTTTGTTTTCTCTGATTTTTTTTAAGAGGGAATCTTTAGGGGGTTGTTTACCTGTTAAAATGAGGCCCATTTCAAACGCTTCATTTTTAGATTTCAACTTTTTTTTCTTATCAATAAGTGCTTTGACAACATCTTCTCGCGTGGATGATGTTATTATGAGTTGATTACTTTTAATATGTTGCTCAAAGCTTTTTGCAGACGTAGATACAAAATGCATTTTCTCAAAGTGGTGGTAGCGATAATCCTCTCCGCTGAGTAAATGAACATTAAATAAGGTCTCAAAATCTTTCATTGAAGGTGAATTTAAAAATTCATTAAAGGGGATGCTGCCCATAAGGGGAATGTTCCAACGCTTCAGTGCTTTAGTGATATATTCATCAACCATAGCTTTCTTTTGAGTTAAGACACGATTTAAAATGACTCCTTTGATCTTAACGCCTCTAGCCTCAAGAAGGCTTCGGTTTAAAGCCAGTTCATCAAATGCTTTACCTATTCCTCCTGTCGAAATAAGGATGACTTCCAAATCGAGGGCTTTAGCTACTTGCGCATTATCTAGGTCGGCAATAGATCCAACCCCAATATGTCCGGTACCCTCAACAATCATATAATCATTATTCTTTGCTATTTTAGAATAGGCCGAACGAATTTTTGTAATAAAGTCGTCGCTATTATACATCCCATCTAAATAATCACGAGTAAACCCCTGGGGGAATAAAATAGGACTCATCTCCTGGTAAGATTCTTTTAAGTTAAAGTGTTCTTTAAACAGCACCACATCTTTATCAACCGGATCACCATTCGAGGTCAGGATATGCCTTTGACCTACAGGTTTGATAAACCCAACGCTTTGATACCGTTTTTGTAAAAGAGCAATAAGGCCTAAGCAAAATGTTGTTTTACCCACATTTTGACCCGTTGCGCCTATGAAGATACCTTTTTGAGCCATATTACTTATTTAATTTAGAATGTTTACGACAGTTCATTATCAAAAATAGAGGAAATTCGGCTCGAGCAAAATTTTCTGCTCGCGCTTTTTTTCCATAACTTTTTCTATTGGAGCAGACTTCTATGAAATCTTCTACATAAAAACCAACATCTTTGAGATAAGAGAAAAAATTAGAGAGCGAATAGTGAAAGCTAAGGGTTGTCTCAGAAAATTCCTTTTTCGAAGGATGCGCTTTTATTGCAGAACGAAAGGGGCTGAGGTAGCGCTTTAGTTTTCTTGATTGAGTATTAGCTTTGAGATCGATATCCCAAGAAGAATTTTGAGGGATTCTAAAGCAAGGGTGATTGATAACCAGAGACAAAGAACCGCCTTCTTCTAAATTTTTCCAGGCACTTTCTAACGCTTTTTTAGGGTTAGAGATATTTTGAATCGAAAGAACAAAAAAAGCATGTGTAAAACTATCAGAGACCTTTAAATCATAGGTTACATCGCCTACTTGATAATGGTGCGATTTATTACTATCTTTAATCTTAGCTTTTTTGATTAAACCCGAAGAAGCATCAATGCCAACATAATGGTTAATTTTTGCAAGCTTTCGACCCAAAATACCTTCTCCACAACCAAGATCTAAAACACGAGAGTTTTCGTCGAGTTTGATGGATGCAAGTAATTTTGGAAAAATAACTTCACGATGATAGTAACCTCCATCTTCACTTTGATGTTTGTCATACCACGAATGGACTGTTTGCCAACTTGTTTTATGTCGCATAGCCTGCTCACTATTAAAACATAGATTTTAAACGTTATATAGTTAGAAAACAATAGAATTTAAATTTTGAAAACAAAGTAATTTTTTTAAAAAAAAACTGATTTTCAATTTTTATTTAGTAATGCTAAAGGGGTGATTTTCGTCAATCAGTGCATATCCATCCCCATTTGGTAAAAGAGTATTTACCTTAGTCTGGATATTGAATGTAGAAGAAGCTGTTTTTTGAATTAAAACGGTGACTCTTGTAAGAGCACCGTCTTTAAGATAAGGGCTTTCGTTTTCTGCTTCATCTTCTGAAATGAGAACTTTTGGAAAGGGAATAACGTTGTGAATTATCTCAAAGCTGCTTTGTGGCACCTTAAATAAAGGAATAATTATTAGGCTCAAGCTCTGCTCTCTTGATTCATTACAAGAGCCTATATAAAGCGATTTAGAAAAATATTTTCCATCTGCTAATCGGCTTACTTTTTTGGTAGCTATATCAAAAGTAGCAGTGTGATTAAAAGTAAAAGGTAGGTCTTCTGTTGATTGAGGAATGTCATGTAATGGGCAGTCTTGAGAGACATGAAATTTGAACCTGGGAACATCCTTATGGAGAGGTGAACTTTGGTTAGAAGTTAAATCTTTGATTTTAAACTCTATAGTATGAACTCCAGGTCCAGGTAGATCATCGCTTTGTAGGGAAATTTGATCTTTTGCGATTGAAGTATTATGGACAGGTATAATCTGTTGAGAAATTAGATTTTCTGTCATTGGAGGGTTTCTTAAATTAAAATTTCTAAGTAACTAATAGATATAATCTTAAATTAGGATTCCATTTTATAACAAGCTTCAAATCTTTTAAAAATAAGAATTCAATGTTCTTTTTTTATCGATATCATCTGCAAATATATTTTTAACTTCGATGAGGTAAAAGTGAGACAGGTAATAACCGTTAGTTGTGTATTTTTAGCTGTGGTCCTCTTACCAAGCTGTTTAGGAGGGAAATCACATCCTCAAAGTCAATTAAAAAAATGTAGTAGCTTGAGGAATAATCAGGGGCTCAGATGAAAAAAAATGCTGGAGATGAGAGGAATGACTCCTGTTGTTGTTGCTTCAGTCACAATTCGCAGCTTTATTGTTAGCTATTGATTTACAAGTTGTTAAAAAATGAATAGAAGAGCTGAATTGCCTTAACCTAAAGTAAATAAATAACTTAAAGAATCAACTCTTAAAAATACTGACTATTAGAGAGTAAAGATACCTCTTGAAATAAAACAAAACTCGATTTAGATCTAAAGTTAGATCCAGATAGTAGGATAGGGACCATTTTCAAAAAAAAAACTCTGAAGGAGAATATTATGAAAAAATTCGCACTTATTGTAGCCACTGCTGCATTATCAATTGGAGCTGCCGGATGTCAAAATTGGACAGGTGGAAAAAATTGCTGCAAAAAAAACTGCAAATCAAATAGCTGCTGTAGCAAAAAATGCTGCAAATCTTCAAGAAACTGCAGATGCTGCGCAAAAAGACGATAAGTCTAAATAAAGCTGCACAACCCTTAATAGGGGTTTAATAAATTTCATCATTTACCTATAATTTCCTCTTTATAACAGGTAAATGATGGATTTTTCTATTCAGTCTTATTTCAAAATTTTAGAGGATCTTATGGGCGCCCAAGGGTGCCCATGGGTTAAAGATCAAAACCTCTCTTCAATTTGTCACTATATTATCGAAGAGGCCTACGAGGTTCTTGATGCAGAGCGCTCAGAGTCTCCTCAAAAAGTCAAAGAAGAACTCGGAGATCTACTTTTTACGGTATCTTTTGCTCTTTCATTAGCCTTAAAAAAATACGCTTTAGATTTTGATAAGCTTGTCCAAGTAGGGTGTGACAAAATCGTAAGAAGATCCCCTCATGTTTTCAAAGATCCAAGACAGCTGACTCTAGATGAATTAAGAGAACAGTGGGCTTCTTTAAAAGCTCAAGAGAGAGAAGAGCAAAAACAAGATCTTTTTTCTTCTGTAGCTCCCTCTCTACCGACTTTAACAAAAGCTGTTAAATGGGTTGAACTCGCCAATAAATACGGTTACTCAGGGGACTTAGATGAAAACGATTTGGGTGATCAATTGATAGGTACTATTTTTAAAGCTTCTAATGAATTTAAGAATGTAGATCAGGTTCTAGAAGATAGATTGAAGCTTTTTGAGCAAAAATTTAAGAATTGGATTTCTAAAGAGTAAAAAAAACCGGAGATGGTCTTAAAACATAAGAAACACTCCTTAAGGCTGCTACCTTCCGGTCCTGACCTGGTTCGGAGGTCCTTATCTTACAAGGTCCCCGGTTAAGAGCATTATTATACTTAAAAGAGTATAAAGGAACAACGAATTCTTTGAAGTTTTTACTTCAACCCCTTGATTTCTATAGGCTAGCTTATTAAATATCTATTTAATAGAATTCAAATTCAGACTATTCTACTTCTATTTTACACGAAATTTACTTGTTAAAAGAATAAATATACAGTTGATATTTTGATGGATGGACATTAAATAACATAAGGAACGAATATGGCCTTTTCTTTGAGGAGATCTACAAGCTTACCTGAAAGCTTACCTGAAGTTTTTGCTTTACCAGAAAGAGCTTCTTCAACTGTATCTCTAGATATTCATAGTGACCAAGGGACTGAATTTAAACCAGGTAAATTTGTTCAGTAATATCTAGATCGATTTAGAAGATATCGAAGTGTAGAGGAACTTCAAAGCCGCCTACCCGCTGGAAGTTATTTAGAGGGAAAGTTGTCGATTGACAAATTGACAACCTTTTTAACTAGATTTAATAGGAGCAAAGATAGAAAAAGAAAAGATCTACAAGAGGCTATTTCAATATTAAACGAAAGATCCTTGCGTATTTCAAGAATTCTTGATGGTTCAACTATCCTACATTTTCAAGAGAGCCCTGATGTTATTCAGCATTTACTAGATTTAGGCCTAGATCCGAAAATTCAAAATAAGAGAGGTGACACTCTACTTCATATATATGGATCCAGAGAGTCAGGTCCTGAAAAAATTGAGAAAGTGGCCCTTATGTGTCTTAACAGGGATGAAACAATACTAGAGATTAAAAATAACGATCAAAAGACTCCTCTGCAATTGATGCTAGAAAAGAGATATTATGTTCCCTTGTTGTCTCTTCTCGGCAAATGTCCTAATTTAAAAAAGTATTTCTCAGGCGAGGAAAAACTATCTTTATTTATGTCTGTTGCAAATGGTAATCTGATAGATAGCCCGGATCCATACTATTTGTCGCTATTTGAAAAGATTGATTTTGATTTTAATCAAACAGATAAGGAGGGAAATACGGCTCTTCATAAATTAAAAAATCCTAAATTTGTAGCCTCCTTAATCGAGCGTGGGGCAAAGGTAGATGAAAAAAACAATTTAGACCAAACTCCTTTTGGCTCTCAGTTAGCTCGTGAAGTTACTCATTATGAGGGGACCCGTGCCGTTTCAGAGCGCTTGGCATATGAGTTGAAAAACGGGCTCACTTCTCCAGGTAATAAAGATATTAGATTAAAAGTACTGAGAGATCAAAAATTTAATTCAGATATATATATGGCACGTGAATTAATAAAACATAGTGCAGATCCTAGAGCGTGTACATGTGAAAACAATGGAAATGCTTTACATGTCCTGTTTAAAAAAGATAATCAACCCGCTTATCATTTGGCAAAAAGTTTAATTGAAATACAGAGGCTAAATGTAAATGCCCGAGATGATTTTGGTTCTACACCTCTCCATTACTCTCTTTCTATAATGACATATGAATTAGCTATGAGACACGGTGCTGAACTCATTCCTAATAACCAAAAAGAAGTAAGAATGCTATATAGAGATAGTAAAACACATGCTTTGACAATTAGAAGCTTTACAGAGAACGAATTTGCTAAAGCCTCAGAGTCAAAATTTAAACTCACTAAAAGCGCTGCTTCTGAAGAGAGTCAAGCCTGAAATAGTAATAAGTAATTTCAAATAGGATGTTATGGTGAAAAGTTATAGTTTAGTTCTAATCATTTTCTCAATATTTCTAGCGATCCCATTAAGGGCTCATGAGAATCTTCAATACTCTGTGATTTTACCTCATCAAAATGAGTTTAACCTTCGCTGGGAAAAGAAAAATGTTTTTGAAGAACAAAGAGAAAAAATCATAGATTGGGTTCCTTCTTTAGAGATAGAAGGGGAGGGGTTAGAATCCTTCACACTTCAAGCTTATCAGCTGGAAAATGATTTTCAAATAGCTCTTTTATTTGATAAATTTATTCAAAATCTTAAAGAAGAAATAGATCCACCTGAGCTGGTTCATTATGAGGTTCATTCTAAAAACAAAGATGCTGTTTATTTTGAATGGTGGGTGAATGCTCCCTTTAAAGGAGCTCAACATGAATGGGTCAAAATTATGAAAAATAAATGGAATCAACTTGTGATGCTGCGCTATACATCCAAAAAGGAATTAGCAAGCTTAAATCAATCCTTGTGGATAGAGACCGTAGCTCAGAGCCAATTTTGTAGAAATGATACTAAGGATGAGAACTGCCCAGAATATATTGAGATCAATTTTCCTGAGTAAGCTAATTTGTTTCTTCTGAAAAATTAGAGGAGGGATAGGAGTGAATAGGGCGATTGATAAAGATATTGAACCAGATTTCTAAAACAAGTATCGACCAAATTTTATCAACTTGTTTATCGGATAGTTTTTTGTGTAAGAATAATTTTTGGAGTTCTTTTTTCGAAATTAAACCTGATTCACATAAAGTGCCGTGTGTAATAAATTCAAATACATTTGAAGACGTTGAATTCTGAAACCAATTTCTTAAAAAATCATGGTGAGTTTGCTTATGTTCTTGAAGATTTTCTTTGTTAAAGTTTTCTTTCATTAGACTTTCCAAAATTGTTGATGATCTATCTTTTTCTAATTTCATGGACTCTGGCATGTGAATCAAAAAAGAAAAGAGATCTTCATCAAGAAAAGGCGAATGTACTGAAATATTCTCAGATTTAAAAATATTTTGGTGCTGTAGTATAGAAAAATTGCACAGTGTGGTTTCTGCTTCGTAATGAATAGGCTCATTTTTATTGAGTTTTTGAGAGTGAAGATGTTTATGATATTGATAGGTCTGGCGTAGGTAGATATCATAGTTAAAGTGTTTAAAAACCTCTGGTGCTATTTTCATTAGCTCTGAGGAGTTAAAAAGCGCATTTTGATTAACATAGTTACTATACCAAAAGTTTTTTTGAAAAAATCTAAGTGCTGCGAAAGCAGACCTTTTATTGATTTTATCTAAAAGAGGAACTCCAAAGCGTATTGAAAAAGGGCGAATAAACTGAATGCAATTATGAAAAAAAGAATGTTTATACTGAGACGTATTGACGAGTTGTGAATTTATAAACTCGTCGCAGCCTAAAGAGGTATAAACTTCAGAGGCCTTTCCTCTCATTTTCTTGGCACAAGCCCAAATCAATAAACACTCCGGGTTTGCCACAGGTTCATCTAAGTGCCAAACCATTTCGCGTAGCTGCTCTAGAAGAGAGGCGTGAGTTAAAGTTTCTGATTCGAGAGAACCTCCTAGCTGCGTTGCTATTTTCTCATTTAAAGAACTAGAAGAGTTTTCCTCTCCTTCAAAGCTAGAAGCGCAGCATAAAAGGGGGTTGTTATTTGCTTTATTAAGATAGTAGGCGAGAGATGCTGAGCCTAAATCACCTCTTAAGTAACATGCTTTTTGAGTCTCGTTATAGCTGGTGCGTTTCACTGCTTGGAAAAGTAGGTGATCCATTTCATCACATGTATCTTTTAAGGTTAGAGGGGAAGAATCTTTTTTAAAGGACCAATACTTATGTAAATAAGTGTTATGTTCAGAATCTAGTATGAGGTAATAGCCTGGTAGTAGACAGTTAAGATTTTGAATAGGTGTTTTGTCTTGGGGAAAGTAACCTAGATATAAGTAGGAAGCAATAGACTCCATGCAGGGCTGTTGAGGAGCAAATTTAGAGGCTAGTAAACCTTTGAGAAGACTTGCAAAAACAAACGTTTTTTCAAAGCGGCCCCAATAGACCCGATGAGTCCCAATTTTATCTCTAGCAAGTAAAAGGGTTTTAGCTTTTTTATCAAATAGAAACAAAGTGAAACTGCCTTTCAAAAAAGCTAGAAATTCAGCTCCCCATGTTTGGAAAGCTGTAATCAATAAGTCCACAAGTTCTGAAGATTCAACTAGTTGACCATTTTCAAGAAGCTTATCTTTTAGCTCTGGCAAATTATTAATATGCCCTTGAAATCCTAGAGTAAAATACTTATTTTGGCCCTCTAGGAAATTAGTGTCTGTCTGTCCAAAAAGGTGATTTTCATGCCGAAGTTGGTATTTTTTTTTATCCGAATGGGGAAGGGACATAACATTGAGCATTTCTTTCATTTCATGATCAATCATCCC
>JAJACV010000059.1 GCA_022601335.1 Chlamydiota bacterium | reverse complement strand
TACCCCAGTTTAAAAAAAAATATGAATGATTCTAAAGATGATAGCCCTTCTATAGAAGAGGTGATTTTACAGACCCTTAAAGAAGGGGAAAACGATGAAGAGAAGAAGGATGGTCCTCTACCAAAAGCTCTTCACTTTATTCCTTTGAAAAGAAGGCCTTTTTTCCCAGCCATGGCAGCTCCCATTTTTGTGGAGCCAGGACCTTTTTTTGAAGTTCTAAAAACGGTGATGAAAACCAAAAATAAGTATATTGGACTTCTCTTAACTAAAGATGAAGAGCAAGACTTAAATAAGGTTGGATTTAAAGACCTTTATAAAGTGGGGGTTCTAGGTAAGATTTTACGCATTCTTCCAATGGAGCAGGGCGGCGTACAGATTGTTTTGAATATGGAAAAAAGACTTAAAGTCGTTCAACCTGATAAAACATCAAAATATCTCAAGGCAAGTGTTAAGTACCACACGGATAATTCTAAAGAAGGTGATGAAGAAATAAAAGCTTATTCAATTAGCATTATTTCTACCATTAAGGAACTTTTAAAGCTTAATCCTCTTTACAAAGAAGAACTTCAAATATTTTTAGGACATTCTGATTTTGCTGAGCCTGGGAGGCTTGCTGATTTTGCAGTGGCTCTTACTACCGCTACTCGAAAAGAATTACAGCAAGTTTTAGAAACTTTTGACCTCCAACCACGTATTAATAAAGCGCTTGTTTTGCTTAAAAAAGAGCTTGATTTGACAAAGCTTCAATCTAGCATTAATCAAAAGCTAGAAACAGGGATCTCAAAAACGCAAAGAGAGTTTTTCCTACGTGAACAGCTTAAAACAATCAAAAAAGAACTAGGGCTTGAGAAAGACGATAAGACTCATGATTTAGAAAAATTTGAAGAGCGCCTAGCATTAAGAGAAGTTCCTGAAGATGTCATGATCGTCATTGAAGAAGAAATGGAAAAACTCCAGTTTTTAGAGCCACAATCTTCAGAATACACAGTAAGCCGCAATTACCTCGATTGGTTAACAATTATTCCATGGGGCATGATGACGGAAGAAAGTCACCAACTAGAGAGAGCTAAAAAAGTTTTAGATAAAGATCACTACGGTCTTAAAGATATCAAAGAGCGCATTTTAGAATTTATTAGTGTTGGGAAGCTATCGGGTGGAGTCAGGGGAAGCATTATTTGTTTAGTTGGTCCTCCGGGTGTTGGAAAAACAAGTGTCGGCCAAAGTATTGCTAGAGCTTTAAATCGTAAATTTTACCGGTTTTCGGTGGGAGGAATGCGTGATGAAGCTGAGATTAAAGGACATCGAAGAACCTATGTGGGAGCGATGCCTGGCAAAATGATCCAAGCCCTTAAATATACTCAAGCGATGAATCCCATCATTATGATTGATGAGATTGATAAAATGGGAAGCAGTTATCAGGGTGACCCTGCGTCGGCTTTACTCGAAGTTTTAGACTATGAGCAAAATTCTGAGTTTTTAGACCATTATTTAGATGTGAAATGTGATTTATCCAACGTTCTATTTATAGTCACTGCCAATGTACTAGATACCATTCCTGAACCTTTGAAAGACAGGATGGATATCTTACGCCTTTCAGGCTACATTTTAGAGGAAAAAGTTGAAATAGCGAACAAATACCTTATTCCTAAACATCGAAAAAAAATGGGACTCAAAGCCGCTGAGGTAGCTCTTCAAAAAGCAGCTCTAACCGTCTTAGTTAATGGATATGCGAGAGAAGCTGGAGTGAGAACTCTTGAAAACTTGATTAAGAAAATTCTTAGGAAAGTTGCTTTTAAAATAGTAACTCAAAAAGAAGAGCATCCTCGTAAAAAGATCAAAAAAGAAACTATTGGACCAAGTCATTTAGAGCCTTATGTCGGGAAACCTCCCTTTGTAAGTGATCGTTACTATGATCGAACTCCTATTGGAGTTTGCATGGGGCTTGCCTGGACTTCGATGGGGGGAGCTACTCTTTATGTAGAAACTACTCAAGTGCCTAGCGATAAAGTTAATATGAAATTAACGGGGCAAGCTGGAGATGTTATGAAAGAATCCTCTCAAATAGCTTGGACCTATTTGCATAGTTCCTTAAAAAAGTATGCGAAAAGGGAAACGTTTTTTGAAAAATCTGAAGTGCATGTGCATATCCCAGAAGGGGCGACGCCCAAAGATGGGCCCTCTGCAGGTATTACAATGGTGACAGCGCTCCTTTCTCTACTAACAAAACAGCCTATTTTGAATAATTTAGGAATGACTGGAGAGCTTACTTTGACGGGCAAGGTGTTGCCTATAGGAGGCCTTAAAGAAAAATTAATTGCTTCCAGGAGATCCGGGCTTGATACATTGATATTTCCTACAGAAAATAGAAGAGATTATGATGAACTTCCTTCTTACTTAAAAAAGGGTATCACAGTCCATTTTGTAGACCACTATGATGAAGTTTTTAAAATAGCTTTTCCTAGTAGGAGAAAGTAATGTTTGATGAATTGCCCGACTACTTTAGGCAAAAACTCATTGAACCTTCTGATTTAGAAGATAAAATTTTGGCACTTAAAAAAAAGCAAACGATTGTTTCTATTAATGGATCCTTTGATCTTTTACATGCAGGTCATTTGTATATCCTTGAGGAAGCTAAGAAACAGGGAGATTGTCTCATTGTTGCTTTGAATTCAGATGAATCTATTAAACGTTATAAAGACATTACCAGACCTATTATTCCTTTAAAATACCGACTCCAAATGCTTTCAGCACTTCAATTTGTCAATCATGTAACTTGGTTTGAAGAAGACGACCCTCGAAAAATTTTATCTTTCATTAAACCCCATGTCCATGTAAACGGTGCTGAATATGGAGAAAGCTGCTTGGAGGCTGAAACAGTTCAAAAACAAGGTGGAAGGATACATATTGTCAAACTCATTGACGGACTATCCACCTCTCAAATTATCGAGAAGGTTAGGGCAATATGCGTTTAGTAGTCAGTATAGAGAATCACGAAAAAGCTCAGAAATTCCATTTGTTTTTATTAGAGAAAAAAATAAAAAGTCAAGTGGAACAAAAGTCAACAGAATCACATATTTGGGTCTTTAATGAAGATGATATCCCGCTAGCTCAAAAAGCTTACAAAGAATTTGAAGATAACCCCAACTGGGCACCGTCACAAGAAGCCCTGCAAGAAGAGCTCATGGAGAAGCTAGAAGCTCAAAACATTGTAGACTCTAGAGAAAGGCAATCCGAACTTAACGAAGAAGATGTACCTGCCGTAGAAGAAGAAAATAAGCTAAACACGAACCAAGCGCAATCACAAGGGTTCGGAAAGCTCACCGTAGGAGTAATTATTTTATGTATATTTCTATTTACGTGGGCTGTTTTTAGTGCTCCTAAAAAAATCGATTATTCAGGACATACCTTAGATATAGGTTTGAATTTTACAGTGCCCTATAATCAATTAACTTATGAAAATCCCTTGGCCTTTCAATATGCCTATGAATTTATTAGAGACTATCAAAACTCTGAAGATCACGCAGCTTTTCTTGGTACTCAAGGGGCTTTTCAGCAGATGTACCGATATCAAACAACTCCTTATTGGCATGGGTATTATGAAACCTATTTTGTTCCGGCTAAAGCCGTCACTTCTTTGAACAAAGCTTTTACCGAGTCTCCTACTTTCGAACAAATCGCTCAAGGAGACATTTGGAGGCTAGTTTCACCCGCTTTTTTACATGCCAATTTATTTCATATTTTATTTAATTTAATTTGGTTTGCGTTTTTAGGGACTCAAATGGAGAGCAGAATTGGTTTTTGGAAGTTTACCTTTTTTATTATTATTGTCGCTCTAGTTTCAAATACTGCTCAGTACCTAATGAGTGGCCCTAATTTTTTAGGCCTCTCTGGAGTGATTATGGGAATGGCTGGTTTCATTTATATGAGACAGTCAAAAGCTGCTTGGGAAGGTTACTCAATACAAAGGCCCACTCTTTACTTTTTGGCTTTTTATGTCATTGCACTGTGTGCTCTGCAAGTCGTATCGTTTGCTCTAGAACTATCTGGAAAGAGAGGGATAGCTCCCAATATTGCAAATACGGCTCATGTTGTGGGTGCGTTGATGGGGCTAGGGTTGGGATCACTCAACTTTTTTTCTGCATGGAATTTAGGTAAGTTGAAAAAATGACAGTACGAGATTTTATTATTTTGGGGTCGTCTTCACAAACCCCTACTCGATTTCGAAATCATGGCGCCTACTTGTTGCGATGGAATGGTGAGGGTTTTTTATTTGATCCGGGTGAAGGGACTCAAAGACAGTTTATTTACGCAAACGTAGCGCCTACTTGCATCACTCGTATCTTTATAAGCCACTTCCATGGAGATCATTGTTTGGGTTTGGGGTCTATGTTAATGCGTCTGAATTTAGATAAAGTTTCTCATACAGTGCACTGCTATTACCCAGGACGTTATAAAAAGTTTTTTGATCGCCTAAGATATGGGACGGTATATCATGATACTTTAAAGGTTGTAGAGCATCCTGTTTTCGAAGAGGGTATTGTTGAAGATAGTGGAAAGTTTAAAATAGAAGCTACTTTTTTAGAGCATGGGATTGAAAATATTGGATGGAGAATTACAGAGTCTGACCAAAGAAAGTTTGATAAAGAAAAATTGCAGGCGCTTAATATCAAAGGTCCTCATGTTAGAAAATTACATGAGCAAGGCTCCTTAAATGTTGATGGTGTGGAAGTTTCTTTAGATGAAGTGAGCTGGATTCGGAAAGGAGATTCTTTTGTTTACGCAGTAGATTCTCGTAAATGTCCTCAGATTGTGAAACTTGCAAAAGGAGCAAAGCTTTTAGTTAGCGAGGCCACTTATGCCGATTGTGATAAAGCTCTAGCTTATGATCATCATCATATGACAGCGAGGCAGGCAGCTCAGATAGCACGAGAAGCGAAAGCTAAAAAACTAATCTTAACTCATTTTTCAGCTCGTTATCAAAGCACTCATGAATTATTAGAAGAAGCAAGAGCTGTGTTTCCCAATACAGAAATTGCAGAAGATTTTAAAGTATTCGAATTCGAAAGAGACTAAAAGGAATTCTAGTAAAAAAAATATTTTGCATTTTAATAAAAAAAATGTAGATTAAATTTTTTCACTAGGGTTTTTCATGTGTAGATTTAAGTGCCTTTTTGTTTTATTACTATCTAGTATTTTGTCATTTCAGTCGCTAAGCTGTCATGAAGCTGCTTTAGATATCAATCTTTTAAATGAAGCCTATACATCGTCAGAATCTAAAGGAAAAAGGACTTTTAAAGACCTTAAAAAACAAAAGAGGGATTCGCTTGAGCCATCTGTATTTTTTCAAAGTAACATAGGTTTGGGTCTTCTCTACTTCAGTGGTGTAAAAGGCGATATAATGGGTCGTCCCTCGAATCTATTTACTTTCGATGATACTGATTCAATACCTGTAAAAGGGCGATTAATTTATAACAGAACACCCCTTTTTGAATACCTAGTTGGTTATTCGTTTAAAAAATGGGTAGATGTAGCTCTCTCTTATCAGTATCAAGGTAGTGTCTCGATACAAACAAAAGCGTTGGGTTATGGAAGCTATCCAAGCTCCTATATGCAGCTTTCATCAAACTTAAGTCTCAATGGGGCTTTAGCTAAAATTTACCTAAAAGCTCCACTGGTGGCCCTTTCCAAAAAAGCTACTCTAGCTTCCTATTTGGCAATAGGTGTAGGTGGGGGGTGGCAAAGTTGGACTAATAATCAACTCAATCGCTCTTTAGGTAATACTATTGCAGCGACTGAACCTTTAGTTCTAAGGCAGAAAATTTCTGAAAATTTAATTTGGATGGCTGATGCAGGAGTTAAAATTCAAATAGCTTATCCAAAAAGCTCCTTTAACATTTTAATGGGCTGTAAGTATAACTACTGGGGGCAGGCCAGGTCTATTGGAAAAATGTCTCAACAAGACTGGATTAAATTATCTTTAATCGAGCCTTTTAGGATAAAAACCATTTATCAATTTGCCCCTTATCTAGGTGTTCAATGGAATTTTTCAATCAATAATAGCCAAAATCAATATATCATTAATAAAAAAGAAATCGATTTAACTGTGCCTTATTGGGTCGTTGGCCCCATTTTTCAACCTTCATGGAAAGTTTGGACAGAAGTAAATGCAGGTATAGGATTCTTATACTTCAGTGGGGTACGTGGAAACTTAACGCCTAACCCGGCCTCTACTACACTTTTGGAAACTTACTGTCAAAATATTCCGCTGAAAGGCTCTTTGAGCTACAACAGAACTCCGTTGTTTGAGTATTTATTTGGCTATCATTTAAAATCGTGGCTTAAAGTGGCATTGTCTTACCAGTATCAAAGCAGTCTGACTATTCAAACAAAAGCGCTGCCGGCTTTTCTTACAAACAGTAATTGGTTTAATACTTACGGTCAGTTTGTTTCTAATTTGAGTCTAAATGCTATTTTGGCAAAAGCTGTTTTTCAACTCCCTCTTTCCCTGAATTGGAGAAGAGCTAGTTTAACTCCCTATTGTGCTGTAGGGGTGGGGCCTGGTTGGCAGAGTTGGACTCGCAGTAGAGTTTATTATTCCAGAATAGATGCACAATTTGTTCAAAGTAGCAATGACCCTTTATCTCTTAATCAAAAAATTTCAGCTAATCTCGTGTGGATGCTTGATAGTGGGATTTGTATTAGAGATGCTTTTCAGGAGAGCTCCTTTGCTGTGTTAATGGGGTGTAAATATAATCAATGGGGACAAGCTAGATCTATTGGAAAACTATCACAGCAAAAAAGTTATAAACTTGGACTTGCACAGCCATTTAAAATTAAAACGGTATATCAATTCGCACCTTACTTAGGTTTTGAATGGTATTTTGCTTCAGGAGACTCTCTAACAAGGCGGAATCACAGAAAAGAAAGAAAACAGGCAACTTCCAAAATTTATTGGAAAAACAATAAAGATTTTAATTGCTTCCCAATGATTGGGGCTCAGTTTAATTTAGGAATGGGTTTTCTCTACTTTAGTGGGCTTCGAGGTAATTTGATGGGAGAGCCTGTTTTAAATTTTAATACGGCTAATTTTCGAGATGTTCCATTGAAAGGGAGTTTGAGCTATAACAAGACTCCTCTTTTTGAATATCTTTTAGCCTGCCAATTTAATGCATTATTTCGTCTCGCTTTGTCTTATCAGTATCAAACTGGTGTGACACTTCAAACTAAAGTGTTACCTGCTTTTGCTCCACCTAGTACCAGCCAATATGCCCAATTTATTTCGAGTTTAAATTTGAATGGATTAGCCCTTAAATTTACTTTTGATTTTCCGTATTCGCTCGTTTGTAGAAATGTAGCATCTTCTTTTTACTTTGGGGCGGGTGTTGGATCAGGTTGGCAGAGCTGGACAGATACCCAAGTCAATTTTATGAATACAGCTCCAAATTTTGATAACGAACCGCTAGCTCTAAGACAAAAAATTTCTGCTAATGTAATTTGGATGCTTGATTTAGGCTTGAGAATTCAAAGCGTTCACCCAAATAGTCGCTTCTCAGTTCTTTTAGGATGTAAATACAATAATTGGGGGCAGGCAAGGTCTATAGGTAAAATGAGTCAGCAGGGGTCTCGTAAAATTGCTTTAGGTAACCCATTTAGAATAAAGACAGTCTATCAATTTGCTCCTTATTTCGGTATTCAGTGGAATTATTAGCATAGTAATAGTTTTTAATTAACTATTAATAAAATACATTCAGTTAATATGATCTTTTCCTAGTTTTTAAAAAGGAGGATTATGTTGCGTATTTTTTTGTCTGTTATAATTTTTTTTGTAGCTCAATGGGGACATTCTGAAGATTGTAATTACGATTTTATTGGAAGACACTTAATTGTTTCATACATAGGATGTGACTCTCAGGCTCTTTGTGCTGAAGGAGTTTTGGAGGCCAAAATGCTCGAAGCTGCGAAAGCCTCGGGGCTATCTGTACTGTCAACCTCCTCCTATAAATTTGAGCCACAAGGGATGACACAAGTTCTTTTACTCTCTGAGAGCCATGCAAGTATTCATACCTATCCTGAGCATAACGCTTGTTTTGTAGATTTGTTTACTTGTGGAACAAGTGCTGATAACGATAGTTTTCAAAAGATTTTAGCAAATTATTTACAGCCTGAAAAAGTGGAAGCAAGACTTATCTCAAGAGGAGAAGGTATCGAGGAACTTACTTTGAAGAGTCGTAAATATTAAGCCCTTGGATGGGCCTTGTCATAGACGTCTTTTTTCAGCTTTACAGACACATGGGTATAAATAGAGGTTGTTGAGAGAGAACTATGGCCTAGTATAACCTGAATGGTCTTCAAATCCATTCCGTTTTCTAGCCAGTGAGTTGCAATCGTGTGTCTGATGGTGTGGGGAGTGACATTACCTGGAAGACCACTTTTAATTAAGTATTTCATAAACTTGCGATCTACTGAACGAGTCGTAATTCTTTGCCCCCATTTATTGAGGAAAACACCTCTAGTATCTTGTTCTTGAAGATGCTCTTTACTATTTTTGTAGCGCATGGGGTGCTTTAAATAGTTCTCGACCCAAGTGGCTGCATTTTGAGTAATTGGGATGACCCTTTCTTTCTTTCCTTTACCGCGAAGTTTTACTTGGAGAGAATCAAAGTCAAAATCATCTCGATTAAGTGCCACTAGCTCGCTGACTCTAAGGCCTGAACTATAAAGCAACTCCATCATTGATCTATCTCTATAATCTAGATAGGAAGCTAGATTGGGCTGTTCAAAAAGATTTTGTACTTGATCATAGCTCAAGGAAATCGGCAGTTTTTTTTCAAACTTAGGGGACTCTATTTCTTCCATTGGATTGAATGAAATGAACTTCTGATTCATTAGAAATTTAAAAAAGGATCTAAGAGTTGAAATACGGCGAATTTGAGTGCGGTTACTGGTCGTCTCATGGTGGGCTAAAAATTCACGAATGGTTCGTCTCGAAATAGAAGCTAAATCTATAGGGCTGTCGTTAGACAAATCGCGATTTAGATAAGACTCCATATAATTTATTTTAGGAGAAGTAGAACCCATTTCTAAAAAAGTTTTTAAAGCATTTAGGTCAATTGCGTAGTTTCTTAATGTGTGGATAGAAGCATTATGTAACAACTTTAACTGAGATAGAAAGTCGTAGGCTGCTTTAATATACAAAAGAAAATTTCCTTTAAATTCTAGTGAGAAACATGGTATGCTATTTCACCTAAACAATAAAGGAATTTTTATGATCGTCTTAGATTCTGTGGCTATGTCCTACGGAAGTCGTACCCTATTCGAAAATGTTACTATCTCTTTTAACGAGGGCAATCGATATGGACTTACGGGACCTAATGGAGCTGGAAAATCAACCCTGCTTAAAATAATAATGGGACAAAAAGATCCTACAACAGGGCATATAAAGCTCCCTCCGAAAGTTGGGTTTCTAAGGCAGGATATTGAGTATTTTAAAAAATTTAGAGTGCTAGATGTTGTAATTATGGGAAATCAAAGGCTTTTTGATGCCTTTCAAGAACGAGATCGCCTCTATGACGTTGAAATGACCGATGATATAGGGATGCGTCTTGGAGAACTTGAAGAAATTGTTGCTGATGAAGATGGATATTCTGCAGAAGCTAATGCTGAAATTCTTCTTTTAGGGACTGGAATTGATAGCGAATTTCATGAAAAAGTGATGAGCGAAGTTCCATTGGATTTACAATTTCGTATTTTGCTCTGCCAAGCTTTATTCGGTAACCCTGGGGCTTTGATTTTAGATGAGCCAACGAACCACTTAGACATGAAGTCAATTCGTTGGCTGGAGTCTTTTTTAGTGGAGTATAAGGGCACTCTGATTCTTGTTAGTCACGATAGACATTTTTTGAATGCTGTTACCACCCATATAGCTGATATAGACTATGAGACAGTTATTATTTATCCTGGAAACTATGACCAAATGGTTTTAGCGAAAACAGCGGTTCGTAATCGCACTGAGCATGAAGAGAAATCTAAAGAGAAAAAAATTGCCCGATTGCAAGAGTTTGTCTCAAAATTTGGAGCGGGAACTCGTGCGTCTCAAGTGCAGTCTAGAAAAAAGGAAATTGCTAGATTACAACCTCAAGATTTAAAACAGTCTAATATCCAAAGACCCTATATTGCTTTAGAGCAATCAGATCAGCTTCCAGGGCGTATCGTTTTAAGAGCAAAAAAAATATCAAAAAGTTATGAGCCAGAAGTAGAGGTGATTAAACCTTTTAACTTGGAAATTCACAGAGGCGATAAAGTTGGTGTGATTGGTAACAACGGGATGGGGAAAACGACTCTCCTTAAAATGCTAGCACAGGTCATGGAACCCTCCTCAGGAGAAGTTTCCCTCGGACACCAAGTTAAATTAGCTTATTTTCCACAGAACCATGCCGACTTGGTTGACAAGAGTGAAAAAACACCTATTTTTGATTGGCTGAGATCTAGAAGAGATGGCGTTTATGATCAAGAAATTAGAGGAGCCCTCGGAAGGATGCTTTTCCCTGGAGATGATGCCTTTAAAAGTGTCTCTAGTCTCTCAGGTGGTGAAACAGCTCGCTTGATCTTAGCTGGTATGATGCTTCAAGAACACAATATTATCCTTTTAGATGAGCCGAATAACCACTTGGACTTAGAAGCTGTCTCTGCGCTGGCTGATGGTCTAAAAAAATATAAAGGAACAGTTCTTGTTGTAAGCCATGACCAAGACCTGATTGGATTGGTGGCTGAAAAAATTATAGCTTTTGAAGAAGATGGTAGTTGTCGCTTTTTTGATGGAACGCTTGAAGCTTATAATAAAACAAACGTTTAATGCTTTTTACTCAGCGAAAGTTTTTATCCTTTCCAATAGCTCGCCAGCATAAGAAAATATGTGAGCTACTTAAAGAGTTTTATCTGACGCGTGATCAAAATACTTTCAAAACAGTTTTGCAACTTGAAAGCTGGATGCACTGTTTATGGACATCTGATGAATCACACTCGAATATTTCTAACAGTTTTCATAGGCATTTTAAAGAAACAGGCCTGGGTATTTCTGAACATGATTTTCTCGTTAAAAAAAAGGATCGCGCTGAAGCTCAAAAAGATTGGTTAGATGCTGTGATTTATTTAGATCGCTTGCGCTCTGCTCACAATATTGGAAACATTGTCCGTACCATTGAGGCATTTAGGTTGGGAAAACTTTGTTTTTCTCCCCAGATGCCAAATCTTTTACATCCAGCTGTTCAAAAAACTTCTATGGGAAGCCATTCCTATGTCCAAACTATTGAAAAAAATATTTCTGAATTACCAAAACCTTTAATTGTTTTTGAAACGCATCATAAAGCTCAATCTCTAGATACATTTACTTTTCCAAAGAAATTTACCCTGGTAATGGGAAATGAAGAAGACGGTGTATCTAATTCAATAATTGAGAGAGCCGATCATATCGTGGAGGTTCCTTTAGTTGGGTGCAAAAATTCCCTCAACGTAGCAGCTTGTTTTAGTATTATTGCGTGGAAAATAAGGGAAGACGGTAAGCCGGATTCTGTCTAGAACAATCATTTATCTAGGAAAGTTATTACTAACTTTCTCAAGCGAACTGCCTTACTTTTATCGGATCAATGTTAAGTAAAACTCTTGCTTCGGATAGGGTTTACAGCACCTTAGGTCTCCCTAAGTATGGCTCATTCTCAAAATGAGCTTTTTCATCCTTTTGTTCTTAATTTACACTAAGAACACGGTCTATTTTCTGTTGCACTTTCCGTAGCCTTTCGGCCCCCAGTCTTTCACTGGTATCCTGATCCTACGAAGTCCGGACTTTCCTCTCCTACCTGGTGTAGCAGCGATTGTCCATCTTCCCAATAAAGATTTATGTGGTTGTCGTTGCCTTTTTACGTCTTCTTCTAACGGGCTTCTCGGAAGCTTCTTCTTGAGCTTCTACAATCCAGTATAAAATGCGAGAGCAATGCTCACAGAAGATAAGGCGTTCTCCTTTCCGGACGAGGTTTTCTTGTTGAGCGGTGAGAACAATGTGACAACCACTACAGCACCTGTTTGCAACAGGGACCACAACTCGATCTCTTTTGTTGTTGATTAAACGTTCATAAATTTTTAGTACAGTGGGGTCAGCTTTATGAACAATTTGATCACGGTCCTCTTTTAAAGAGGATCCCTCTTTGTTAATCTCAGCAATATTACTCTGGATTTCTTTTTCTAAAGCAATACTATTTTCTCCAGTAGATAAAGAAGCTTCTTGAAGAGAAACGAGCATTTCTTCTTCGGCCATGAGAGCATCTGCTGCTAGATTATGTCTCTGCTCTAAATTAGCTCTTTCACGGTCAGATTGTGAAATTTCAAGATTCAAAGCATTAAATTCATCAATTTTTTTAACTTGATCTTGTTGACCTTCAAAACGTTTGATTCTCTCTTTCACTTCAAGAATTTTTTCTTCGTAAGCAGAGACTTCTTCTTTGAAAGTTTCGATTTCTTGTTCTTTATCTTCTATTTTTTTCTTTAAGTCAGCTTTGAGAGCATCAATTTCGCTAAGCTCTTTTTGACGAGCTTTTTTAAGCTTCATCAAACGGATCATTTTAATATCGAATTCTTGAATGTCTAAAACGACTTTGAGATTATCTTGCATGTGTGATCCCTAATAATATAGTTTTACTTTGAGAAATATATTTAAAAACTAGTACATTATGCTCATGTAAGGATTAATCTTCAATATTATTAACTATGAAAATAATTATAGTGGGTTCTAAAGAGCCCTTCGCCCAATATATTAGCCGATTTTTTAAAAATAGGGGTTATGAAGTGGTTTTCGCTCTGAAAATACCTATAACTTCTGAAGATCTTTCTCTTGATGATATAAAAACGAGTGGTTTGCCTGAGTGCGATGTTGTTCTAAATCTTCCAGAAAAGATGCTTTTAGATCACAAGTTAGGCTCAAAAGTATTTGAAAAGGAATTTTTTGAAACACGCATTAATCCCTCTTTGTTGATAAAAGAAGCCCTCGCGACTTCTCCTTGCCCTCCTAAAGTGTTTATTTCATTTTCAAGTGTTGGGTGCTATCCCAAAGAAAAAACGCATTTTTATAATGAAGATGATGCTTTAGGAGCGGATAATACAGCTCAACTAATTCAAAAATGGGAGCAAGCAGCTGTATTGCCTGAAAATCATCCTACTCGATGTGTGATTATGCGATTGGGCATTATTCTCAGCCAACATGTGGGGCTTCTATCCAAAATTCTTCCCTACTATAAGGCTGGACTGGGATCTACCATCGGAAAGGGGAATGAAGCCTTTCCGTGGATCTATGCAAAAGATCTCTACTGGCTTTTAGATTATACTATTTCTCAAGATGAAATACGAGGCGCGTATAATGCTTTAGCTCCTCAACTCATAAATTCTAAAGATTTTAGTAAGGCTTTGGCAAGTGTAATGAGAAAGCCTATGTTTTTTAAATTTCCAAACAGCTTTTTTCATAAGAAGCTAGGGGATACAGCTGAAATTGTATTTTCTAGATCTATTGTCTTTCCCTCTAGGCTTCTTAAGTCTGGGTTTGAATTTCGCTATCCTGCCATTTATTGTGCTTTAGTTGACTGCCTCAGTAAAGGAACGCATGTCTAAACTATTTGACGCCTATTAAAAAAATCAGTTATAGCAAACTATTAGATTTGCTTTCGATATTGAGGAGTTTTTGTGAAAATAGTTAACACGTTATTACTGAGCCTCTTTTTGGCATGGGGACCTTCTCCTTTAGTGTCAGAGCCTATTGGAGAAAACTTAACTTCTTCATTTTCATTTCCTATTGATGGAGGAAGAAAGCTGCAGCCTGTTGTAAATACTCAAAATGGAAAGGAGTTGGCTATAGGCTATTTAACCGTAACAAGTATTGATGCAAATGGGGCATTAAATAGCTCTTTGGATCAGCAAACTGTGAATGAGCTGGTGAGCCAAATCAATCAAATATATATTCAAATTTTTAATAAATATAATCGAGGAAATGTAAGCCCAAATTCTAGATCTTGTCCTCAAAATAAACCTGTTCCTTCGGCTTGCTCACAAAGACGAACACCTAGATGGAGATAAAAATGAGGAAATTTTTAGTTCTTTTAAGTTTAATTGCGAGTTCTACATTTGCTCAACAAACCGTAGAAGTTAGCTATGAAGCTATCGATCAAGAATTTCAAGCAGCAGTTACCCAGCTGTTTCAAAACTTTGTAAATCAGCAAGAGTCACAAGGTAGTGATGTCATGATTAGCTTTTATGATAATAGCGGTGCTTTGCGAGTGACTGCAGGGTCTGCTGGGGCCCCTTCCTACTTGCGAGCTATCTCGGACTATAAAGTTAAATTTATGAAAGAGAGACAGCTTTCTTCTACACAAAATGTTCTATATCAAAGTAATAAAGCAGCTGCTCAATAGTTACAATTTTTGCACTCTTAGAGGAAATGTCTACCTTGATTCTAAAAAAGCAATTTATTAGGACTCAAGTCTTTCAAAAACTTTTCACAGGGCATGCATCGAATATTTTGATCAATTAATTCAGAGCTTCCCCTGTAGAGGAGAAGCGTTTTACATTCGGGGTAATCAGTTGAAAAATTTTTAAGACCTTTTAAATCTCTCGGTGAAATTTTAGTGCCATTTTTGACCTCTATTGCCCAGAATCCCTCTTCTCCATAAATAATAAAATCAACCTCTAACCCGGCTTTAGTTCTCCAGTATGAGATCTCATATTTATTTTTGTTGTAATCACACCAAGCCTTGAGGTGTTGTAGAACAAGGCCTTCTAAGGCAGATCCTGAAATTTCGGAATGAGTATCCATGGGTCCCATTTTTCTCATCACTTGAAAAACACCGCTATCAAAAAGATAGAATTTAGTTTGAGAGGAAAGAATCCTTTTGGCGCGTCTTTTAAAAACAGGCAGCTGGTAGGAAAGGAGTAAATCTCTTAAAATATCTAAAAAACTTTGAATGGTTCCTCTATTAACTTCACATTCTCTAGAGATATTTGTAACATTGAGTAAGCTGCCATGAGAAAAAGGAATTATTGATAAAAAGCGGGAAAAGTTTCCTATATTTCGTACTAATCCCTCAAATTGAACCTCTTCGATAATATATAGATTTACGTAGGATTCCAAAACATCTTTTTGATCTTCTTCTTCCCAAATTAACGGGAGCATACCTAGTTTTAATGCTTTATCTAAGCTGAAATTTTCCCCAATTTCATAGGCCATAAAAGGATGCATTTCCTTTTTGATAGCTCGGCCTGCCAAAAGATCTACACCTTCTCTTTTGAGTTTCCTAGAACTAGAACCTGTTAAAATAAATTGTATTTCTCTCTTTTCTTCTATTAACGCATGAATAATTGACAGGAGGTCGGGAGCTTTTTGGATTTCATCTATTACGACTTGAGTTCCTCTTTTGAGGGCTCTGGCCTCTTTAAGTAAAAGTTCTGGATTCGCAGTATACTTTCTTCGCTTATTAGCAAGCAGTAAATCTATATAGAATGCATTTGGGTAGTATTTTTTGACCCAAGTTGATTTGCCGGTTCCTCTAGGGCCAAATAAGAAGAAGCTATATCTAGATGGAGGATTGAAAGCTCGGTTGATATGATGCATAAATATCCTGGATTTTACTTTATATTAGCAAATAGGATGGGTATTTGACAATGCAAATGTCAAATAGGATGGTTTTTTGACATCTATAATATCAAATAAGATGGATATTTGACATTTGCATTGATTTTCAAGGATTTATGAGACGATGCTTTTTATTTAATTTTTGACTAAGAAGAGTCAAAAGCTATCTTATATGTTCTCAAATGGTTCTTATAGGTTTAAATATTTGTATTTTTTGTTTTCTTTTTTAGTTGAGATATAGGCCTTCATTTGTCATATTCCGTGCACTTTTACAGATAGAGAGAATTATGCAATATTTAAAGAACTACCTTAAAAATAGAGATCCAAAGAATCAAAGTTTAGCTGCTATTTCATACTTAGCAGCTGTTGATCATCTTCATAAAAAGGCACCCAAAATAGCTCAAAGTATTGTAGAAGAACTCAAAGGTCAACGCTCACACTTAAAGCTCATAGCTTCTGAAAACTACTCTTCTTTAGATGTTCAACTTGCCATGGGGAACCTTTTGACTGATAAGTATGCAGAAGGGTACGCAGGGCATAGATTTTATGCGGGTTGTGAAAATGTAGATGTTTGTGAAGAAGAAGCTATGCATCATGTAAAATCAATTTTTAATTGTGATCATGCGTATGTACAGCCTCACTCAGGCGCCGATGCAAACCTAGTGGCGTTTTGGGCCGTTATTGTTCATAAAGTCCAGAGCTCTAAATTAGCTAGTATGGGTAAAAAAAGACTCGAAGAACTCTCAGACGAAGAATATGAAACACTTAGAAAACATCTCGTTGATTGTAAAATGATGGGGCTCTCTTTAGATGCAGGAGGGCACCTTACACATGGATATAGACATAATATTTCCTCCAAAATGATGCGCTCTGTAACGTATAGCATTGATCCCAAGACAGAAACTCTCGACTACCAAGCTATTCGAGAACAGGCAAAAAAAGAAAAGCCTACTATTTTGTTAGCGGGTTATTCAGCCTACTCAAGAAGAATTAATTTTGCAAAAATGAGGGAGATAGCTGACGAAGTGGGTGCTGTACTCATGGTGGATATGGCCCACTTTTCTGGGCTTGTTGCAGGAAAAGTTTTTCAAGGAGAAGAAGATCCAATTCCCTATGCTGACATAGTGACCTCAACGACTCATAAAACGTTGAGAGGGCCTAGAGGCGGATTTATAATGTGTAAACAAGAATATGCTGAAACAGTTAACAAAGGCTGTCCTCTTGTTTTAGGAGGTCCTCTTCCTCATGTGATTGCTGCCAAAGCTATTGCTTTTCAAGAAGCAAATACGGGAAGCTTTCAAAAATATGCTCATCGTATTGTTGAAAATGCAAAAGTTTTAGCTGAATGTTTTCTAAAAGAGGGACTGAGAATTATTTCAGGTGGAACAGATAACCATTTGATGGTCCTAGATGTTTCAAGTTACAAGATAACAGGAAGACAAGCTGAAGAAGCTCTCTTGAGTTGTGGAATTTGCTTAAACCGTAATGCGATTTTGAATGACACAAATGGTCCTTGGTATACATCGGGTGTGCGTATTGGTACGCCAGCTCTAACGACTCTTGGAATGGGTGTTGATGAAATGAAAGTGGTGGCTAAAAATATTATTAAAGTTTTAAAAAATACAAAACCTGCTTGGAACTCTAAAAAAGAGGCCCCTAGTCTGGCCAAATTTGAATTAGATTCTTCAGTAAAAGAAGCCGTTAAATCTGAAGTATTTCATTTACTACAGACATTTCCACTCTATCCAGAGCTTGCCCTGGAATAACAAACTTGATCAAAAGGGGGTCGGTGAGCATAATGCGATTAAATGAAAACGGAGAAAAATATGCCTCAAGATAATGCTTTACCTTTTAAAACTTTAGATGATTGTATTGACCACACTTTGCTCAAGGCAAGACGGATTTTTTTCTGTAATGCTGTTGAAACACAGACCGCGAATGATGCGATTAAAAAATTGTGGTATCTAGAACTTACAGATCCAGGTAAACCGATTCTTTTTATTATCAACTCTCCAGGTGGCTCAGTAAGTGATGGGCTTGCTATTTGGGATCAAGTCAAAATGATCACGTCTCCAATTACAACATTGGTTACTGGCATGGCGGCCTCAATGGGAACCATTATTGGACTGTGTGCTACAGATGCTCAGCATAGACTTGCAACTCCTAATGCTCGCTTTATGATTCACCAACCGAGGATTATGGGCCATATTACAGGGCAAGCATCAGATCTTGAAATTCAAGCTAAAGAAATTATGCGAACTCGAGATCAAGGGGTTAAAATTTATATGGAAGCGACAGGAAAAGACCAAGCCTCTATTGAAAAGGCAATTGATAGAGACAACTGGATGACAGCTCCAGAAGCCAAAGAGTTCGGGCTTATTGGCAAAATTGTCACCTCTTTTGAAGATATTTAATACACCATGCTTTCTTTTTCCAAATATGTAGGTCTTGGAAATGATTTCATCTTTGTTGATTGCCTAACAAGTTCTATTTCTCTTGACCAAGAGACCATTAAGAGCTTGTGCAATCGATATGAGGGAATCGGAGCAGATGGGCTAATCCTCGTTCTAAAGTCTCAGGTTGCTGACTGTCGCATGCGCATTTTTAATGCAGATGGGTCAGAAGCTGAAATGTGCGGTAATGCACTGCGTTGTTTCTATCCATTTCTAAAATCTTTAGGAATCTCTAAAGAAGTTTATCAAATTGAGACGAAATCCTCTCTTTTGGAAATTTCAAAGCAAGGGAGTGATATTCTTTGTGAAATGGGGGATGTCTCTCAAATTGTCTGGGATATTGAGCTTGTATTGGATGAAAAAAAGACTTTAAAGGGGCACTTTTTAAATACAGGAGTGCCACATTTTGTAATTCCAACAAGTAACTTAGCTAGGTTGCCTGTTCTGCCTCTGGGGCACTATGTCAGGAACCACCCTCAATTTGCTCCTGAGGGAACAAATGTTAATTTTATATCCCTAAATCAAGATAAAGTGATAGAAATTCGGACCTATGAGAGAGGTGTAGAAAGCGAAACGCAGGCTTGTGGAACGGGATGTGCCGCAGCAGCCATTGTAGGTCACTTCCTTTTTGGTCTTGCATTTCCAATTCAAGTAAAGCCTCTGCATGGGGGAGTCCTTAAATTTAATTTTGACACGGCGAATGGTCAAATAAAAAATTTAAAAATGTTAGGCCCTGCCCTGTTTGTTTTTAAAGGAGAAATCCCGTTGCCAATCGCCGCTAAAAATACTGCTTAATTTACTTTATTTTTCCAAGTCAATACTTCGTATTGAAAGTACCTTTCAAATCTACTATAATGTGTGGACAGATAGAAAATCTTTTTCAGAGGATCTTGAGCTTTCATATCTTACCAAACCAGGTATGGGTATAGAGGAAAAAACTTAAAAAAAGACTTGTCATTAAGAGGGGCGTGAACTTGCCTTTTTGTGCTTACTGTGCTAAACTATTAAAATCTTATCTTTAGGAATGTTATGTCAAAAAATACTCAAAAAAATGAAGCTCAAAATCCACTTATTCTTCGCTACCAAAGGCTCATGGATGCTTTTTCAAAGTCTGATGATGAGCGAGAATTTTACTTAGATAAACAAGAAGGTTTCATTGTTTATTCTGATTTAGATCGTGCTGAAGATGAATTAGAAGAACTGGAAGTTGCCCTAGATAAAGAACGATTTTTTCTTATTCCAAAATTGACTTTCTATGAGACTAAAAAAATTATGGAAGGATTCATTAATGAAAAAATCTATGACATTGATATTAAAGAAAAACTAGCTGACATTATTCAATCTAAAGAAGCTAAAGAAAATTTCTTAGAATTTGTTTATGATCATGATGTTGAATTAGAAAAATGGCAACAGTTTTATCAAGAGCGTTCCAGAGTCAGAATTATTGAGTGGCTTAGAAAAAACGATTTTCAATTTGTCTTTGAAGAAGATTTAGATTTAGCACCCTCCCTCATAGAAAAAGTAAAACAAAACCTATTTAATGCAAAAGTAGCTAAAGATGTGGCTACAGCAAGACAACTGCTAGAAGCTAGAGCTAAAGTCTATTATTCCAATGAAGCTCTTAATCCAAGACCTAAAAGAGGAAGGCCTCCTAAGCAGGTTGCAAAAGTGGAAGTAGAGCCGCAACTTACAAATGATTTTTATACCACAGTGCCCCCTAAAATTAGGACTTTTTTGTATGTACCAGATATTACGAGTACATCAGCTATTACATTTTCTTCTAAATTTGATATGAAAGAAGAATCTAAAGCTCAACATAAATTACCTCAACGATCAGATGCTATTCTTAGCTTAGAGTCCATTTCCAAAAAACTCTCGTCTTTAAGCGATCTTTCAAAAAAAGTATCCGCAATAGAGACAGAAAAAGACATTATGGAAACCGCTTCTGCAAAAAGAAAAAATGTGCCTAAATCTGCAGCTTCTAGAAAACGAATTCTTAAGTCTGACGAAGGAACTGTATCTAGGGAGGCTCCTCAACCCCTTAAAAATACAAAAACTCCAAAAGAGAAAAACTTTCTTAAAAGACTTATTAAAAAGAATGACGACGATAAGAAAAAAACAAGTCGCTCTATTTTAAAAAGAGCACGAAGAATTATTAAAAAGGATAAAGAATCATAGATGGAATCTGCTGGTAAAACAGGCTTATTAATTCAGGAAACGCTGTATACAGCTCAAGCTTTGAAGGTTTTAGAAATAGCCTATCAAACTAGATTTTTAGATGAAAAACTCTCTAGCTTAGCCAAGCAGAATAAGGGAGGAACTTTTCATTTATCTCCAAAAGGTCATGAGCTTGTTGGCGCCGTCTGCGCTCTGGGTTTAATTTCAAAAAAAGATTGGAGTTTGCCCTACTATAGAGATCAGGCATTTCCTATTGGTCTTGGCTGTGATTTAGTAGACATTATAGGAACTTTTTTAGGCAGGGATGCAAAAACGCAGTCTTCCGGACGCATGATGCCGTATCACTACAGCGATTCAGAAATGCGTATACTGTGCCAGTCAAGTCCTGTAGGGTCTCAATTTTTACAAGCCACAGGACGCGCTTATGGAGTGAAACAAGCAAAAAGCTCTGAAGTTGTTTATGTCTCAGGAGGGGAAGGTTCTACTTCTCAAGGTGATTTCCATGAAGCCTTAAATTTTAGTTGTATTCATAAGCTACCCGTTATTTTTGTGATTCAAGATAACGGTTGGGCTATTTCTGTTCCAATTCGTGAGCAGACAGCCGGAGGATCTATTCTCAAAATTACAAATGGCTATGAGGGTTTAACTTCAACAGAAGTCAATGGAAGCGATGTTGCTGAAATGACAAAAGCTTTTTCATTAGCTGTTCAGAAAGCAAGAGAAGGAAATGGACCGAGTGTTATACTTACCAAAATTCCAAGACTGGCTCCCCATAGTAGTAGTGACGATCAAAAGAAATACCGCGAAGCACATGCTTTAGAAGAAGATATCAAAAACGATCCCATACATGTTTTTGAGCAGAATCTTTTAGAAAGTGGACTTGTTGACGAAGCAAAAATTGAAGTTTTGAAAAATCAAGCTAAAGCTTTTGTTGATGAAAAAGCAAAGGAAGCTGAAGCTCTTCCTCTTCCAACACCTGAATCTGTTGAGCTCCATATTTTCAAAGACTTTGAAGTCGAGAGCGGCGAAGAGAATTTGGGTTCAGAAGTTGTAATGATGGATGCAATTAACCACGCACTTCAAGAAGAAATGGAACGTGATCCAAATACCTATGTTTTTGGACAAGATGTTGCAAAAGGAAAAGGAGGCGTTTTTGGTTTAACTCGTGGATTGACTGAGCGTTTTGGTGAAGATAGATGTTTTAATACTCCCTTAGCTGAATCTACAATTATTGGTTTATCTCTTGGCTTGTCTTCAGGTGAGAAACAACGTGTTATCTCTGAGATACAGTTTTCTGATTATGTTTGGACAGGCATGAATCAGCTTATGAATGAAATTTCCAGTTTTCATTGGAGAGCTAATGGAGAATGGTCTGCTCCTTTAGTGATTCGTATCCCTTGTGGCGGATACATTCAAGGAGGACCCTATCATTCTCAGAGTATCGAAGCTTACTTAGCTCATTGTCCTGGATTGAAAGTAGTTATGCCTAGTAATGCTTATGATGCGAAAGCTCTTTTAAAGGCAGCGATTCGTGACCCTAATCCAGTAATTTTTTTAGAACACAAGTTGCTCTATCGACAAAGGGTCTTTTCAGCACGTAAAGAGCCCTCTAAAGACTTTTTACTTCCTTTTGGGAAAGCAAATACCACTTTAGAAGGAAGTGATATGACAGTGGTTTCATGGGGCTACACACTTGTTATGGCACATGAAATTGCAGAGCGACTTAAAAAAGAAGACTACTCTATTGAGGTTATTGACTTGAGAACAATTGTTCCTTTAGACGAAGAAGCCATTCTCAAATCTGTACAAAAAACAGGGAAACTTCTTGTCATTCATGAAGATGCCAAAAATGGTGGGTTTGGAGCTGAAATATCTGCGAGAATCAATGAAAAAGCTTTTGAATTCCTAGATGCTCCTATTAAACGTGTTTGTGGTAAAAATACACCTATTGGTTACTCAAAAGTTTTAGAAAATGCCACTCTTCCACAAAAAGAAGATATAGAAATAGCTATGCGAGAGTTGTTAGACTACTAAAATAAGTAGGCGAGCTTATCTTGTGTTGATGCGCTATAGAAACATCAACAGAGCTATTCCTAATAGCCTTTTTCACAGTAGAAAGAGCCACCTCTGGAGAATTACATTCTTCTGAAAGGTGCGCCAAATAGATTTTTTTTAATTTCTCATCCATAATTCGCTCTACTAATGAGGCGCAGTCTTCATTTGAAAGGTGCCCATGTCGTCCTAAAACGCGTTGTTTATAAATCGCAGGTCTAGCAGATGCATGAACCATAGACGGTGTGTGGTTGGCTTCAAGGTAAAGATAGTCACAGCCTTTGAGCTTTTGTTCAACTAAGGTCGTTGCAAAGCCTAGATCGGTGCAAAAACCTATTTTATGAGATTCTGTTTGTATTGTAAAAGCAACAGGATCTGGTGTGTCGTGTTGTATGGTGAATGGGTGTATTTTTAAATCTCCAAACTCAAAAGATTCTCCTGTGGCAAAAATTTTGAACTTAGGGATATATTTGATATATTGTGCTATTCCTTTAGCTGTTTCACTATTAGCCATAATAGGAATATTCATTCGTTTGGAAAGCACCTTTAGTCCCATAATATGATCAGAGTGCTCGTGGCTTACAAGGATAGCATCTATCTCATCAATAGATACCCCTATTTCTTGAAGCCTTAAGATTATGTTTTTAGTGCTGATCCCAGCATCTATTAAAATTTTTGTGTGCTCTGTGCCAAAGTAGATGCAATTTCCTTTTGATCCAGAAGCTAGAGGGCAAAATCCAATCATCAATTATTCCTTTTAATCTTTAGTTTATCCGGTGCAGGTAAAATAGAAAAGAATTTGCTGAAAAATTCATTTAAAAGTCTCATATAGAGACTACTATGAATCAATAACCTAAATGAATAAAACGGATATAAAATATTGAATATTAGTCACATATTATTTATAATAATCAGATAAAGTTATTAATCTAGAATAAAAAATCCGGAGTTTTATAATAGTGCTAGCGCATTCTCTAATATATCTGAAAAATAAATGGTTCGGAAATACTCGTAATGATTTGCTTTCTGGAACACTTGTCGCACTAGCCTTGATTCCTGAAGCCATTGCTTTTTCAATTATAGCAGGTGTAGATCCAAAAGTAGGGTTGTATGCCTCCTTTTGTATTGCAGTGATTATTGCTTTTGTGGGAGGGCGCTCTGGAATGATTTCCGCTGCAACCGGAGCCATGGCGCTTGTGATGGTGACCCTTGTTAAAAACCATGGGCTAGAATACCTATTTGCAGCCACCGTTTTAACAGGGATTTTACAAATAGCTGCGAGCTTTCTTAAGTTCGGAAGTATTATGCGCTTTATCTCTCGCTCAGTGGTTACAGGTTTTGTAAATGCTCTGGCCATTTTAATTTTTATGGCGCAATTACCTGAATTTAAACAGGCGGGAATTGAACTCTACTCAATGGTAGCTCTTGGCTTGGCAATCATTTATATTTTGCCACGCTATATCAAATCGATACCGTCTCCACTCATTTGCATTATTGTTTTAACGCTTATGAGTGTGTTTCTGAAGCTTGACTTGAGAACTGTAGGGGACATGGGGCACTTGCCAAACACATTGCCTAATTTCTTAATTCCAAATGTTCCTATGAATTTTGAAACTCTAAGAATTATTTTACCCTATGCTTTGTCTCTTACTGCTGTAGGCTTACTTGAATCCCTAATGACGGCGACCATTGTAGATGATATGACTGCTACAGACAGCTGTAAAAATCAAGAGTGTAGAGGACAGGGGATTGCGAACTTAGTTTGTGGTTTTTTTGGAGGAATGGCCGGCTGTGGTATGATTGGTCAAAGTGTGATCAATGTAAAAGCTGGAGGTCGTTCACGTCTTTCAACACTTTGGGCGGGATTATTCTTACTGTTTCTTATTTTAGTATTAGGTGACTGGGTCAAACAAATACCTATGGCAGCACTTGTAGCTGTTATGATCATGGTCTCTATTGGAACTTTTAACTGGTCTTTTCTCAAAAATATAACATCAAACTCTAAAGCGTCCACACTTGTGACTATAGCTACTGTGATGACTGTTATTATGAGCCATAACTTAGCAATAGGTGTCTTTGTAGGTGTGCTCGTAGGATTTATTTTTAAAAAAATTGCTAAGTATAGAGCATCGTATTCAAGAGCTTAGAAAAAAATTGATTGATTACTTTAATGAGATTAAAATAGTTCCTCTTTAACTTTTTTTAGGTTTCAATATATGCCAGTTATTACAAGGCAATCAGCGAGAATTGTTGAGGAATACGTTGATCGGGTTGTAGATGAAGACAACTGTGAACTTCCAGATGATGCTGCTTTTAGAGCAATGAGCTCTATCCTTGATAGCTCCTTTCAACGCCACTTTCAAAGCGCTGTTGATCAAATCTCAGACACTCCTCTTGTAAATCAATCAATCATCCATATTCTCAACAAAAGAACGTGTGGGGGATTTAAGCAAAAAAATAAATCTCTTAAAAATCTTACACCTTTTGAGCAAATGTTTTCAGTCGCAGAGTTTATTAATAAACATCCAAATATCAATAAAAAGCCGCGCACCTATACTTTTGGAAATGGAGATGAGTTGGTACCTATTTGGATTAAAACTCCAAAAGGTGGAAAGGCCACTTTATGGACCACAATGATAGGTTCAAATCGTGGAGCATTAAAAGCTCCTCCTTACGAAGAGCTCGCTGAAAATGATCCCTATAACGATCCTTATCAAAGAGGTTTGATTGATCCTTTGACCTGTCTTGAAATGCATCGAAATCCAAGTCATATAGGCGCTCTGGCCATTAAATCCACAGCGTTTGAAGCGGATCGTATTGATCATACCTGGCGCTATCAAAACTATGCAGAAAATGGGGACACCTATCTGTCAGCGAGTGCTGAGCTTAAAAAACAAAAAACACCTAAAACGCGTAAACATGTAGAGCAAGCTGCTGGTTATAATTTAGCTGAACTTCTCACTATAGGTGAGCAAGACGATTATGAGTATAATCTGTTAGCAGAGCTTAATTATGAAGAATATGTACCAGAGGGTTATGCGGATGATTTGCACCCTTTTGTTTCGGCAAAAGATATTGTGAAAACGTTTCGAGAGGCTCTACATGATAATACAGATCCTTTAGACAAGCTAACGGCACAAATTTTTGCAACACGTCTTGGTCACTCTCAAATACCGAGTATGCAGCAGCATGTTGAAAGTACTTTATTTCCCAAAGCTTTCTAAGGATAAAATATACTGTTAAATAGTTTATTATTAGTGAAATAGAAGTATTCGGATTCTAAGAATCGCTATAAGGAAGGCCTTCTTCTTCAGCGTCCTTAGGCGAGACTAGAAGCTTTCTAGGCTTAGCTCCATCTTGAGCTGAAATCATTCCTTGATCTTCCAATTGATCCATAATAGAGGCGGCTCTAGCATAGCCAATTTTTAGCTTTCTTTGAAGGAAAGTAGTCGAAATACTCCCTGTTTTAACCACTAAATTTAAAGCCTGGTTGTAAAGGGGATCCATATCTTCATTAGGACCATAGTCTGTGTCAGAAAAAAGGTCTAAATCATCAGATGTTGGATCAGGTTTGTCAAAGGAATCAATGAGATAATTTGGAGGTGCTTGTTCACAAATGGATTTGACCACTTTATGGATATCTTGATCGCGAATAAAACACCCTTGCGTTCTGATCAAGGTTGAAGCGCCAGGAGGCATAAAGAGCATATCACCATTTCCAAGTAAACTCTCTGCTCCTATTTCATCTAAAATAATTTGGCTATTAACACGGCTAGCTACTTTAAATGAAACTCTGGTAGGGAAATTAGCCTTAATTAAACCTGTTATGACCTCTCTAGAAGGCCTTTGGGTGGCTAGAATTAAGTGAATACCAACGGCTCGAGCCATCTGAGCGATACGAGCGATAGGCATCTCTATTTCATTACTAGAAAGCATCATTAAGTCTGCAAGCTCATCAATGATACACACAATGTAATACATGGAAGTAGGAATTTCCATGTCAATTTCTTCTTCCGCTTCTTTGTTAATTTTTCGATTGTTGAAAGCGGCTATATTTCTAAAACCTAAAACTTTTAGCATTTCGTATCGCTTTTCCATTTCACGAACGAGCCACTTCAACGCTGAAGTAACTCCAGCAGGCTCTGTAATAACAGGGGAAATTAAGTGAGGAAGCCGGGTGTAGGGGTACAGTTCAACTTTTTTGGGATCGACTAGCATTAGCTTGACTTCATCAGGCTTGCAATTCATCAAAAGAGACATCACAATTGTGTTGATGCAAACAGATTTTCCTGTTCCCGTAGCTCCAGCAATAATACAATGGGGCATTCTCACAAGATCAGTAATAACATGTTCGCCGTTAACTGTTTTACCCAGAAGCACTGGGATATGGAAATTTCTTTGTGAACTACGATAATCTTCTAAAATGTCTTTAAAGTTAACTTCTTGTGCTTCTTGAGCTGGAACTTCAATGCCTACAACTGCTTTTCCAGGAATCGGTGCAATAATGCGAATAGATTTAGCTTGCAAGTTGAGAGCAATATCATTTTCAAGAGCTTTAATTTTTTGTACTTTAACTCCTGTAGCTGGATGGACTTCGAACGAAACAATTGTTGGGCCACAGTGAATTTCTCCTACTTTGGCTTCAATCCCGAAACTCAAGAGAGTATCCTCCAAAACCTCAGCTTGCTTTCTTAAATCATTTTTTAACGAAGGCTGGTTAATAATTTTTGCAGGAGTCAGTAGGTTTGGAGGTGGGAGCTGGTAGTGCGTATAGTCGCCGTTGTAGACTTTCTGCTGGATGATCGCTTTTTGCCTTTGGGTAACAGTCCTGCCTGCTGTAGAGATCGCAAAATCTTCTTTTTCGTTCAAAATGGTTGAGGAACTACTATCTATCAATAAAGGGCTCGCTTTTGATTTACTTTGATAAGATTGATGGATAATAGGCTCTGGACGGCTCAGCTCTTGAGAAAGAGTTTTTACTTCTTCAATTTCTTTAGGAGATTCAGAGTAAATAGGCTCGTTTTCTTTTATAGAAGATTCTTTTTCCTGAGCTCGCTTTTGAATTAAATTATGTGGAATTAATAACGCTTTTTTAAACATTTTAGCACACAAAATCAAGAAAGAGTTTAATTTTTTTAGTGTAAAGTAGCTATTAAGCTTTGGTAGGAGCTTGTCTTGAAAATAGAAAATAATAGGACTCAACTTAAGCTGAGTGAGAAGAAGTATGGAAACTAAGCAAGTTGTCGAAAAAATAAGAGTGATCCCGACATTGCTCAGTAATCTCGCCAAGTTGTATTTAGGGAGATCTGTATAAAGATAATATAAGGGATATCCTCCTAAATAGACTCTGATTTCTTTGTAAGGGAGAGGTGTCTTTAGTGTAATTTTTTCTGTATAAACAGAGAGATTGAACAAGGAGGCAATAGGCGGTTTAGTTTCGGCGAGGACGTTTAAAAGTAAGCCAGATGATGCTGCAATAATTAAAAAGTAAAGAATTGTATCCCATTTATAATGAATAGGCTTGTGGCTAAGCTTTCTCCAACCTACCCAAGATAGTACACCGACCAAAGGGTAGCTGAGTAGTCCAAAGGTATATAAAAGACTCCACGATAAAGCATAGCCTAAGTAACCCAACCAATTCTGGTTTGCATTACCATCTTGAAAACTCATGAGACTAAGTAAAGAAAATAAGCTGAGGACTATCAGAAGGATCCCAAGGATTTCTGGATGATTGGAACCTACAGACTGAGAGTTTTTTTTTGAAGTTCGTTTTCTTGCCATGGAATTAGATAGATATTTTTATGATTAATAAATGGTTTTTCCTTACCACCTAAATAAAATATTAAGTATTACTTTGAAACGTTATTTTCTATCTTTTTTGCAAGGTTCCTTGTTAGGTCCACGGGGTTACAGCCTTTATTGTTTATTATGAGAGACTTAAAAATGGGCGAACGACGGGACTCGAACCCGCGACCCCCGGAATCACAATCCGGTGCTCTAACCAACTGAGCTACGATCGCCAAAAATAGCACACAATTTTTAATACATGACAGAGTAAAAGTCAAGAAAATGACTTAAAAGGTATCAGGAATTAAGTATTAAAACATAATTCGAAATTTTAAAGGTTCCAAAAACAATCGCTGAATGTAGAGATAAGCTGTAATTCAGAGCCAAAAAGGCTAGTAAACCAGCTAGTGTCAGTTTCTATGGATTTAATATAGGTAATTACGCCTACCTTTTAGGAAGGTGTAGGAGAGCTAGATCGAGAACTCAGAGGGGTGTGAAATTCCAATTCACTCTCTTCTTCATCAGAAGATGAGCCAAGATGTTCCTTTACTAGGGCATTAAATTCACTAGCTCCTAAAGCCTCAAAAAAAGATTCTACTGTTTCGCGGCTTAATCCCTTTTCATCTTTTAAGCGTTTAATTTCTTGTTCTGTTAAAGGTAATAGAACTTTTGAAGGAATGGGAGGAGTCTCAGTGTATCTACCACTGTCACTATCACTAGGTGGATCTAATACTTCATACCCAAGATCTACGGCGAATTCATTCATAGCTTTTCTGTAGCTCACTACTTGATAAGTTGCTAAGTAAGCATTCTTTTTTGTGCCCTCTAAAATGACACTTTCTGGAATGCCTTCTTTGACGTTATCATCATTGTAGGCAGTATAGGTTCCATTTTGAGCACGTACATAGGTAATATAGTGTCCTGAATTCAAACTATTACCCACGTGATAAACCAAACTTTTTAATTGTAAAATCGCATCACCCTTAACAGAAGAACCATCATCGGTATAAAGTGGAATTTTTATTCTTGGATTTATTTGAATTGTAGCTTGATTTTTTGTTGAAACAAAATCACCCTTTGCATTTTGACCAATTGTAAATCGTGGTAGTGAAAAAACTACTTCATCTCCAATTTTTGGATTAGAAGCAGAAGTAAGATAATCCATTCTTTGTGAACTTTCAGCCGGGCCATAATCGCCTGAAAATTTGTATCCATTTTCGGCAGAGAGATTTTCTACAACCCTGTTAGAGCTGTTAATCAAATCTTGTATAGATTTGCAATTTTTTCCGTGGGGCTTTAAAGCAATTAAAGGCTCATTAGAAGATTTTTGAATGCTGCTATTAGTTTCTAAACTTTTAGTTTTTTGAGTGAGCTGCAAAGAATTGATATGAGTCACATCTAGCCCTAAATATTCAATGAGAGCTCGATAGCCGCTATCGGCATCTTCATGCCGATTCAATCCAATTAAGAGGCCTCCCTGGTTTTTATAGAGGTCCTTAATAAAGCTTTTGGTCGCATCTATTAAAGTTTCATTATTCGTAGGATTTGCTTCTTGCTCTGAGAGTTTGATAAGTGTTCGTAAGTGGTTTGCTCTTTTGGCATGGATTAAGCTGCCTTGTGCATTCTCTACCTGTGTGTCTAAAGCCTTTTTATAAGGTCCATCAAATTTAAACAGAGATTGAACTAAAGAGTTAAACCAGCAGGTAGCTCCCACATTAATAAAACCGCCAGGTTGAGTCCTTGTGGAAGTAGGGGATTCGTTTGCTTCAATCGAGCTTAAAAGGATTTCCATTGTTCCATCTTGGGCTCTACCTGAATCTATAAGCTCTTTGATCTTTGTTTCAGCTAGCCTGGCTCCGTACTCTTTTGCGTAGTGCTGCTGCAGTTTAGCTAACTTGACAGAAGTTACTATGTCTAGCTTTGTTGAAGGAGATGGATTTTTTTGTTGTTTCAGTCGACTTGAATTTAATTGAGAAGGCGATTGAAGAGTAGGGAGAGCGTTAGTAGGAGCCAATATTTGAGCTACTTTTTTATCGATCTCTTTGATAGACAAATTCGGTTGATTTGCTGCTATTTGAACGCGTATTGCTTGAGCTAAGGTAGCTTGTTCTGGTGATAATCTCATCATATAAATACTTTACTGCTCTTCCTTGTTAACCAAGAATAGTATAACATTTTTTTTAATAAATGTCAAGGGATTAATGAGTTGAAGGCCTTACGATTACGACTTTTTACTGTTTTTACAATGTATCCATCTTTAGAGTGGGCTATTATATGGGTTTCATTTATAAGCATCTATATATCAAACTTTTACGTTGTTGTTCCGCTAGGATTTATTGCTTGGGTTGGAGGCTGGAAGAAGAGCCTTTATCTCTATATACCCGTACTTATAGGAGGTGTGGGAGCTCTATTTCTTTTTTATGGAGGAAAATTACCTCAAGGAGAAACTGCTGGAGTCTGCCAATTTCATGTTGCAGAGGTGAGCCGAAAAATAGGTTTTTTTGGCACTAATTATGTTTATTCAGGACGAATGACTTTTTTGACTGAGGGCAAAAAATATCGAAATCTCCCTTTCAAGTACTATCATAAACCTAAACTCAAATTATTAGATACAGCCTATGATTATCAAGTGGAAGGAGTCATCAAGAAAAGCAATTCGTATGGGTACAACTTAAAAGTCGGGCCGAATCCAACCTTTCAGGAGCTCAAAAAAACAAGGGGTTGGGCTAAAAAGCGTTATAATCTTAAAAAGAAATTTAAAAATTTTTTAAAAACTAAAATTCCTTCTAAAAATGCGCGAGAGTTTTTAATAGGAATTTCAACAGGCGATTTTTCAAATGCCTATTTGTCTTTCACATTTTCTCGATTTGGCTTGAATCACTTACTGGCGATCTCTGGATTTCATTTTGGCTTGTTAGTACTTTTTTTGAATATTTTACTCAGAGCCTTTTTGCCCCATAAGATAAAATCCTTATTTTTAATAGTGGCAACGACTTTATTCTTTCTCTTCGTAGGTAATGGACCTTCTCTTTCAAGAGCATGGATCATTTCAATTGTTTATCTTTTAGGAAGCTTGGTTGAGCGTCCTGCAAATGCTATTAATACGCTATCCGTGGCAGCACTTCTTATCCTTACTTTAGATCCACTTATATTAACGCATCTAGGGTTCCAATTTAGCTTTCTTGTAACCTATGCAATCTTAATGTACACCTCGAAAGTACGAAATCAACTGCTTAAAATACTGCTCGTTAAAAATTCGATAGATCGCCATGTTGTTATGGCTTTATCATTGGGAATCAGTGTACATCTTGTGGCAATCCCGTTGACTCTCTTCTATTTTCATAAATTTTTTTTAATGAGTTTTTTTTGGAATCTATTTATTCCAGCAGCAGTAGGTATTTTAGCTATGATTTTTTTAAGTGCCATCTTGACTTATTTTATAGTGCCTAATTTAGCTTTATTTCTTTTCAAAATAGATAGCTATTTCACTGACCATTTACTTAAAACTTTATTTTGGGTCCCAACGTCACTAGATTATGCTATTAGAGTTCCAGTATTTCCTTCATATGTTTTGATTCTTTACCTCACTCTCTTTTTTGCTTTGGGTCTCTTTGAAGAAATAACTCAAGAACAAGAGCTCTTAACAGATGCAAGAAAAACTTGATTTTTTAGGCAATTTCGATTATCCCTCTCACTAGGAGTGTAAAGAAAAATAGATATTTAATTATGTTTTTAGTTCAGGAATTTTTTGAAAAATATCAAAAAGAATTGAGTCTCGAGCTTGTTGCTGGTCAGCAAGGCCTTAAGAAAAGAAGGGTGAAAGTCCCAGAAATTCATAGAGCGGGACTTTCGTTGACTGGATATTTGAAGAATTATAGCGAAAAAAGAATGCTTATTATGGGCAAAGTCGAAGTCGAGTTTTTGAAATCTTTAGATTCAGAGCTGCGACGAGAAAGACTCTCTGCGATTTTAAGCAAAAAAACTCCTGCTGTCATCTTAACGAGACGCTATAAACCCATGAAAGAGTTATTAGATCTTTGCAATGAGCGTAATTTACCTCTTTTTCGTGCTCCTTTTTCAACTATGGTAATGACCAACCAAATGGCAATGATTTTAACCGAAGAATTTGCTCCGATAGCTTCAAGACATGGGACTTTTGTTGAAGTTTTTGATATTGGAGTACTCATTGAAGGAGACTCTGCCATTGGAAAAAGTGAGACAGCCTTAGGGCTTATTGAAAGAGGGCATCGCCTTATTTCTGACGATATTGTACGGATTAAAAAAGCAAAAGATTCTAACTTGGAAGGAAGAGGTGTTGACTTAACTCGTCATCATATGGAAATTAGAGGAATTGGTATCATTAACGTTGCCAACCTTTATGGTGCATTTTGTGTACGCGATAAAAAAAGGATCGATTTAATCGTTAGATTAGAGGCTTGGGATAAACAAAATTTTTATGATCGTATCGGTGCCGATGAAAAAACATGTGAAATACTAGGGGTCAAAGTGCCTTTTTCTATTTTACCTGTTAAGCCTGGTAGAGATGTGGTGTTGCTTATTGAAGCAATAGCTTTGAATTATCGCCTGAAAAAAATGGGGTATCACTGCGCTAAAGAGTTTAAATCAAGATTATCAAAAAAAATAGCAGCCAATCAAGTCAATAGAAGACCCTTTGTATGAAAAAAGAAAAAACACTTCGAGTGCTTAATAAACAAGGCATTCATACAAGACCTGCCTCTCTTATCGCAAAGTTACTTGCAAAAACAAACTCTATGGTCTACTTTACATGTAACTCCAGAACAGTTGATGCGAAACAAGTAATGAATCTTTTATTATTAGAGGCTAAAATGTCCCATCAAATTAAAGTGAAAGTAGAAGGAAATGATGCTGAGACTGTCGTAAAAGAGTTGAGTGCCCTATTTGAACAATGCTTTGGAGAGAAACCATAAGTTATGGCTGATTGGAAAAAGAGGGAAATAAGAATTAAAGGGAATCCAATTTGTACAGGTGTTGCTATTGGAAAACCATTCCTTTTTATTTTCTCTGATGATCGTGTTCCTGAATTTCCTATCAATAGGGAAGAAATAGGCGAAGAAATTAATCGCTACAGACGAGCTCTTTATCGAAGTAAGCAAGAAGTTCGCCACCTTCAAAAACAACTGGAGTTAGATGGAGCTCATGAGGGAATCATGATCCTAGATACCCATCTCCAAATCATGCGAGATGATTTAATTACAGGCCATTTAGAAAATCAAATTAGACATACTAAAAAAAATGCTGAATATGTCTTTCAATTTATTATGAATGACTATGAGAAGAAGTTCAGTCATTTATCAGAAAAAATTTTTAAAGAACGTACTAAAGACGTCCAAGATATTTCTAGACGCATTATGAGAAATTTAAAAAAATCAGCTAAAATTTCTCTCGCGGATATTCCAATGAATTCTATTGTGTTTGCGTCAGACCTTGTTCCTTCTGAAGCGGCCGAAGCGCAAAAATCTCGAGTTGGAGCTTTTGTAACAGAATTTGGAGGAGAAACCTCTCATGCTGCCATTATTGCCAGATCAAAAGGAATTCCTTATGTCTCCAGTATAGACTTTCATAAAGTGGAAGCTTGCAAAGATGCTTATGTGATTGTCGATGGACGTACCGGGGAAGTTATTATTAACCCAACAGAAACCACCCTATCTGCTTATCAAGCTCTTCAATACCAACTGGAAAGCCATCTTCAAAACCTCAATAATCGAGGCAATTTAACAGCTGAAACCATGGATGGTTACCAAGTCAAGTTAACAGCCAATGTTGAGATGCTTAGAGAAGTTGAACTCGTTCAAAAACATGGGGGAGATGGCATTGGTCTTTTTAGATCTGAGTATATTTGTATTTCATCAGAAAATTTCCCCTCAGAAGAAAAGCAGTTTCAAGTTTATAAAGAACTTGTTCTTGGAATGAAAGGGCGCCCTGTTACTATTCGAACTTTTGATATTGGTGGAGACAAAGGAGGAAGTTTTTTGCCTCAAGGAGAACCCAATCCTTTCTTGGGTTGTAGAGCATTGCGTTATCTTCTCAGAGAACCTGAAATTTTTAAAACACAACTGTGTGCTATTTTAAAAGCAAGCGCGTATGGAACCGTGCGTTTAATGTTTCCAATGGTTTCTGGCTCTTTTGAATTAGTTGAAGCTAAAAAAGTATTGCAAAAGGCAAGAGAAGAGCTGGATCAAAGAGGGGTTGAATATGCAAAAAACATTCAAATTGGTTGCATGATTGAGATCCCATCAGCTGCTATCACCAGCGATGAATTTGCAAAGCAGTGCGACTTTCTATCTATTGGGACAAATGATCTTGTTCAATACTCACTGGCTGTTGATCGTGGAAATCAAATGATGAGTTATCTTTATAATCCGGCGGATCCCAGTGTTATTCGTTTAATAAAAATGGTTGTAATAGAGGCCAATCGTAATGGAATTCCTGTTTCTGTCTGTGGAGAAATTGCAGCAGACCCTCGTTTTACAACTTTATTGCTAGGTTTGGGAGTTCATGAACTCTCTTGTTCCGCTAGGTTTTTACCGATTGTTAAAAATGCAATTAGAGGTACAAATATTATTTCTGCTTGTAAATTGGCAGAAGAAATATTGATGATGACGACAGCAGAAGAAATTCAAAAGAGGCTAAATCTAGAGTACAAAAACTCTGTACCCCACGATCTATTTCATAATATTCAAGCAGTAACGGCTTCTTAACTAGGAAGCAGATCCATTAAAGAAGAACCTGCAAAATCAGGCTCAGCTTCTTTCAGTTGCTCACAGGCATTTTGAAATGCAGACAAAACGAGGTCTTCTAAGCCATCCTGGTCTTCAGGGTCAATGCACTCTTTTTTGATAGAAACCTTTTTGACTTCGTGTTCTCCGGAAAGAGTAATAGATACCAAACCTCCTCCGCTAACTCCTGTCACTTCTTTACTTTTCAACTCTTCTTGAGCCTGCATTAGCTGCGTTTGTAAAGCTTGCATCTGTTTCTTTCTTTTTTTAAAGCCACTACCCATCAATTACCTTCTTTTTTTAAAGAGCCCTCAAGTTCAACGGCTGCAAATTGTAGAACTGTATCATACCTACTTTTCTCTTTTTTTGCACCTTCTTTAGGGGGAGAGAGAGGTTTTGTAATATTTTTTTTTGAAAGAGGCTTAGAGGGGGGAGTTTCTTTTTTAATCTCACTCTTTATGGGAGTATTTGAGAGAGACTTTAGGGTAAGGTCCTGAGCTAAAGGAGGGGATTCTTTTTTCAAACCCTCTAAATGCTCGAGTACTTCGTCTAAAGAAACACGTAGATGAGAGCGGGTTATTTGAATAAGTAAATTTTCAAGTGCAACTCTTTTAGAAAGAGCCGTTTTGAGGCTGACCTGGGCAGCCAAGATCAGGTCTATAATGTGTAAGCATTGTTCATAGCCATAAAGGCTTGAAGAGCGCTCATACAATTTCCAGTCCTGATCGGAAACGGGAAGGTATTTTGGATTTTCTTTATACACTTTGATATACAAAATCTGACGAAAATGTTCACTCAAAGTTTCTAAAAAATAACTGATATTTTTTCCAGATGAATAGACTTGATTTGCAAGCTCTAAGGCTACTTTTATATTTCCTTTAGAGGTTTGTTCGTCAAAAGTAAAAAAAGTCTCTTTAGGCATTAGCCCTAAAAAATCAATGGCTTTTTCTGAAGTGATCTCATTTTCACAGAACGTTATAAGTTGGTCTGTTAAAACAAGGGCATCTCTTAAGGACCCAGATGCTCTCTGAGCAATTAAATTTGCAGAAGACTCATCTACAGAGACTTGTAGTTTGTTGGCACAGAATAAGATATGTTTAACAATATCTTGAGAAGTGTGTGGCTCTAAGTGAAAGCATTGACAGCGACTCAAAATAGTCGCAGGCATTTTGTGAGGCTCTGTAGTCGCGAAGAAAAATTTTACTTTAGTAGGAGGATCTTCCAGTGTCTTAAGAAGCGCGTTAAAAGCCTCTTTTGTCAACATATGAACTTCATCAATTAAATAAATTTTATACTTACCAGCTTTTGTTGCAAAGCCTACCGTTTCATTAATTTGTCTTATATCATCAATTCCACGATTTGAAGCACCGTCAATTTCAATAACATCTAATGAATGAGATCCAGTAATTTCTATACATGACGAACAGATATTACAAGGCTCTCCAAGTATGGGCTGGTCACAATTTAAAGCTTTGGCGAAAAGGCGTGCAAGAGTTGTTTTCCCCGTTCCATGGTGACCACAGAAAAGATAAGCGTGCCCTAATCGCTTCATGGCAATCGCATTCATAAGCGTTTGTTTAATTTTATCTTGCCCAACAATCTCCTTAAAAGATTGGGGTCTCATGGTTCGAGCCATTACTTTATAATCTAAATCCATAAGTAGTCTTCACGTTTTCTATTGGTCACAAAACTAAAAGATCACAGCTAAAAATGCAAGAAGGGTTCTGTTTTTAAAAAAAGTTTATCCTTAAAAATGACTCCATGATACAAAGTTAAAAAAAGGGATATCATAAAAAAATAAAGTGAATTTTTATTCAGATATGCTAATGTAAATGCTCTTTGTTTTTTTTTGATTAAATAAACTTGGTTTTATAGGAGTTAATTTGTCCATCAAAGTGAATAGAGAGAAAAAATCATCTATT
>JAJACV010000058.1 GCA_022601335.1 Chlamydiota bacterium | reverse complement strand
TTCCAGATGCCGCAGAGTCAAAACCTTCTTGGCTCTAATAAACGAACCCTAAAAACAGCTTGTTTTTTTTCCTTAGTTACTAGATCTTCGGAAAAAGAAAATAATAAAATGACTTTTACTTGCATTTAACCTCAAAAATTAGACAATGAGGCTCGGGAGGCTTAAAAAAGTGATGACTCCCCTTTGAAGTTTAAGTACTAACGGAAATAAGTAGTGAAAGGATTATCTAGATCAATAAAGCCCAGAGGTCATTCTATAGGAGCTAAGCTCTTTGAAGAACTCGTTGTGCGCTCCTGGTGGGTGCTTGCTTTTATAATCCTCAATTTTTGCGTCTTCAAGCCAATCTTAAATCATTTAGAATCAGGCGAAAGCAAACTTAGAATGTCTTTAACACAACTTCAAAGTAAAAAATATTTGGCTTTAGAAAATAAACACCGCCTTGAGCTTGAAATAGAAAGTCTTGAAGACCCTCTTTGGGTTGAAATGGTTCTAAAACAAGAGCTTGGGTTAGTTTCTGAAGGACAAACTAAGGTTCACTTTACAACTCCCTAGAGCTAATGGCGATTGGATTTCTTTTTTTACTAACTCTCCTATCAGCGACTTTTTCAGCATCCGAGACAGCTCATTTTTCTCTGTCTCCGATGAAGATTCGGGAATACCAAAATGATCCCGACCCTAAAAAGCGACGTATTGCAAATTTACTTAAATCTCCCTTAGAGCTTTTAGTCACAATTTTAATGATTAATGTACTTGTGAATATTTTAATACAAGATACGACCTCTCATATTTTCGGCACCCAATCAAGCTGGCTTTTGACCGTAGGCGTCCCTCTTGTTATTACCCTTGTTTTTGGTGAAATCATTCCTAAAACACTGGCTCTTGCCAACAATGCTCGCTTCGCTTACTTCATATCTCCTCTTATTGCAGGAGCTCGCTATGTTCTAGGACCTATTAGAAAAGCTCTCACCATTTTTACGAGCCTCATGACTAAAAGCGTCTTTTTTTTCCTAAAAAAGGAAAAAAATATTACAAAAGAAGAATTAAAGCATGCTCTGAAGACAGGCACTGAAAAAGGCATTTTAAACTCAAGAGAAGCCTCTTTAATGCAGGGGTATATTTACCTCTCGCATAAACCGGTCAAAGATTTTAAAAGACCTAGAGAGGAAATTATCTATTATAATATTAAAGATCCCCTTACGGCTTTAGAGCACATTTTAGTAGATCAGGAAGTTTCCAGACTGCCCGTTGTAGAGGGTGACTTAGAAAATATCCTAGGGATCATAAGTGTTCGCAATTACTTCCTTCAAAAAGAAAAGCTCTCTTCTCCCGAAGACTTAACTCCTTTTTTATCAAAGTCTTATTATGTTCCTGAATCTATGCCAGCTAAAAACTTGCTGAGATACTTGGACAATAAAGGCAAGTCTATTGCTATGGTAGTCGATGAATACGGCTCTGTCTCTGGAATTATTACTCAGGAAGACCTTATTGAAGCCGTGATTGGTGAAATTTCAGATAGACGAGATATTCACTCAAACTATACCTCAGCTGGAAAAGATACTATTATTGCAACAGGCAAACTAGAGCTTACAGAGTTCGAAGAAATTTTTGGTACCCATCTAATCAGTCCAAGTAATATGGTTACCATTAACGGCTGGCTTATTGAGAAGATCGGAACGTTACCTAAAACAGGTGATAAGTTGACAGAGGATGGGTTTTTTTTCCATATTTTGAGTGCTGATCCAAACAGAATTCGCCGAGTGTATATACGAAAAGTTAAAAAAGTAAAGAAGGTATGAATTGACAGGCCCCCTATTCTGGTTGATTATTACATTATGCTGTGTCCTCGTCCAAGCTTTCTTCGCCATGATGGAAATGGCCGCGGTATCCTACAACAAAGTACGTCTTCAATACCACGTATCAAAAGGTTCTAGACGAGCAAAATGGCTCGCAAGCCTTCTCTCAAATCCACCGAGACTCTTTGGAACAGCTCTTTTCGGTGTAAACTTTGCTCTACAAGTCGGCTCTGAGTGTTCCAGAAGACTTTACTTATCTTTGGGAATCAATCCAGACTTAGCTCCCTTAACTCAAGTTTTTCTTGTGCTCATTTTTGCTGAGTTATCTCCACTTTTTGCAGCAAGAAAGTATTCTGGCCAAGTCATTATGGCTGGTATCCCTCTTCTTTACGCTTTCTCTAAGATTATGATCCCCATAACCTGGACAATAGGTCTTATTAGCCAAAGTATTAATTATCTAATGACAGGGTCACGTGAAGTTCATTTAATGAATATTACACGTGATGAGCTTCAAAGAGCTTTAGAAGAACAGAGACACGAGGTTCGTCTTCTTGGTGATGATGCAGACTTTAACTTACTAGTTGGAAATATCCTGAGTTTGCAGAACAAAGAAGTCTCTCATCTAATGGTCCCACTTCATAAAGTACACATGGTTTCTAGTACGCATACTGGAAACAAAGTAAGAGAGATACTGGATAAATCTTATCATCCATTTTTGCCTGTTTATCAAGAGCATCGCAACAACATCATTGGAATCATAGATACAAGAAACCTTATTAAATTAGATCTAAAACAGGAAAGTAAAAACTATCTCGAAGCCCCTTGGTTTGTCATTTTAGATGCCTCTGCAAGCGAAATACTCAACCAATTTAGACATAACAAGCAAAAAGTAGCCATTGTATTAGATCACGAAGGCCAGGCTGTTGGTATTTTAACACTAGACCTAATCATTAAATCTCTCTTTGGAGAAAGCATTGAAGATCCTCTTCCCTTACTAGACAGTAAAAATGTTTCTTTATTAGATCGTACTCTTTCTGGAGATTTTTTAATTAAAGATTTTAATTCACACTTTAATGCCGAAATAGAGCCTGATGGATGTTCAGACCTTGCAGAACTTGTTCTACAGATTTTGGGGCATCATCCTGAAATTGGGGAAGTGGTACGCATAGGTCCCTTTGAAATTAAAATTGAAGAAGTCTCCCTAGGTAATATTAAGCGCCTTCTTGTCCGTTCAATTATTTAATTTATTTTTTATTAACAAACTTGTTAAATTTTTTAATTTATTATAAATAAAAAGTTAAATTGTTTATAATAAACCAATAAACTTGAATAATAAAATTAACTTTACATTTTATCACCGCTTTTCTAAGCTGTGCAAAAAATCAAACCTTTGAGAATCGATACAATGCTCTTTAAAGCTCTACATTCACTCAACCACTATCTAACTTTAACAGTTATCTTTCCTTCTCTTTTCGCTCTTGGGCTCTACTTTACCTTTAAGCTTAGAGGCATTCAATTTACTAAAATTAAGTTGGCATTTAAGCACCTTTTAAAGAAGGATCCCAAAAGTGAGGGAAATATTTCTAACTTTGAGGCTCTTTCGGCTGTATTAGCAGGAAACCTTGGAACTGGAAATATTTCAGGGATGGCTATTGCCTTAACCTTAGGAGGCCCCGGCGCCTTAGTTTGGATGTGGATTATGGCAACGCTTGGCACTGTTATTAAGTTTGCGGGTTGTTTTTTGGGACTAAAGTATCGAACAAAAACGGCAACAGGAGAATATGTTGGAGGACCGATGTATTACCTATCTAAAGGGCTTGGTTTTAAAAAAGTTGCCATTGGCTTTGCTCTTGCTGCTATTTTAACTTCTTTGACGGTAGGGAATCTGGTGCAAGTAAATTCTATTTTCCTACCTCTTCATAAAATGGGTGTTTCAATCCACCTTTTGGTAGCTGCCCTTGTTGTTTTCACTACATTCTTACTTCTAGGAGGTCTCAATAGAATTGCAAAAGTGCTTGGAACTTTAGTTCCTTTTATGACTGCAATCTATTTACTTGCGGCCTTAGCTATTTTAGCGCTCCATGCACAAGCTCTTCCACAGGCTTTTCTAATTATGATAAAGTCTGCATTCTCTCCCTCAGCCTTTGTGGGGGGAACCCTAGGATATGGAGTCATACATGCTATTACAAATGGTTTTGAAAGAGGAATTTTCGCGACAGATGCTGGCTGTGGAATTGCACCTATTCTTCAATCGGGCGCAAAGTGTAAAGAACCTATCTTAGAAGGGATTGTTGCAATGATAGCCCCTTTTATTGTCATGGTAATTTGTTCTGTGACAGCTCTTGTATTAATTGTAACTCAGGCTTCGATTCTTTCAGGCGCAAAAAGCACCAATATGTGTACCTGGGCCTTTCATAAAGGGCTTAATCATCCCATTGGAGAATACATCGTTATTTTCTCTCTTATTTTATTTGCCTTTACGACCATCATTACATGGGCTTACTGTGGTGAGAAAGCTATTGAATTTATTGCGTCCTCAAAAGGGGTCAAATACTTTAAATGCTTCTTCATATTAATACTTCCCGTGGGAGCCTACTGCAATGTCGAGTTTGCTTGGCTTTTAGCAGACCTATCAATAGGTCTGATGCTCATTGCAAATTTGATCGGAGTCTTTGGGTTATCACGAGAAGTTATTGCAGAGACCAAAGAAGCTTTTGACCCCTCTAAAGAGGCTTCTCAATTGGTTTAAAAAGAGGCTGTTTAGCCTAGTTCTCTGATTTCATTCACAGACTGAACAATAATTTGAATAGCTCTTTCAACTTCATTTTGAGTGGTCATGCGACTCATAGCAAAACGTATCGAGGCATTGACGCGATCTAATTTAAGGCCCATCTCCGATAAAACTCTTGAGGGAGCAACAGATCCAGAGATACATGCCGATCCATGGCTACAAGCTAGCCCCTTTAAGTCTAGAGCCATTAAAAGACTCTCACCGTCTATTCCCTCAAAGGCAATTGACGAGGTATTACAAACGCGCGCGTCTGTTCCATTAATGAAAATACCCTTTAATTGCCTTTTAAGTTCTGCTTCAAAATAATCTCTTAAGGCTTCCATACGCTTTGTTTCTGTAGGCAAAAGAGTGCCTAGTAGTTCTACCGCTTTACAAAGCCCTAAAATACCTGATAAGTTTTGAGTCCCAGCTCTTCTTCCATTTTCTTGCCCGCCTCCTATAATTAGGGGACTAAGCTCATATTCAGAAGATAAAAAAGCAAATCCGACTCCCTTAGGTCCATGAAATTTATGAGCGCTAAAGCTCATGGCAGTAATGCCATCTAGTATTTTAACAGGCTCCTTCCCCATAAGTGCCACGCCATCAACACAAAGAGGTACAGAGTGCTCTTTCGCAAGTTTAGCAAAAGCCTCTATATCTGTTTTTACTCCTGTTTCGTTATTAGCAGCCATCACTACAATCAAGCCAGTTTCTGCGTCAATTTCCTTTTCTAAATCTTCTACTTGGGGTGCCCCTCTCTCATCAATGGGCAAAAAGGTAACACGGCCTCCCGATTTTTCATAATTTTGGACATTTTTCAGAATGGAGCTATGTTCAACTTGCGTAGTAATTACTTTTTTAGGAAAAATTTTCTCGAAAAAGCCTCGCAGTAAATAGTTATTAGATTCCGAAGCCCCAGATGAAAATAGAATTTCATCGGGCAGCACACCCAAAGAACTAGCTAAGCCTCGCCTCGCTCGTGTTAGTTCATTCCGAGCTTCTTGTCCAAAGGAGTGTATGGCAGATGGGTTTCTTGGAAGTTGACAGAGGTCAAAGCACATGGCTTCAAATACCTTGGGATCTAAAGCGGTTGTTGCATTATTATCTAAATAGATTCGTTCATTCATTGGGTTTCATCCTTAGCTCATACCTGTCTTCATTATAGTAAACAAAGTGTTTTCAGCCCACTTAAAACCCGTCTAAAAGGAGGTTAGAGTCCAGCTTGGCTCATTAAAAAAATATTTACCCCATTGAATGTAGCGTGTAATCCTATCGAGGAATAAATTGATTTTTGCCTAAAGTAGATAAAGCCTAAAAAGAGCGCCAATGTGAATAGTGAGGGTATAATTTCAAGATTCCCCCATTGTTGAGATAAAGAGAAATGAAAGCCGGAGAAAATGAGTGCTGTGAGAAAAACAGCTCCCCCTCTTCCAAAAAACCGAGCCAGCCAGTTTTGTAAAAAACCTCTAAAGAGAAGTTCTTCAATAGTAGGGACTACTATAACAATGAAGAGACTGGTTATGGCAAATAAAACAGGATTCTCCATTGTTGACTTAAGAAAACGCACGGCTACTTGCTCATGCCCTGATAAATCAAAGTAAAAAATCAAAATACTAAAAGCTTGACTCACAGCTAAAACCAAAGGAAAGCTGATTAAAAAAGTCAAAACTCCCATGCCTACATTGCCTATATTTTGAGAAACTCCTCCATAGGATCTTTCCCCTAAAACGGTTCTTTTAGATTCTTGATTCAACTTTGCGACATAAATAAAGAAAACGATGAGGAGTGCGGCCATTAATATTAAATTCACCCAAGCTCTAACGGCATCGACTTCTAGTGAAAGCTCTTGTTTCACACCAGATGGAAACGTTTTTAAAATTTGAATAATGACAAAAGGGACAGCAATAGACAGTCCAAAATAAATTAAAAAGATGAGGAGAACTTGAACAAGAGTTACTTTAATTGATTTTTTATCAAATGCAGGAAGCTTAAAAAAGTGTTTATACCAGGCAATAAAACAGGTAATTAAAGATAAAAAAAGTGCAAATAAAAAGACCGTTAAATGCTCTTCTAGAACTTGTTGAAAAGTTGGATTCATATAGTTACTTGGAAATTGAAATGTAATTTTCAATTTGGTACGCGAGATCTTTTTCTAATTTAGCGTGAGCTCTTCCATAAATACTCGCATGATAAGAATCTCCACCCCAAACAACTTCATGGTAATTAGTTCCTCTCTCAGACTTTGGTATAATGTGCTTACTGCGAATAATTTCTTGCAGTAACACTTTGGGAGTCTCACCTCTTAAGTCATAGACTCTTACCCTCACGTGAATCGAGAGAGCATTTTTAAGGGGATCATTACTAGGATAAATACAGACCTCTTGATGTTCAAGCAGCTCCATGAAAACAGCATACTCACTTTGAGCTGACAGTTCTTTGAGATCTGCCTTCGTTAATGTAATAAGATCACAAGTATTTAACTTTTCTTTCAAACTTTGACTAATTTGAACCGGATTAAGATAAATCTGACCTCGATTAATTAACCTACGATGAATTTCTGCAGAAATTTCCTGAGATACATCCCAAGAAACATTAGGAACTTCTGTTCTCATAATAAGAGGAATTACAGCAGCTATAGGCTTTTGTTTTGCATTTTCATAGTAACGAAATGACTGTAATTTTGCTCCTGACGAGTGACAACCCGCTAGAGTCAATAAAAGACATACAAAACTCAATAAGGTTAAGCTAAATCGTTTCACAGAAATTATGTCCTCCAGGAATAGTTCGAATCAAATTTGGACGATAGCAAAAAAAAATCTTTCTTTACTAGAAAAATAAACATTTTGAATTAATTATCTAGCCGGACAACTCGTTTCCAATAATGTCACAGCTCCATTTTTAGAGTTTAAGAGCTGAGCTTCATAGTTGGGAGGAATAATAAAAGTTTGGCCCGCCGTAGCCTCGTCTGTTAATTTATTAAAAGCAAGTGAACCCTCTAGTACAAAAAAGACTCGAAAAACATTTGAAGGTTGTAGCGTTATAGAAGCCTTCATATCCCACTTATAGAAATTAAAATAAGGACTGCTCATTAAACGCCAGCAAGTAGCTTGGTCTGTGTTTAAGACTTTCTTTGGAATTTTAAGTGAAACAGTTTGTGAATGATGAACTCTTGTTCTCAAAGCTTTTTCAAGGTGAAGAGGCCTTTTTTTGCCTTCGTAATCAACTCTCCCCCAGTCATACAGGCGATACGTAGTATTTGAATTTTGCTGTACTTCATAAATCATACACCCCTCTCCAATAGAGTGTAACATGCCTCCTGGTATATAATAAGTTTGTCCAGATTTGACGGGAACTTTATTCAAATATTGTTCCAGATTCTGATTTTCAATTGCTTCTATAATTTCTTCATCCGAAAGAGGCTTTTTCAGGCCTAAATACACATGACTTTTTTCATCTGCTGCTAATATATGCCACATTTCCGACTTAGCCTCACCACCGAATAAAGAAGCATTTTGGTCATTTGGATGTACTTGAATACTGAGTGGTTTTTGAGCATCGATTAATTTTATTAAAAAGGGAAATCGTTTGATTGGAGAGAGAGAGAGAAGATCTGGGTATTGGTTTAAAACCTCTTTAAGAGATTTTCCTCGTAATGCTCCGTTTAAAATATGAGTCATTCCCTCTTCTCTATCCGAAGCCTCCCAGGACTCTGCATAGATTTGTGGAGACACCATGCGATCAAAGCGTTTGATAATTTCAGAACCGCCCCAAAGATAGTGTTTATATGCGGGTGACAAAAAAAGCGGATAAGATTCGATCATGTTATTCACTGAAAAATTGAATTGACCTAAAGCAGTCTATTTAATAAGGAAGAAATTTGAAAGAAAAATATTTCCTGTGAATTTCTTTCATCCTGTTTAAATTAAAAAGGAAAAAATAAGATGCCTGAATTTCCAATATCAAAGCTTCCTGCTGGCCCCTTTAATATGGCGCAGTACTGCATTGG
>JAJACV010000057.1 GCA_022601335.1 Chlamydiota bacterium | reverse complement strand
GCGGAAAAATAACAGCAACAACAGGCTCTGTTTTCTGAGGAGGCTCCGTGCGCTCATTACCTTCTGTTGCTTTTTCTACATCTTTTTCAGGATTTACCTTACTAGAGCGTCTTTTTCTAGAGTGACGCTTCTTTGGGTTCTTTTTGGCCTCAGATTCGGCTTTTTTCTCTTCTTTATTAGTAGAAGCTTCTTTACTCGATTTGCCTTCACCAATTTTTATTGGTTTATCTGTCGAAATATTTTTTAGAACCATTCGAGCCTCTTTAACTTCTACTACATCATAGTCTGCAATAGGCAATAAAAAAGCTTTAGGCTTTCTTTCTAAGCAACGAAAAAAAAGAGCCGGTCCAAATGAAACGATTTCGACTGCATTGACTAGGTACTCTTCTTGATTAGCTTCTTTGCTATTTCGAATTGAAATTTTATGGCCATCTCTTGGGGAAATGACGGTTTCGATAATAGGTTGTCTTGTAAAATCCACTTTTTAAATCCATTCGTTAATTTTTATTCTAAGATAGCATTATAATTGAGAAGTTAGAATTAAACAACGGCTTAATTTAGTCCTTTTTTGCCATATAGTGCAGTAAATCAATGACCCTTGCTGAATAGCCCATCTCGTTATCATACCAAGAAACAATTTTAAAAAACTGATCATTGAGTGAAATGCCCGCTCCACTATCAAATATAGATGAGGCACATGAACCTATAAAGTCAGAAGATACAACCTGATCTTCTGTATACTCTAGAATTCCTTTCATAGTATTTTCAGAAGCCTGTTTCATAGCTTCGCAGATTTTTTCATAAGTTGTTGATTTTTCAAGACGCACAGTTAAATCAACACAAGAGACATCTGGGACGGGCACTCTAAATGCCATTCCTGTTAACTTTCCCTTTATCTCTGGGATGCAAAGTCCCACAGCCTTTGCAGCTCCTGTTGATGAAGGAATAATATTTTGTAAAGCTCCTCTTCCTCCTCTCCAGTCTTTTTTTGAAGGGCCATCTACAGTTGGTTGCGTTGCAGTAACGGCATGAATAGTGGTCATCAAGCCTTCAATAATTCCAAAATGGTCAAGCAAAACTTTAGCTACTGGCGCAAGACAATTAGTCGTACAAGACGCATTTGAGACAATATTATGCTGTTCTGGGTTATAGTCTTGGTGATTAACTCCCATTACAAAGGTAGGGACATCTCCTTTTCCAGGAGCTGTAATTATAACTCGTTTGGCTCCCGCTAAAAGATGGCTATTGCAACTCTCTATATCTTTAAACATGCCTGTTGCTTCTATTACATAGTCCACATCAAGTGCTTTCCAAGGCAATTTAGCTGGATCATGTTCATTTAAAACTTTAATTTGCTTCCGATTTACAGATAAAATATCATTTTGACAACTCACATCATAAGGCAACCTACCATGAGTTGAATCATATTTTAAAACATAAGCTAAAGATTCGACTGAGGACAAATCATTAATTGCAACGATCTCAATCCCTTTTTTTTCTAAAGCTTTTCTTAAAACTAACCTTCCAATTCTTCCAAATCCATTAATTGCCACACGACAGCGCATATATTAAACCCATACTTCTATTTAAATTTATGCCATCATAAGAAAAGAACTCGACAAATGTAAAGAAAGATCTTGAAGAGAGTTCTTTGAAATTCCCATGATTCTTATTCAGAGATCTGCTAAAATGGTCCCGTTTGAATAAAAATTGCAACAAATTATGAGTACATCTCCTTACCTATCTGTTGATCAGGAAAAATCACACTTTCTTTACGTTGCTCTTTGCGTTGTTTTTACAACAACGCTTGTTTTAAGTAACATGACTCTTAAAGTCTTTTATTTTCCCTGGTTTCCGAACTTTCCATTAACCACTGGAATTATTACCTATCCCATTACTTTTTTAATCACAGATATTGTCTCTGAAATAATGGGAGATAAGAAAGCTAAATTTATGGTCCTCATGGCTTTTTGCATGAACCTTCTTATGATTATTTTTACTCAAGTCACCTTAGCTCTCCCTTCCCACGCTAAATGGCTTATACTTGATAATCCCTTTGGTTATACAAGCGTTCAAGACTACCAAAGAGCCTTTTCTTCTGTTTTTAGCATTAATGGCTTTATTTTTATAGGTTCGATGATTGCGTTTCTTATTGCCCAGTTACTCGATATTAAATTATTTTGTGTTATACGTAAAAAGTACAAAGGAAAACATTTATGGCTCCGCAATAATGTTTCCACCTGTATTTCACAACTTATTGATACATTCATTATGAATGGAATTGTACTTACTTTGGGTTTGGGGCTAGATCTATCGACATGTGGAACTATTATACTCTCAGAATATATCTACAAGGTGATTTTTGCCCTTTTAGATACTCCATTTATTTATTTGTTTATTTACATTATAAAAAAGCGTTTTAGAATTTATGAAAACCTCCAAACTACTTAAATGGGGACTCCCCTTTTTTATTACTTTGACTTTAGCTCCTTTTACTCCTTATTTGGACCTATTCATTTCAAACCTTTTTTATATTGATGAAAATTTTTCCTCCCATATATTTTTTAGATTTTTCTATAAGTATGGTGTTTACCCAGCTTTTTTAGTTGGCATTTTATCACTTCTTTTTTTTCTAACCTCTTTTTTCAAAAAGGAGTTGCAAAAGTACAGATTATCATTGCTTTTCCTATCACTTGCTTTCCTGTGCGGTCCAGGCATACTTATCAATGGTATTTTGAAAGGTTTCCTATCCAGACCTCGACCTGTTCAAATTACGGCGTTTGGAGGGATAGAGCCTTTCTCTCCCTTTTATAACTTAAGCTTGTCCTTCCCCAATAAATTTAAATCATTCCCCTCAGGACACTCCACAATGGGTTTTTACTTCTTTAACCTTATCTTTTTGGGACAAAGGTTAAAAAATAGTTCTCTGACTCTTTTTGGAGTTTGGAGTTCGATTGTTTTAGGATTTTGCATGAGTATTTCAAGAATTGCCCAAGGAGGGCACTTCTTTTCAGATACCCTCTTATCGCTTTGCTTAATTTGGTATCTAGGACTCTTTTGTGACTGGCTTATTTTTGAATATGTTGCGAAAAAAAGCTCAATTCGGTACATCAAGGATTAGTACATCGGGGAAATATCCCCTTCTCTTCTACCTGTGAGGTGAACTATGTCTTTAACAGACAAAGAACAAGAATTCTTCGATTACATTAAAAATTTTATAGAACAACATAAATCAGCACCTACTTATGCAGAGCTTCAGTCCTATTTTGGATTTGCTTCAAAAAGCTCTGTTTACAGGCACCTTCAAAATTTAAAAAATAAAGGGTTTATTCAGATTAACAAAAAAAGAGGCCCTTCTTGCATTTCACTAATAGGTCCCTTAAATCAATCTTTAAATACCTACCCTCTTCCTCTTATTGGTTCTTTAAATGATGAAGGACAAATAGCAATGGAAGATACTGAAAAAACTATTTTATGCTCCTCCGCAAAAAAAATTTCAATGAACTGCTACGCACTTAAAATTAAGAGTGGTAATTTTCTTGAAGCAGGTCTTCTTCACAACGACATGGTCATTATTGAGCCAAGAAGTGAAGCTAGAGTGGGGGAAGCAATCCTAGGTCTTATTTACGGTGAACGTAATGTCATCAAAAAATATCATCCCCAAGGCCCTTATACGAGGCTGGATTCTTTTTGTGTACAAATTGAGCCTATGATCATAGCTCCTGAGGAACTTGCTATTCAAGGAATTCTTCTTGGAGTGATTCGCACTTACTAAAAAGTTAAAAACATCTACGCGTTTTTATCTTGATCCTCTTCGGGCTCAAAGTCTTCTAACCTCTTTGAGTGATGCCCCAAAATAAGTCGAATGATTGAAAGAGACCATGCAATAATCAAATATGCCCAAAAAATAGCAAATAGAGTGAACGAAAATAAGTGAAAAATACCATAGAGTAAAACGACGGCAGAAATAGCAGTTACGAACACTAAGAAAAAGGACTTCACTCGAATATTAAAGGTTTTAACACCGGGAAATTTCCATCGACTCACCATAAAATAACCGACTACAAACATAACACTAATCATGATAATGGCACGTGTTTTTTCACTCATTTCGGTAATGGCTCTAAATTCATCTGATATTAAAAACAGATTAGCCGAGACAACAGACAGGCCTGCTGCTGGAATAGGAAGACCTGTAAAAATTTTCCTTCCTCGATGATTGAGAGTTTCTTTTTTTTGAGAGGATCCCACATTATATCTTGCGAGCCTTAGAACACCACAAAGAGAAAGCACAATAGCAGAGGCTGATAGGAGAAAGAAAAGGGGTGAGTTTAAAGGAATTGAAAAACTTCTTAAAACAATAACTGCAGGAGTCACTCCAAAGGTGATGCTATCTGCTAGGGAATCGAACTGCACTCCAAACTCACTCTCAGCTCCTAAAATTCTTGCAATGGCCCCATCACAAACATCTGCAAGACCAGCAACAAGCAAAAGAATGACAGAAGATTTAAAAACTGTGAACGGCATTTCAGCTTGGCTAAATAAAATAATCCTAAAAATAATAAACAGGCCGCATGAGAGGCTAAATGCTGTCACTAGATTAGGTAAAAGGTAAATACGCTTCATAAGTTAAACAGTTGATTAAAGAGTTCGCTCAGTTTAACATATCACTCGTTTAATGGAAATGCTACTGATTAATTGAAGTCGAAAAAGCAAAACACATCCTTATTTTGTTGTTTTGTTCAAGCTTCATTTTCATTTTTTGCATATCACATTTAACCTCAAAAGACTATTGATCTTTATTTTTTTTTACCTTTAAAATTCTGGACAAAAAAATAACAAACACCATATGTAGTAGTTTTAATAAACAGTAACTACTACATCTAGTACGTGCCCGTAAAAATGGTTTCTTTAAGTGAATCAAAGACTTATGAAAAAAAGGAGTTTTCATGCCCACATCTTCTGAAATGACATCAACAAATCAAGCACTAAGTGCTAAGCCTTTTAAGGCTTCACCTGAAACAATGACAGTGGTTAAAAGAAGCGGGGTGATTGTCCCTTTTCATAGAGAACGCATTGCAGAGGCTATCCATGCTAGTTTCTGTGATACACATAAAGTTGAAAAAGGATCCGCTTTGTCTGATGAACTTGAGCAAGCGGTTCAAGATGTTACAGAAACAGTCATAGATGAGCTTTGTTATTTAACCGATCATGGGCATTCGCTCACAGTGGAAGGCATCCAAGACTTAGTAGAGAAAAAGCTCATGGAAAAAGGGTTTCATGCGGTTGCCAAAGACTATATTATCTACCGAGACAAACGACACCAAATGCGTGAGGGCAAAGGATCAGGCATGCAAGTGCTTCGCTCAGATCAAAAAACAATTGTCCGCTTCAGCCCCATTAAAATTGGAGCTCTGATTGAAAGAGCTTTTAGAGGCACTCTAGGACTTACAGGCCCGACACCTGAAGATGTCATTGAAACGGTCAATGAACTCTCTCAAACCATCATTACAAATCTTTTGGATAGAGACTTATCGGAACCTATTCCCTCAGATGACATTCAAGAAGAAATAGAAAATGAGCTCATGGCTTGGGGTTATTTTAAAGAAGCCAAGTACATTATTTTGCAAGACGCTGGCAAACCTATCCCAAAACCGCTTGTTCCTCCATTAGAAACCTCGCCTCCAGCGAAGAAAGCTTTTGCTCTTAAGCCTTTTTTGAAAGAAGTTTTTACGTTTGCAACCCAGGGGACTTCAGAAAATAAGCAAGCTCTCATTGATAAAACTATTTCCTTAACTTATGAGGGAATTTCTGAAAAAGAAGCTTTCGGAGCTGCTATTATGGCAGTGCGTGAAAAAATTGAGCTAGAACCTGTTTATACAAAAATTACTGCAAAGGTTCTTTTAGATTTGCTGTATAGAGAAGTTCTCTCCACCTCAGGTAGCCATAAGCACATCGAGAAAAAGCATCGCGAGTATTTTATTTCTTATATGAAATCAGCTGTGGATGAAAACTCTCGTTTAAATCCAGAACTTGCCACGTTTGATTTAGAGAAGCTTGCTCAATCAATAAATCTTGAGAGAGATACTTTATTCTCATATTTGGGTCTTCAAACACTCTATGACCGCTACTTTATTCATGAAGATCAAAAAAGATTAGAGACCCCTCAAATTTTCTGGATGCGCGTAGCTATGGGTCTTGCTTTAGAAGAAGGTGCACAAAAAACTGAAAAGGCTATTGAATTCTATAATGTGCTTTCTCAGTTTTATTTTCTCTCTAGTACTCCAACTTTGTTCAATGCAGGCACAGTACACTCACAGCTCAGCTCATGTTACTTATCCACAGTAGAAGATGATTTACACAGCATCTTTAAAGTCATCGCTGATGATGCGCAACTCTCAAAATGGGCTGGAGGAATTGGTAATGACTGGACGCCTATTAGAGCCACAGGTTCTGTGATTAAAGGCACCAATGGAACGAGTCAAGGGGTCATTCCATTTCTAAAAATTGTAAATGATACAGCTGTTGCAGTGAATCAGGGCGGAAAGCGCAAAGGAGCTGCTTGCGTTTATCTTGAGACCTGGCACCTGGATATTGAAGATTTTATTGAAATGCGAAAAAACACAGGCGATGATCGTAGACGTACGCATGATATGAATACTGCGAATTGGATTCCTGACCTCTTTATGAAACGTGTGATACAGCAGGGAAAGTGGACTTTATTTAGTCCTCAAGATGTTCCCGATCTTCATGATCTTTATGGAAATGACTTTGATAACAAATACGAAGAGTATGAAAAGAAAACAAAAACGGGAGAAATAAAGCTCTTCAAAGAAATAGAAGCGCAAACTCTCTGGAGAAAAATGCTCTCTATGCTTTTTGAAACAGGCCACCCTTGGATTACTTTCAAAGATCCTTCAAATATTCGCTCTCCTCAAAGTCATGTTGGAGTGGTTCACTCATCAAATCTTTGTACTGAAATTTTACTAAATACTTCGAAAGATGAAACAGCGGTTTGTAATTTAGGCTCTATTAACTTGGCTAAACACACCACCCGAGAGGGAATCGACAAAGAACTCTTAGAGAAAACCGTACGAACAGCCATTCGCATGTTAGACAATGTAATTGACATCAACTTTTATCCGATTAAAGAGGCTCGCGACTCTAACCTTAAGCACAGACCTATTGGGCTTGGATTGATGGGCTTTCAAGATGCGCTCTACATCCAAAACATAAGCTTTGCAAGTCATCAAGCGGTCCAATTTGCTGATGAGAGCATGGAACTTATTTCCTACTATGCCATTTCTACATCATCTGATTTAGCTAAAGAAAAAGGAGCTTATTCCACATTCAAAGGCTCTAAATGGGATCAAGGCATCTTACCTATTGATTCTTTAAAAATGCTTGCAGATTACCGAGGAGAAAATATCGAAGTAGACTTCACTACTAGATTAGACTGGGACGCTCTTCGCACCAAAGTACAGAAACTCGGAATGCGTAATAGCAACACGATGGCGATTGCACCGACCGCTACAATTGCCAATATCGCTGATATTACACCAAGTATTGAACCTACCTACAAACATCTATTTGTAAAATCAAATCTCTCTGGAGAGTTTACCATTTGTAATTTCCACTTAGCCAATGAGCTCAAAGAGTTGGGCCTATGGGATGAAGAGATGGTAGATGACTTAAAATACTTTGATGGAAGTCTCACTGAAATTGCAAGAATTCCTCAAGAGATTAAAAATAAATACTTAACGGCATTTGAAATTGAGCCTGAATGGCTCATTGAATGTGGTTCTAGACGACAAAAGTGGATTGATATGGGCCAGTCTTTAAATTTATTCCTCAATGAGCCTTCCGGTAAGAAAATACATAATATGTATCTGTTAGCCTGGAAGAGAGGCCTTAAAACGACTTACTACTGTAGAACTACAGGAGCCACCCAAATTGAAAAGTCATCAAGTGACATCAATAAAAGAGGTCTTCAACCTCGATGGATGAAAAACACTTCCGCATCTGCTACTATTAAAGTAGATCGAAAACCCTCCACCCCCACTGTTTGTAATTTAGAAGAGGGCTGTGAAAGCTGCCAATAAAATCATAAAAGGAGAAAAATAATATGTCGTCTAAAGAAAAGAGCTTTCAAGATAAGTTTTTGATTAACTGTAAAACCGTGGATGTCAACCAGCTTATGCCTATTAAGTACAAGTGGGCTTGGGAGCATTATATCAATGGATGTGCCAATCACTGGATGCCCACAGAAGTTCCTATGAGCAAGGATATTGAGCTTTGGAAATCGAATAAGCTCACTGATGGAGAACGCAGGCTAATTATGCGAAACCTAGGCTTTTTCAGTACAGCTGAGAGCTTAGTTGCTAATAATCTTGTTCTCGCTATCTTCAAACACGTTACAAATGCGGAAGTTCGCCAATATCTTCTTCGGCAAGCTTTTGAAGAAGCTATTCATTCTCATACTTTTCTTTATATTGTGGACTCTCTTGCTTTAGATGAGCGAGAAATTTTCAACATGTATAATGAGGTAAATACCATTCACGGAAAAGATACTTTTGAAATGAAGCTCACAGAAGGCATTCTTGCAGATGATTTTTCAACGAGTACACCTGAAGGGGCTCAAAAGTTTTTGAAAAACTTAATTGGCTACTATATCATCATGGAAGGAATTTTCTTCTACAGTGGTTTTGCGATGATTCTTTCTCTTCAACGTCAAAACAAGATGACAGGGATTGGAGAGCAATTTCAGTTTATTTTACGAGATGAGACCGTTCACCTTAATTTTGGGATCGATTTAATCAACGGCATTAAAGCTGAAAATCCAGATTTATGGACACCTGCTTTTCAAGAAGAAATTTTGGAAATGATTAAAGAAGCTGTACACCTTGAAATTCTTTATGCAAAAGACTGCCTACCGAATGGTATTTTAGGGCTTACAGCCGATATGTTTGAAGACTATGTTCAATACATTGCAGACCGTAGACTTGAGAGAATTGGATTTGAAAAGCTCTACAATAGTAAAACACCATTCCCTTGGATGAGTGAAGCTATTGATCTTGCCAAAGAAAAAAACTTCTTCGAATCCAGAGTCACAGAGTATCAATCTGCAGCAAATCTTGAATGGTAATTGATTTTATTGACTTCTTCTAGTTTGAAATGCCCCATTTTTTTGGGGTATTTTTTTTTCCTTTATGCTAATTTATTTCTCGCATTTAAAAAATAAGGAAATAGATACCCATGTTTAACAACTTCAAAACTAAATCAAAAAAAAGCTCTCTAATTGTTTGCCTTTTACTACTTTTAAACGGTTCTATTTTTTTGCAGGCGAGCAATTGCTGCTTCTGCGATTTTCAAGAAATTGGCAGGCAAATTATTCATGAAACAGATCAAGCAACCACTTTCTATTGTTTACAGCCTGCAAACAAAGGACATCTATTAGTTATTCCTAAAAGACATGTCGAGCACTTTAAGGACTTAACACCTGGAGAACTGGTCTCTATCCAAGGCGAAATCAATATTCTTGCAGATATTTTTGAAAAGCTCTACGGCACTCCTGATTTCTTTATCATACAAAAAAATGGTAAAAAAGCGGGCCAAACAATTCCGCACCTCCATTTCCATGTGATAACCTCGCCCGATAGCATTCATACAACAATGCATCACGCCATTAACTACCGAGATACGTTAGCAGATGCAGAGTTAACTGAAAGAGTAGACGAGATTAAAGAGTACCTCAGGCAAAAGTAAGAAGCGAATAGAGGATTATCTTTTTTAAATACATCAAATCTAATGAATAAAAAAAGATGATCCTCTAAACTGAGTTGTTATCATTCTAAAGTTAAATAATTGCCATGACACAATCCTTTGAAAAAGTGGGAGACCGCTATAACGACTTTGAAATCAAAAGAAACTTATATGTTGATGAGCTACAATGCAGACTGAAAATTGTCGAACATATTCCTTCTAAAGCTCAAATTATTCAATTAGAGAATGAAGATGAAGAAAATGTCTTTTGTCTAGCCTTGAGAACTTTGCCAGAAAATTCTAACGGAGTCGCTCATATTTTAGAGCATACCGTTCTTTGTGGCTCTAAGAAATTCCCTGTCAAGGATCCTTTCTTCTCAATGAATCGAAGAAGTCTCAATACCTATATGAATGCACTCACGGCTCCTGATTTTACATGCTATCCAGCCGCATCTCAAGTGGAAAAGGATTTCTATAACCTTTTAGAAGTTTATCTAGATGCTGTCTTTGATCCACAACTTAAAGAACTGAGTTTTTTACAAGAGGGACACCGACTAGAATTCAGTTCTCCTGAAGATCCAAAATCACCCCTTGAGTACAAAGGAATTGTTTATAACGAGATGAAAGGTGCTTTAACCTCTCCTATATCAAGACTTTGGCAAGCGATGATGGAATCTCTGTTTCCTGATCTTCTCTATCGCTATAATTTTGGAGGCGATCCAAAAGAAATTCCCTCTTTATCTTACCAAGAGCTTTTAGATTTTCATAAAAAATTTTATGATAAAAGCCGATGCAGTTTTTATTTTTATGGAAATATACCGATTCAAAAGCATTTAGATTTTCTAGAGGCAAATGTTTTTAAAGAAGCGAAAGAACAACCTCTTCTTCCTCTAAATTCTTTACAAAAGCCTTTTGAAAAACCCCAAGAAGTACGACTGCCCTATCCTGTTGCAGAGCATGAAGATATTAGTGAAAAAACATATGTGGCACTCTCTTGGATGACTTGCCCTCTTGTAGATCAAGTAGATGTACTCGCCTTTCATATTTTAGATGTTATTTTAATGGGTACAGATGCGGCTCCTTTAAAAAAGGAGATTCTAAAGTCAAATCTTTGTCATAACGTATTTTCAAACTTTGAGGATGAACTCTCTCAAATACCTTACTCAATTATTTTTGAAGGCTGTAAGCCTGGGCTGTTAGAGCCCTTAAAAAAATTGACTTATGAAACTTTGGAAAAAATTGCAAGTCAGCCTATTAATCCGGAATGGATAGAAGCGGCTCTGCACCAGCTTGAGTTCAACCGCACTGAGATATCAGGTGACTACGGCCCTTTTGGGCTTTCCTTAATTTTAAAGCTTATCCCGCTTAAAAATGTAGGAGCTAATTTAGAAAACAATTTAAAAATTCATTCCTTATTTGATCATCTTCGAAAAGATCTTCAAAACCCAGATTATCTTCCCTCTTTAATCCGCAAATATTTGTTAGAAAATAATCATGCTTCAACACTTGAAATGTTTCCGGATAAAAAATTAACACAAAAAGAAGATGAAGAAGAAAAGAGTAGGCTTAATGAAATTAAATCAAAGCTAACCGCACCTGAAATAGAACATATTATTAAAAAGGCTGCAGAGTTAAATGAATTTCAAAATAAACAGGAAAAACAAGACTTAGAAGTTCTACCTAAGGTAACTCTAAAAGATGTCTCTTTAAAACCGAAAGAACTACGTCTCAATCAAGAAAAAATAGGCAACTCAACAATCTACTACAGCCCTTGTTTTACCAATAATATTCTTTACTTCGATTTATTCTATAAGCTACCTAAAATTGATTTTGAAGACTTGCCCTATGCTCGACTCTTTACCTATCTCCTACCTCAAACTGGGGCTGCAGACAGGAACTACGAAGAAAACCTCAGATTAATTCAAAGTCACACTGGAGGTATCTCATGCTATATAGATACTTTTATTCCTGCAGAAGATCTAAATAGTTTCTCTCCACAGCTTGTGATTCAAGGAAAGTCTTTGAAACATAAAAAAGAGCATTTACTGTCGATTATATATGATTTAGCGACTTCCCCAAATTTTGATGATGAAGAGCGCCTAGAAGAACTTCTAAGCCAGCATTTTTCGGAGCTTGATCATGATTTGAAGCAAAACAGTCTGCGCTATGCGACTAACCTTTCCTACAGTAATCTCTCGGTTCAAAGTTATGTAAATTATTTTTGGTTTGGACTCGGCTACTACGAATGTATCCGAAAAATTGCTAGAAATTTTAAGCAAGAGTTTCCCAAACTCAAAGAGAAGCTCAATAAGTTTAAAGATACGCTACTTCATGGACACAATCCGCACTTAATCTGCTCTTGTGATGAAAAAATGTTTAAAGATCTCAAAGAGCAAAAATTTGGTAAACTCTCAGAGCTGCCACAAAAAGACTACACTCCATTCTCTAGAGATTTTTCTCCTCATCAAGTACCCTCACAAGGAAGGATTTCTTCCGCTCCTGTTTTTTTTACGGCTACATCTATCAAAACGAAAGGGTTTCAAGATCCAGACGTTCCTTTTTTAAGTATTGCAGCTAAGCTTTTTGACAATACTTTGCTACACAGACTTATTAGAGAACAAGGTGGAGCTTATGGTGGAGGGGCCTCCAACCGAATGGGTTCAGGAAAATTTGGATTTTATGCTTACAGAGATCCTAACTTAGCTAGTACACTCTTAGCTTTTCACCAAGCGGCAAAAAAAATAGCTGAAGGAGACTTTTCTAGCCGCGAATTGGAAGAAGCTAAGCTCGGTATTCTCCAAAAATTGGACCATCCTATTTTACCAGAGTATAGAGCTTACACTGCATACACTTGGGAAATGGAAGGAAAAAATATCCAGATGAGGCAAGCGGTGCGTACGTCTATCCTTTCCGCTACTGCTGAAGATATTCAAAGAGCTGTCAAAGAAAAAGTACTACCTCATCTTAAAACAGCCACCACTGTTACTTTTTCTTCAAAGGAAAAGTTAGAAGAAGAGAATAAAAAGTTAATTGAAAATGACATGCAACCTCTTGAAATTGTTTCGACTTAACTTTTTGATAAAAAATATCTCTACGCTCTTTTTTTTAAGATATGCTAAAGTCGCACGACTTATCTAAGTGTAAAAGAGTAAAAATATGTCTTTATCCCCCCTTGATCAAATGCAAACTTTAAGTCACGGTATGGATATTATTATCCTCGTGCTATCTTCTCCTCATGAAGAACTTTATTGGCAAAAACGGCTCAACAATGTGAGAGGACAAATTATTAAAGACCACACGCGTATCATTACGATATGCGAAGATTGGGAAGGTGGAGCTGGAAATGCCCTTGGTACTCTCTACGCTTTTTCTAAGGCAAATGCTCTCATGCAAGAGAAATTTAACTTCTCATTACTAGACCAGCTTGAAAGAGGGCTCTCTATTGCTCTTTATCATACAGCAGGAAAAGGCACGAGACTCGCTCCTCTAACGGCCTGTGAATATAATAGTAAATCTAGAATTAAGCTTGTGGGGCAAGTGAAGAACAAAACAGCTCCGATCCCCATTACACTTCTAGAAGCTATACTAAAACAGACATCTATTTTTGCCCCTCACCGCAGAGGACGGCTCAGTGTCTTTTGGGGAGATCAAATTTTTATTCCTGAAAAGGAAATTCAACCCGTGGATCACGCTGTTGATTTATTGGTTCAGACTCTTCCTGAAGATCCAAGTGAAGAAGAGTGGAATCAAAAGCACTATGAAAAGTACGGTCTTGTTTTAGTGAATGAGAAAAAACAGTTTAAGCAATTAGAAAAACTATTCTATCAACAATTTACTCACTTATCACGCGCATCTGATGAAAAAGTAGGCCTAAGCCTCGGTTGTTTTAGCCTTTCTAAAGAAATTCTGATCGCTTTTCTTGAAGAGTTTTCTACGGAACTAACTAGCAAAAAAGGAAAAATGGATACAGATCCACACTTTTGGATGCCCCTTTCATTGGACTTTGAAACCTATCTCAGTATTTCTAAAAAACGAAATTTTCCCATTGAAAATGTAAAAGCTCACTACCAAAGAATGCTTCATTTCAAAGAGAAATTTTTAAAGAAATCTAAAAAAAACCTATTAGGAGCCAGTAATATAGGAGAAAATTCTACTTGGTGGGATTTTGGAAATACAGTCTCTTACCATAAAAATTCTTTGAAATTAGTTGAACAAAGTGATGAAGGTGCAAAGATGCGCTCTTTTTTTGCTACACCAAGCCAACCACAAAACCATATTGACAATACAAATCTTGACATTCAAAATAGTTGTTTAATTAATTGTTCCATTCGCAAAGGAAAAATCATAAATAGTGTTTTAATTAATGTGGTAGCGGATGAAGTTAGCCTAAGTAATTCAGTGCTTACAGAAACTTCTGCACAAAAGATAGACGCAAAAGATGCTATTTTATACAATGTTGCGGAAAATGGCTCGTTACTTGTAGAAAATCACACAATTAGAGCCGATAATTTTTCAAAAGATTATGGACACATTAAACTACACAACTCCATACAATCCCCTATATCTTGGGATGAATGCTCTGAGAAAAACACCTTTTCTTTTTCTCAATTGCATCAGCTCAATCAAGGATTTCATCCATCGGAAGGGCAGCTTCGCGCACAAAGTGCACACAATCAAGTAAAACAAGCTGTATTAAACCTACAAATTCAAGAAAAAGAGTAAAAAAATGTCATCTGCCGCCCCAAAAAAAGTTTTAAGCGTATTTACGCTCACAATGATCAATATTGCAGCTATTGCGAGTCTCAGGAATTTACCCCTGGCCTCCTCATTCGGTTTTAGTATTGTCTTTGTTTACGCCTTAATGGCTCTTCTATTTTTAATCCCCTCAGCTCTTGTTTCTGCAGAGCTTGCAACAACCTATCACAATTCAACGGGTGGGGTTTTCAAATGGGTGGAAGAAGCATTTGGTCCGAGGTGGGGCTTTCAAGCCATTTGGATGCAATTTATCGAAAATGTTATTTGGTTTCCTACGGGCTTAAGCTTTGTAGCTGCGACCTTAGCTTATGTGATAAACCCTGCACTGGCCGCAAATAAAGCTTATATGATTTTAATGATCCTCGTTATTTTTTGGCTAACGACCTATATTAACTTAAAGGGAATGAAAGCCTCGGGACTTGTAAGTTCTGTAGGCGCTATTTTTGGAACACTCATCCCTGGAGCTCTAATTATAGCGTTAGGAGTTATTTGGTGGACCATCGGGAACCCTCTAGAAATTACCATGACTGCAAAGACATTTCTTCCAAAAATGAATTTGAGTAATCTTGTTTTCACTGCAGGGATTTTGTTTAGTTTTGCCGGGATGGAAATGTCTGCTGTACACGCTAAAGAAGTCCAGAATCCAAATAAAAACTATCCAAAAGCCATTGCCATTTCATCGTGCATTCTTGTGGCTTTATTGGTGATGGGTTCGCTTGCTATTTCCTTTGTAATACCAAAAAACGATGTAAGTTTAGTGGCTGGTTTGATGGATGCTTTTTCAGCATTTTTCACATCCTTCCACATCCCATGGTTTACCCCCATTTTAGCTTTTTTAGTGGCTATAGGAGTGATTAGTCAGGCAAGTACCTGGTTAATTGGACCTGTAAAAGGGATTTATGCCACAGCTCACGAGGGATTTTTACCAAAGATGTTTGATAAAACAAATAAAGAAAATGTCCCCTATATGTTACTATACTTTCAAGGAGCTATTGTTACAGTATTAGCCCTTTTATTCTTAGTAATGCCTGATGTAGATAGTACTTTTTGGATTTTGTCAGCCCTAGCTACACAGCTTTATCTTATCATGTATATTCTTCTATTTGCTGCAGCGATTTATTTAAGATTTAAAAAGCCAAACCTTGAAAGACCCTATAAAGTTTTTGGAGGTAAACCAGGTATTATCATTGTTTCTGGAACAGGCCTACTTGTTTCACTAGTTGTATTTTTCTTGGGGTTTGTGCCTCCTGAGCAATTAGAAGTTGGAAGTATATTTTTCTACGAAAGCTTTTTAATAGGTGGGTTAGTTATTTTTGGACTTATTCCATTTTTAGTGATTAAAGGTAAAAAAGCCAATCGCCAAACCTAACTTATCTAAGGATGAGAGTAAAAAATCAGAACGCTTCAACTGAGCTCAACGTCACTACCTTCAGTGAGCAGTTGGGCTCTCCAACTACGAGAATAGATAATAAAGGTTACCAAGCACTTGCCTGGAACCCCCTTCCTAAATCAATTCTGCAGCGTATTATAGGAGTCTCTTGGAATAGTGATTGTCCTGCCGCACTGAGTGATCTTACTTATATTCAGCTCACACATTGGGATTTCAATGGAAACGTAGCCACAGGAGAGCTCATATTTCATCGTAAGTTAGCTTTAGAGATTATGAAAATTTTTCAAAACCTTTTTGAAGCTCAATTTCCAATAGAACGCCTTGAACTCATTGATAATTTTAAAGCAAGTGACTCACTGTCAATGGCTGCAAATAATTCATCCGCTTTTTGCTCTCGATCAATTACAGGACGACCCGGAGAGTTTTCAAAGCACAGCTATGGCACAAGTATCGACATTAATCCGCTTTTTAATCCCTACATAAAGAATGGTACCGTCCTACCAGAAAATGGAAGGGCCTATTTAAACAGAGACCTCTCACATCCTGCAATGATTAAAGAAAATGAAGCCTGCTACACCTTTTTTATTGAAAAAGGTTACACTTGGGGCGGCAACTGGGATAAGCCTTATAAAGATTTTCATCACTTCGAAAAAGATCCAAATCAAATCATAGAAGATAACAAAAATAAAGCAATGGAACCCACAAGAGTGGAAGAGCTCACGACACCTTGAGAGGCTCCGTTACTACTATCCATCATATTTTGTGCATCCGAGCAATTTATATATTTTTGAGTCCCATTAATTCTTCCATCATCAGCCCCATACCTCCAGCCTTGCTGCCTTATCCAAGCCGTTGCATTTTCCAAACAGGTCACAACAAGGGGGGTATGTCCATATCTACGCTCATAGCTGGACTTGACTACATTATTTGGCCGACCTTCAATATTTTGATAACAATTAATATAAAGGCCTCCAGCTTCTGGACGAAAAGCATCTACTTTAATAAGATTGCAACAGCCAAAAATTCTCTTAAATAATGCATCATTATTAGTATTGGGATAAATATTCCATGTATTTACAGAACCATTATATTGGCAATTTGTTAATCCTTCCATAACCGATCTCCAAGTTGTTTATAAAACGATTTATTCTAACTTGGATGGGTATTAAAAAAATAACTATTTATTTGGGAGGAGAGCTTTTTGCTTAACGACTTTGTGATGCCGTTTTCAACAAAAATAAAGTTTCTCCATGCATTGTCCTAGTAAATAAGTCGAGCCCTTGCTCATCTTCTTCTTTCTGCGCATAGGTTGTCATGATAGAATTCATTTCTGTAATATATTTTGGCAACATAAATATATCATCTTGATCCAAAGCAGTCTTTCTGGATTCATAGGCCATCAATAAGCTCGATAAAGTGTCAGAAGATTGCAGTCTTGGATGAGCTAGCCCCTTTCTTAGTTGAGCTACAAATATCTTTCCTGATGGATCTTGGTATATATTTACAGGTGACTCATTAAATCTTAATCTTGAGGCGCTAACTGTGTCCTTTTTAGCCTCTTCTAAAATTGCTTTTACGACAGGGTATTCATAGTTTTCTAATCCCTGACAGCTACTTATCTCATGACTAAATATATAAGCTCTTTCATTCATTCTATTAATAACATTCTGATCCATTGAAATACTTTTCATCTCTACAGCATATTTTCGAGCACTATAATTCATTAGTAAATTAAAAATTACACCAGGCTTTTGAATTTTGGGATGCAAAAGAGCACTTTCAAATTGAGCTACAAATCTCTCTCCACTCGGATCTTCTTTAACTGTTAGCAACTCACGAGGATCCAAAGGAGGTGGACTAAGATCTTTGTTATCTAAAAATGTATCTGCATAAGTACGTTGAAACCTTGTTATTGGGCTTGAGCGACTTTGTAAGGGAGTTGAATCAAAACGTTGTAAGTCACCTAAATTAGCATCAGCTAGAGAGCTGAATCTATCACTTAGTCCAGAATCCCCCTCTTCAGCTTTTAATTTTGGAGGTTCTAATGTATTTTCATTTCCAATAGGCTGAAAAAGCCTTTGAGACAATTTTGCCGTGTTCTCAATTGAAGAGAATCTCTCAGGCGTTCTTTCTATGTCTAAATTTTCTCTAAATAAATGAGCAACAGGAGATCCAAACTTATCTGATTCATCAGAAACTACTTCTTCAGAAAAAGAATTACGATGAGAAACATTTTCATAAGTAGCAATAGAGGTAGATGAACACGGTTCTAGACTTGGAAGAGGAAGAAATGAGCTTTGAGCTGAGAATTTAGTGCTTTTCGTTTCTAAAGAAGCCACATCATTATCAGTTAAAGATCTCTCAGATGGTTGATAAACATCGTCTAGATCAATTCGTTCAATACTCTGAGGATTGCTCGAAGAGTCACTGTCGCCCAAATAATCATTCCACGAATACCCAGAAGAAAAGGAACCTATACTCATATAATTAAAAACCTAAATTCATTATTATTTAGATCGG
>JAJACV010000056.1 GCA_022601335.1 Chlamydiota bacterium | reverse complement strand
GTTATATACGAGAGCCTTATTAAATTTAATTAAAGAGAAAATATGAAAGCTAAAAAAAGACCCAAAAGATTTTTTGTTCACATTTTTGTACTCCCTTTCGCTATTGCTATGATTGTTCCTTTTATAGTCTTTGATTTATGCATTTCAATTTACCATCGAATTGCTTTTACGATCTGTGGAATGAAGAGAGTCAAAAGAAAACCTAATTTTAAAATAGATGAACACAAAATTGCTCTTTTGAACAAGAAAGAGCGCTTTTTTGCTGTTCTTATTTTGTATGCATCAGGTGTGATAAATTATGCGAAAAAAATCATTTCTGAAAGTGAGCAGTATTGGTGTCAGCCTAGGTCTATTAAAGGGGGACAGCTTGTCACGAACAAAAATAAAATTGGGAAAATGCAAATGATGATGATGCAGCAGCAAATGGCACAAAAAAAGCCTAAGAAAAAGAAAAAATAAAGGCGCTATGAAAGCTGTTGAGATCGAAGTCAAAGTCGATTCAAACTTAGAAAGGCTTCTTAAAGAGGAAGATTTAGATTTTGATCTTAAGATCACTCAAGATGATCCAGGACCCAAATGTTTCTCATTAGAAGCTATAGATGGAACTTTTCATCAAATATCTGGTTGTTACCCTTTATCAAATCTTCTGCAGTGCTTAGCCTATGCTCACCAGGACCATCTAGAAACTCTCACCATTACCCAAAATGACCTTTATCTGAATCCTGTAGATCAGATTTCTAAACAAATAAGGACTCGCTACTGGAAAGCTTTAACAAGAACTTTAGATGAAAAGGGAATTGTTGAACTTTTAGAAGATTCTAAAAAGAAAAAAGAACAAATTAAGAGAATTTATGTTCCTTCTGAAGATAAAGACTCTTTTACACAGCTTCAGTCGGTGTCAAAGCACCACCCATATTTACATTTAGAAATTATTAAACTTCCAAAAGCGAGAACGAAAGATCTTTACGAAACACTCGAAAAGGCTCCGGGTTTGTTGAGTTTAAAAATAGATAAAAATGGAAGGTTTGCTCATCCCTTTGTCGTTCCAGGAGGCAGATTTAATGAGTTATATGGCTGGGATAGTTATTTTATAGTCTTAGGTTTACTAGAAGATGGAAAAATTGATTTAGCTTGTTCTATTTTTGAAAATTTGGCTTATGAAGTGGAGTATTATGGATCGGTTTTAAATGCAAATCGCTCCTATTATCTCTCTAGATCAAATCCTCCATTACTTAGCTCAATGGCTTGTGAAATTCTCTTAAGACTGCCTCAGGATCAAGAAATCAATCGATGGGCTCAACGAGCGATTAGAACTCTTATTTTAGAGTATCAACTTGTTTGGAATCACCCGAGTAGAAAAACTTCATCGGGTCTCAATCGGTACTTTGGGGGGTATTTAAAAGAACCCTCTGAAGTAGAAGCGGGGCACTTTGACGCTGTTTATCGAAGCCATGCATTGATCCATGGCTGCACCCTTGAAGACTTTAGAGAGAAGTATTTAAAAGGAGAGATAAAAGATGAATCTCTTGATGATTACTTTATGCATGATCGGGCTATGCGAGAATCTGGGCATGATACAACTAATAGACTTGTAAACTGTTGTGCTGATTTAAATACGGTTGATCTCAATAGCCTTCTCTATAAATATGAAAGAGATATCTCTCGCTTAATTGAGTGTTATTGCGAGGGTTCTTTTGTTGACGATGAAGGAAACTCGCAGACGACTAAAAAATGGCAGGAGTTAGCGCAATTGCGATCAAGTCTTATGCACAAACTAATGTGGAATGAAAAGAACTCTCTTTTTTATGACTATGATTATGCAAAAGGAAAAAAAACAACTTATCAAAGCGCTACTTCATTTTATCCTCTCTTTGCGGGGTTAGCTTCAGAGAATCAAGCTCGATGTCTTGTAGAAGCAAGCCTTTTGAGGTTTGAAATGCAAGGGGGTATTGTATCTACAACAGAAAAATCAAGAGGGATCGTTACTGCCGGAAACCCTCAAAGACAGTGGGACTTTCCGATAGGTTGGGCTCCGCATCAAATACTGATTTGGAAGGGATTGCTTGAATATGGATACCCTTCGGTGGCTCGTCGACTTGTTTATCGTTGGCTATACATGTTAACTACTGAGGCGAAAAATTATAATGGTGTTCTCTTAGAAAAATACGATGTGGTCCACTCTACTCATAAAATAAGTGCAGAATATGGTAACGAGGGAATGCATTTGGGTCTTTATCCTGAAGGTGGATTTGGTTGGACAAACGCTTCTTATCAAGTTGGCTTGAGCTACCTTTCAAATCAAGAGAGAGAGGCCTTAAGAAATCTCACTCCTCCAGAAGTCCTTTTTTAGATAAAAAAAAGCGTACCCATAATCATTAAAAACGTCGCAAATATTACCCGCAAAGTAGTGTTAGAGAGCTTATAACAAAAAATAGCCCCTATAGGCCCTGCAACAAGGCTTCCTAATGCTAAAGCGATTAAAGAGGGGAAAGATATCAGATCAGTAAATGAAGTGGAATGAGTACGCTGTGCTAATAAAAAATAAGTAGCGCTAGCGATGATAGACATAGGAACAATGCAAAGAGAGGAAGTTGCAATAGCTTTATGCAGAGAGTGTCGAAGCAGAATTAATGCTGTGACAATAAAAACCCCTCCACCAATTCCAAGGAGAGAGGCCACAAAACTAACAAAAATTCCAAATGGTACAAAAAACCAGGGCGTTTCTATAGGAGGTTTTTCATGCTTTCTGTGTAGCCAACTCAGTTTGTTTTTTAATAGAAGATAAAGACCAATTAAAATTTCAAAAAAAGCTAAAATGAATTTTAAAGATTTGGAAGATAAGAATGTCGAAGTAATCGGTCCTAGTATGGATCCGACAAAAACACCCATTAAAATCCAAAAGAAAATCTTCCAAACAATTCCTTTTTTCAGTGCATGAGTAATAGAAGATGCTGTGGATGTAAAAATCATAACACAAAGGGATGTGGCAATCGCTTTATCTAAAGCATCAGGAGAGCCGTTCCAAGACAAAACCCAGTAAAGAGACGGAACGACTAAAACCCCTCCTCCAACTCCCAAAGTTCCTGAAAAAAAACCGGCAACTAAGCCTATCAGAAGAAAGAGTGCTAAAAACCAAAAATCCAAGAGAAGGGCTCCTTTTAGTGCTCACTATGTGGAGAAAATTTATTTCGTGCAAGATAGGAAAATAAGTAGGCTGAGCAGATGCTTAAAGCAAAAGCGGGGATGATTTCTGGAATATTAAGATGAAGTATTTTATTAATATGCGTCCATAAAGCTGAAACGGTAGCTCCCGTAAGTAAAGCGGCTATAGCTCCGTGTCTGTTGATGCGCCTTGAATAAAGAGAAAGGAGAATAATGGGTCCAAAAGATGCCCCAAGCCCTGCCCACGAATAAAGAACTAAGTTATATATAGATGATACTTTGAAAAAAGCTATAAAGAAACTGACTACAGCCATTGTAATGACCGCTAGTCTTGAAATCCAAAGCAGCTCTTTAGTTTTCGCCTTGGGACGAAAAATCCTCTTGTAGATATCTTCAGAAATAATACTTGCCTGAACTAAAATTTGAGTTTCCATGGTGGAAATTGAGGCTGCAATAATACCGCAAAGAACCAAGCCTGCTGCAAAAGGATAAAATAAATCTTTGGTCATCTCAATAAAAATAAGTTCAGGATTTGAAATGCCTTGTTTAAAAAAACCTATAGCTACAATAGCTGAAAATGTGGCTGCAGAGACAACAAAAAATTGATAGGTTGTTCCAAAATATTTTGATTTATACATTTCTTCGGGTTTTTTCAAGCCCATAAATTTAGTCAGTATGTGAGGTTGCCCAACGTAGCCTAAACCCCAGCTTAATATCAGACCAATAATAGTGAGTATTTCTTTGAAATTAAAAGAAGGGATGAGCTTTAAAGAAATATCTCTTATCTGGGCCCCTTGCACTATGGAAGCAACTCCTCCTCCTTTAGTAAAGGCAACCACAGGAACAAGCACAATCATAGTTACTAAAAATAAGCCCTGGAAAAGGTCTGTCCATGCAACAGTTATGTATCCACCAAATATGGTATAAAGAACGGCTACAACAACTCCAATCGCAACACCCAATCCATAAGGAATATTAAATACGATATCAAAAACAAGTCCAAGGGCAACGAGAGAGGAAGCTACATAAAAAGTGAAAAACAAAAGGCAAATAAGTCCGCTTGTGACTCTTATAAAGCCTGTATGGTCATGGTATTTGTTTTCTAAAAAAGTAGAGAGGGTTAAACTGCCTAGTTTTTCGGTCATAACTCGGAGTCTGGGTGCTACGAAATGCCAGTTTAAAAACATACCTATAACGAGACCGAATCCAATCCAAGCGCTGGAGACCCCTGTTAAAAAAATAAGGGAGGGATAACCCATGAAAATCCAAGCACTCATATCGCTTGCATGGGCACTAATTGCTGTGACCCAAAAATTAAGAGATCTGCTTCCTAATACAAAATCAGATTCAGAGGTGTTTTTTTTATAAGTGAACCACACAATAGTAAGTAAAATACAAGTGTAGAGGATAAACGCTAAAATCATAGGGCAATAGTTAAGGTTTTTTGGCTTTATTGGATCCATAAATTCGGCCTGCATAAGCCAAATTTGAGCGGACATTAGGAAATTTAGTTTCGATATAATTTAAAAGTTGATCTGTTTGTTTTCTCATAGAGTTTTGACCTACAGGGCAACGGCACACAATCCTATTAAACCCATAGTGGGTCGCAAATGAGATGATTTCTTTTTCTGTAATATAGATAAGTGGGCGAATAATTGTCACACCGTAGTTGACCATTTTTATTTTGGGCAGGTTCGACGCAAACTCTCCCTTGTGAAATAAATTCATTAAAAGTGTTTGGATAAAGTCATCTTGGTGATGACCAAAAGCGATTTTTTCAATACCTTTTTCTCTCGCAGCATTAAAAATAAGGGATCGTCTCTCTCTTGAACAAGGGTAACACGAGAGATCTTCTTTCTTTTGATTTTGGTGAGCTGTAATAAGTTCAACGTCAAGTTGAGAGCAAATAGCCTTTAAAAAAGAAGGCTGAATTTGTGAGCCACATGAAAACTCACCTGAGACATGAATAGCGGTTATTTGCAGGTTGGGAAAGCCTCTTCCTGAAATAGCTTTCAAAAGGTACAGAAGTGTTAAACTGTCTTTTCCGCCACTGAGCGCTACACCTATTTTATTTGTATTTCCGATTAGGTCAAATTCAAAGAGTGCTTTTCTAAAAGCGGATTCTAAATGACGACCTAAACGGGTCCAAGGAGGTTGGGGAGCTATTTGCTGAAGCATTTTTTTAGTAGAAAAATAAAGATTCTAAATATTGTATAGCTTTTGTATATCTAAAGTCAATCAAACAGAAGGTTTAATTTTTAATGATTGGCTTTAGCATATTAAGCTACTTAGGGATATCTGTTTTTGCCATTTCTGGTGCCTTAAAGGGAATTCAAAAAGAATTAGATTACTTAGGGGTTTTTGTTGCGGCACTTTTAACTGCAATAGGTGGCGGCGCTATTCGAGATATTCTTTTAGGGCAGCCTCCTGAATTTATTCATGATGCTTGGTACTTTGTAGTTGTTGTGGGAGCCGTTTTGTTAACATCGTTTTTTAGGCATCACTTTGTCAAATCTAAATTTGTTGTTTACTTGGATGCTATAGGCCTTGCCACCTTTAGTGTTTTAGGAGCTGCAAAAGGGATTAAACTCAATGAACCTATTCAAGCGGTGGTTATGGTTGGACTCTTGAGTGGAATAGGGGGTGGACTCATAAGAGATATTTTGCTTAAAGAAATCCCGATGGTTCTCAAGGGAGAGTTTTATGCAACTGCAGCTTTGCTTGGGATCGGGCTTTTGATCCTTCTAAATGCGATAACGAGGCTGCCGTTGGAGCTATCAATGTACATTTCAGTAGCGCTGATTGCCACTCTAAGGTCTTTGGCGTATCGATTTGGGTATAAAGTACGCTCTTTATAGCTTGATTGTCAAAATTAACTTGTGACAAAATAAAGGTCTTTGTTAAATTTCTCTCAGATTTTCAACGCTGGCATAGCTCAATTGGTAGAGCACCCGACTTGTAATCGGACGGTTGTGGGTTCAATTCCTACTGCCAGCATCCCTTGGGGGTATCGCATAGCGGCTAATTGCAATGGACTGTAAATCCATCGACTTCGGTCTACGCTGGTTCGAATCCAGCTACCCCCATCCATTCGAATAAAAGCAGCAGGAGACTCTCTTGAATATAAAAAAAAATTTAAGAATATCTTTGCTTTATTTTTTTCTCTCTATAAGTGGTCTGTTTGCTCAGCAAACAGAAGTTTATAAAGAGCCTCCTTCACAACAATCTTGTTCAAAGCTGGTAGGTGAATTTTCTAAACTGAGTATCAAAGGGCCGGTTGACGTGGTCTTAAGAGCATCGGATCACTCAGAAATTGTATTTGATTGTTCTGAAGAAATTCGCTCAAAAATAACCGTTAAAATTCATAAGCACTTAGCAAGTGTTTATTTTAATGAGGCTGTTTTAATTAACTCTAGGCAAAAAAGAGCCAAAATAATCGTTTACGTGAAAAAGCTTTCTAAAATTTCTATGAAGGGGCCGGGATCAATTGTGACAGATTCAATGCTCAAACTAAGAAATTTAGAGATCGAACAGTATGGATCAGGAGCTCTCTCGATGAACTTGAAAGTGCAATCGCTTGTGATGCACATAAAAGGAAGTTCCCAAGTGAAATTACGAGGCAAGGCTCATTCTTTAAAAGTATCGTGCATGGGCTCATCTCTCTTTTCTGGAACTCAATTTATTACAGAGAATGCAGATGTGCTAGTAAAAGGTTCCTCAAAAATAGATCTTCATGCTAACAACAGCTTGAAGGTGCATATATCAGGAAGTGCCAAGGTTCGCTACTCAGGGGATCCCAAGGTAAGCATAAGAAAAGCTCGGGGATCTAATTCCATTCTTCCGATTTAAATTCCTTCAAGTAAGTGTTTTATATATTAGAAGGAATCGTTATGCTTAAAGTCAAAATTATTTTGAGTATCGCTTTAGGGCTGCTTTCGTGGCCACTCTCTGCATTTTCAATTACGGGTTCAGAGTCCTATGTCAAAGAGTTTCAGTCGAATAGCTCTATTCGGAAGCTCTATTTTTCAGCAGGACCTATGGACGTCTATCTCACCCAGGGGAATAAACAATCTGTTCGACTTGAAGGGGATAAAGACCAAATTGAACAATTAGACATTAAGGTTCTTCAAGGTGAATTAGATATAGTTTACAAAAAGGGACAAAAAAAACCAGCTAAGACAGGGAATGTTAAAATCTATATTACGACAGCAACCTTAAATACAATTACAACAAAGGGCATGGTGAAAATAAGCTCAGAAAAACCATGGAAAGTGAGCAGTTTGAACTTCCTTTTAACGGGCTCTGGAGAGGTGGAGATGGATGTAAATACAAAAAATCTATCTATTCAAATTAGTGGGTCAAGTGAACTTAAATTATCAGGAAATACTCAAAATCAAAATGTAGCTATAACAGGTTCTGGAGTGTATTCTGGTGAAGACCTTAAAGCAAATACAGCCACTATTGTATTAAGTGGCGCAGGCTCTGCGGAAGTCTTTGTGAAAAAGAGCATGACCGTTTCGATTTATGGGAGCGGAGATGTTCGCTATAAAGGAAGTCCTCAAATTGAATCCAATATTTATGGGTCAGGCAATATTGAAAAGGCGAGTTCTCTTTAATCTTTCCACATCCACCAATTGAGTAAGATCGGATCGGGATTTTTGTTTGATGCAAAATAAATGGCGCATCTAAAGACATAAAGCATGCATCTACATGTTTTGACTCCTTTAACGGTATTCAATCTACAGTAAAGTTCATTAGCATCCTGGGACGCTAGCTCACTTACAGAGGTGAATCCAAGATCATAAAAGTCTTGAGCGATGCTTTTTCCAACACCGGGAATTCTTTGAAAATCTTTGAGTATATCTCTTTTTTGCATGTTCTATGTCCTTATTAGAATCTTATTGTAATTTAGATCTCTATTATTTCCTTGTAAAGTTTTTGTTAAGAAGGTAAAAATTTAGCTGTTTTGAAACCGCAAAAGAGCGCCTGCTATGAAAAAAATTTTAGTTTTTCTTCTTTGTATTTGTACTTTGGCTTGTTTTCAGTCAAATTTTTTAGTAGCGAGTGTCACTCAACTCGAACTTTCCATTACAGATCAATTAAAGGATATTGATTATGTTTTTTGTGTAGATGGAGGAGGAACAAAAACGGCCTTACAAATTCTTGATTCGAAGGGTAATCCTTTGAGCTTACATAGAAATGGAAGACAATCCTTTCTACTTCAAGGGGACTGCTCAAACGTCGTAGTCGTAGGAAAAAATGAAGTTAAAGATGTTTTCAAGAGTCTTTTTCAAAACCTTCGAGTTGGAGAAAATAGAGAAAAAGTAGAGGCTCTTTTATCTAGAAGTTTATTTATTGGAGGCTTTGCAGGGGCTGGAAGAAAAGAGGCTAAAGAGGCTCTTGAAAATATTATTCATGATCTAGGATTTAAGCCTGAAAGGGTTCTTATTTACACTGATGCAGGCTTGGCTACGGAGTTGTTGGGCGAAAACGGTGCCATCTTAATAGCTGGAACAGGGTCTATTTGCTACACTAAAGAGCAGGGAATGTTAGGTCGTTTTGGTGGGCTTGGATATAGAATAGGGGATGATGGAAGTGGTTATGATATTGGCCTAAGAGCGATCAAAGCAACCATCCAAGAAGAGTTCGAATACGGTGAGCATACTTCTCTGACCCCTTTGATCAAAGAGCTCTTTAACATATCTCGATCCTCTGAACTGGTTATGTCTATTAATGGCAATCAAGTGAAACCAGGGAAAATAGCCTCAGTGGCTCCTTTGGTTTTTCAGGAAGCCTGGAAAGGGGACCGAATTGCCTTTCAAATTGTGGAGAAAGCGGCTCATGAACTAGGAGATTTATTAGCGAAGGCGGTTGATAGCTCTGAAATTAAACACTGCCTTACTTATCTTATCGGAGGCCTCTTTCAGAATAAAAATTCAGATCAGTTTATTAAACAGATCTGTCACTCACCTCTGATGCAACAGCTCAAAAAATCAGAAAGACCTCTGCTTGTGAACCTGTCTGAAAAAATGATTCCAACACTCGTGGTTCAAGAGAAACTTAAACTTGCCCAAGGAGATGAATACAGGAATTTGGAAACACTGCCAATAGGCGATGAATTTTTAAAAGGTGAGTCTAAAACTGATTTTAATAAAGAATTTGTTACCACAGAACTTTCTCACCCTGAGTCAAAAGAGCTAAGTCATATTTTTTTCAAGGATCATCTACAGGGCTTAAAAGTGATTCAAAAACTTGACTATAGCGTTATTGATGGAGCCACTACATTTGTTGATAATGAATTTGAAAAAGTAGCTTTGAAAATGATTAAGAAGGTAAAGAATGGTGGACGCGTGTTTTTTGTGGGTTCCGGATCCAGTGGAAGACTTTGTGTTGATTTGTCTGCAAAGTGGAGAGAGTTTTGGAAAAAACAGGACCCTGGCTCTCCCTATAAAAATGCGGTCGTTGCAATCATGCCAGGAGGGGCTCGGACTTTTGTAAAACTCGAAGGAGAACTTGAGGATTCAGAAAACTCTGGGTATGATGCTCTGAAAGACAAAAACATTACATCTAAAGATATTGTTATTTTAGTTTCTGCTAGCGGAACCGCTCGGTTTAATGTGGGAGCTGCAAAATATGCAAGATCTACGAGGGCTGATTGCTATTATTTCTTTAACTCGAAAACCATTCCAAAGAGAACAACAGATTTATTCAACAAAGAAGGAGTTAAGCCTATTTGTTTAGATATTGGCCCTCAAACTATTTCTGGATCTACTGGACTACAAGCGGCCTCTTTGGGCACGCTCTCTTGGGGATTAATTCTCAATGAAGTCCTCCTAAATCTTACGGGTGAAATAACATCTGTCGAAAAAAAACGACCCTTGTTAACTATTAGTCAGCTAGAAAAAAGCTGGGATCAAGTTTCCTCAAAGCTAGAAGCTATTCGTGATATTGTAGATTTACAAATAGAAATTTTCTCACATGAAAACTCCAATTTCTGGAAAGCTTACGATGAAACATATCAAGGGTATGTCACTTTTTTATCATCAGAAGATTGTTTTAGAGAAATTCTAGTCGATTCAACATCAACAACCATTAATTTTTCTTCAAATCCGCCTAGATCTATTTCAGAGATGGGTAAAAAGAAAGCCGAGTATCGAGCGTACATGGTGGGTGATTATGCAAATGTAGATTGCTGGAACAAGCTGATAGGAAGAAACCTTGTTGAAAATGAATTCAAGGAAACGTCTGAAATGCTAATTAGCATGAAAGGAAAAGGGTATGGAGAATACTCGTCTAGAACAGTCTCTGCAAAAAATCTTATTGTCGGTGTCTTTTCAAGTTCCTTGGAACAAAAAAAGGTACTTTCTTTAGCCTTAGAGTTGTCAAAAGCTAAAGCTCGTGGACTAAAAACAGTCATGATTGCACTCGAAGAAGAAGGTTTGCCTATTGATTCAGCAATACTTTCTTACTTAAACGAAAATGATGTGGGTGTCATTATTTATGGTATTCCAAAAGATCCACTTGGATTGACAAAAACCTTAACTCTCAAACAAATTCTTAACTTGATTTCCAACGGAGCCATGATTGGAATGAATAAGGTCTATGGAAATGTAATGATTGATCTTTCTCCCTCTAACAGTAAGCTGGTAGATCGAAGCATTCGTATTATTAAGCAAATTTTAGATGATCATGCAATAGAGACATCGTATAGTTATGAATTACTTTATAGCTACGTAGTGCGAGCACTAAAATACAAATGGCTTGCTGAAAATCAGCTTGGAAAGCATGTGCCCTCTCCATCAAAGCTTGTTTTGACTATGCTGAAGAAAAGTTGTGATGTCGAAAAAGCAGTCTCACTGCTAAAAATAAACAATGAAAATATAGAGCTAATAATGAGTGAGATTTAATTCTCTACGATGGGAAAATTTTGTTCAGTCCAGCCCTTTGACCCGCCTGCTAGAGAAAAGATTTGCGTATAACCCATTTTCTGCAAGTTGTCAGCTGCTAGGGCTGATCTATAGCCACCGCTGCAGTAAAGAACTATTTTTCTATTTTTGTTTGGTTCAACCTTTTCTATATCGCGCTCTAGAGTCCCTTTTGAGATATGAATTGCGTGAGGAAGGTAGCCTAGGCTCCACTCTAAGTCTTCTCTAACGTCAATCAAAAGTAAGTTGCTTTTCTTAAGCTCAGACTGGAGCTCGACGCAGTTTATTTCTTTGATTCTCGTCTTAGCATCGGTGACTAAGTCTAAAAAATTATCTGAATGATACATTATATTTAAAATTACTTGTTTGTTTCATAGTGTGGCGTGTATAGAAAAAAATAAAGCTTTTTCTTTCTATTGTGTAAAATTATGGTTAATAAGTCACTCTACATGGGCATGGGCGCTCTTTTTATGGTTTTCTGCACGTTGCTTTCTCAACTCATTGTAAACTCATACCAAGAAGGGAAAAAGCGGCCTAAAATTTATGATTGTTTTGTGTATAGAGGAGATTTTTCTTCTTTAAACAATAGACTGGAACAGGAATCAAAGTACGTAGACAAATTTGTAATCGTTCAATCAGCAACTTCTAATGAGTTATCAAAGGTAGAAAAAGAAACGCTATTTAAGAGGTTCCCAGAAAAAATAACCTGTATAACGGCATCAATCTTAGAAGACACAGACCTTAAAAGTCATTATTTGAAAGGATTAGAGGGGTGTAATAAAGGTGATATTATTTTACTATCTTCAGTCAATCAAATAGTGGATGCTAAAATGCTTTATAAATCCTTTAATCAGATTGGCACTTATCCCCGTATTGAGATTAACCTCAAAGCCAATACAATAGGAGAACTCTCAACAGAGAGTGAGGTTAAAGCTTTAAGCTATCAATTCTATAAGAATGATATTTCTGATTTGTATGACATTAAAAAGAATCTCAAGCAAACTAAATTAAAGAAGCGAAAACTTTTTTTTCAAATTTCAAAACCTAATTTGTAACGAGTAAATTTATGTTTTTAAATATTATATCCTGGTTTGCTATCGCAATTCTATCGGTTAGTTACTGGTTTCAAATCTACAAAATTCATATCCATAAAGAGGTGCGAGATATTTCATTAGCGTATAATATTTTACTCGCTATTGGTTTTGCCATTTTGGGTGTTACAGCTTACTACGAACGATCTGTTATTTTTTTAGCAAAGCAGATCCTTACAACTATTCCAGTTATTGTTATTGTTTGTCAGGTTATCTATCATAAAGGAGATCGCTGGCATCACTCTCAGGATCCTAACTGTGCACATTGTAAAGAAGAGTTAGAGTTATATTGGGCTTTTTGCCCTTTTTGTGGAAAACGAGGAAATTCATGAATATATTTATTTTAGGTTGTGGTTTTGTAGGTTCAAAAATTGCAGAACTATTTTTCAAGCAAGGTCACACGGTCACGGTCACGACCACTTCTGAATCCAAAATTCAAGCGCTAGAGCAAATAGCTTCACAAGTTCTTCTAGTAGATTCCCAAACAGATTTAAGCCTTGTGCTGCGACATCAAGACGTTTTAATTATTACAGTGGCTCCGAAAACAAAGGATGACTATGAGGAGGCTTACCTTAAAACTGCCGAACTGGTTCTAAAAGCACTGAGTCAGGAGTGTCATATAAAGCAGTTAATTTACACGAGTAGTTGTTCCGTATATGGAGAAAAACAAGGGCAATGGGTCGATGAAAACCATCCCCTTGAACCTACGAACCGATCTCAGCAAATTCTTTGTGATACCGAAAGCATTTACCTGAATAAACTACCCACCTCAGTAAAAGTTTGTCTTTTCCGTTTAGGAGAAATTTATGGCCTAGATAAAGCTATAGAATTTAAAATTAAAAATATGACTCTTTTAAACTATAAACCGCATGGAGATAACTTTACTAATTTGATCCATGTCGAAGATATTGTTCGAGCGGTTAACTGGTCTCTTCAAAATAAATCTTCAGGAGTTTTTAATTTATGCAATGATTCCCATCTAACTAGAAGAGAATTCTACGATGCCTGGTGTCAATTTTTAAATTTAAAACCTCTAGAGTTTAGAGCCTCAAAAGGGGGAGCTCACCGAGGCAATAAAAAAGTAAATAACCACAAAATAAAACTGATGGGATTTGAATTTGAGCATCCCGTATGTGAACCTACAAATTAGTTTTAATACATTATCAGACGTTATTTTCTATTTTAAAGAAGGAACTCAAGATCTAACTGAAAGTTTCCGGTTCGGGGTACAATGTTGATTGTCTAAATCAAGTTTTTAAGCTATAATCATCTTGATTTACAACAAGAGATTGAAATTTGTTTAGAGTTTACGGATCGATATTTTTGGCTGTTTTTTTCTGGGGATCCGCCTTTCCTGGGATTGCACTTGCACTGAGGAACTATTCTCCAGAAAGTGTCTCGTTTGGACGTGCCTTTGTGGCAACAATTATTACATTTATTTTATACCGATTTAGTAAGTGTCCCAAAAAATTTCCACTCAAAGATCGACTTAAAGCCTTTTCCTTTGGAGTTATAGGAATTGGAATTTATAGTTTAACCCTTTCTATTGGTGAAAAAACAATGCCAGCGGCTGTTTCAGGGTTTATTGTAGGACAAATGCCTCTTATAGCGGCTATCCTTGCAGCTGTGTTTTTAAAAGAAAAACCAAGTTTGAAAATTAAGATAGGTATTGCTGTTAGTATTGTTGGTTTATTTCTTATTGCAATTGGTGAATCTGGTACAGCCTCTTTTGGACCCGCTTTTTTATTAGTTTGTAATTCAGCCGTTTGTGGAGGAATTTACACCTGCATTCAAAAACCTCTTTTGAAAAGAATGCCTACTCTTCCCTTTATTTTTCATGCTCTTTTTGGGGCTGCTTGTTTTTTATTTTTAATTATTTGCCTTTTTAAAGTAGATTTTATTGGAGAATTTAAAGCGTCCTCCTTTCAAGGTACATTACCTATTCTGTATTTGGGAGCCTTTCCTTCTGTTGTTGCCTATTTAGGGTGGACTTATGCTATTGGAAGAATAGATATAGCAAAAGCGGGAGTGTTACTCTATGGAATGCCTATTGTTGGAGGGCTTCTCTCATGGTTTTTCCTCTATGAAAGACCTAACTCTATAGCTCTTGTGGGTATGTTTTTTGCTTTTCTCGGCTCTCTAATAGGGAGCATTAAAATCAAAAGAAAGCGTGCCTTTCAAAGGCAAACTACCATTGTGCCAAAGGCGGCATTGAAGATAAAATAGCTTCAGGGTTTCCGCCAGATTCAAACCCAAACCGCGTCCCTTTATCATAAATTAAATTGAACTCTACGTAGTGTCCTCGCCGCTTAAGTTGTCCCTCTTTTTCTAGATCTGTATAGGGAATTGAAACTCTTTTCTTGTAAATAGGCAAGATCGCAGGCAGAAAGCTTTCAGCTACACATTTCCAAAGGGAAAGGTCTTTTTCTAATTTTCCAGTATTATATTTATCAAAAAAAATCCCGCCAACTCCTCGCTCTTCATTTCTGTGAGGGATAAAGAAATAATCGCGAGCTTTTTTTGAAAAGCTTGGGTAAAGCGTCGGATTTATAAGGTCTAAAGCGTTTTTAGCCACGCTATGAAACAAATCTCGATCCTCTTGATAAAATACTCCCATAGGGGTTAGATCGTAGCCTCCGCCAAACCAAAAACGATCCTGGGTCTCAATATAGCGAACGTTCATATGGACTGTAGGGGCATGAGGATTTCTCATATGAGTAATAAGGCTTACGCCCGTAGCAAAAAAGGAATTGATTTATCCGAAAAAGGAAGTTTGGGACCAGATACGCTTGAAAAGTTTACAGCAGCTTTTTCAAAAACATCTCCTCTAACTGAACCTATTAATCCTCCTCCCTCATATTTATAATTCCACGGTTTAAATTCAAATTTAGCTGTATCTTCAAAAGATTCAAATTCAAGTATAATTTTTTTTTGAAGAACTTTTAAATACTGAGTTATTTCATCTTTAAATGGTTTTTTCATAAGAAGCTCCTGAATAAAAGAATGTAGACTCTATAACGGAAATGATTTTTTTTTGTAATATTGTTGCGAATATATTCAAATATTCGGTATCTTATTGCTCTTCTTTAGATAAAGAAGATACTTATTTGACTTTCGCGGGGGTATAGCTCAGCTGGTAGAGCATCTGATTTGCATTCAGAAGGTCAGGAGTTCGATTCTCCTTGCCTCCATTCGCGGTTATAGCTCAGTTGGTTAGAGCGCGACACTGATAATGTCGAGGTCCCAAGTTCAAGTCTTGGTAACCGCATCTTATTTTATATTATCTCCTCTAAACAAGAATTTTTCTAACATTTTGTGTGTCACCCTAGCGGTGATTTTCTTAAAATTGGGACTCTTGTTTTCTCTGAATCTGAATAAAATTCAAACACCTAAATCTGAATGTGGAAACATTCGTTTATAACTTGTTTTGACGAAAAATCAGCTCATTTAAGTGAAATTATCTCACTATTATTTTGAAAATTTTAAAAAAATATTTTAACAATTTGTAGGAGATGAAAAGCTCTGTTTAAATCTCTCATTAAAAAAAATATTTGACAATTATCAGGGGTAAAAGTGTATGTTGTCGCCACTTCATTTTTTTTAAGGAGGTTTGACATGGTCACAGTACATTCAAAGCCATGCGAAGAAGCAAGAATTGAAGAACAAGAATTTTACAGATGGGTATCTAATTTTTACCAAATTGAAGAAGAAAAAGAAGAGTCAGTAGACGAATTTTTAAGTGCAACAATTTAGAAGGAGCCCCTGGTGAATAAATATTTAAAAAAAAGGGGTATTTTATGACCCTTATGAGCCGTGGAAATAGTCGAAGGATAAATTATGTTTAAAATAACAAAAAATAAAATTCATAAGAGAGAGTTTAAGTCGCGAAAAAATCTTAAACTTGAAAGAGCGAGCAACGCGCAACAAATGATGTTAAATTTAATTCAAGAGTTTGAAAGGAATCCCAAAAAGTTTGCTTTACTTTTACAACAGTTTTTTGAAAATGAAGAACAAAAAAGAAACGTTAAAGGATGGGTTGCTGAAGAGTCTTTAACTTCTTTTGATACAGCTTGGGAAGGCGCTCGCTTGCTTTTACGAGCGACTAAAGAGGAAACAAGCGCAAGAATTCTTAAAGCGGATATGGATCTTCTCTGCGAAGATTTAGATAAATTGAGAAACTATTTGTTGAGTCCCCAGGTTCAATAATGTTTTGTGATTGAAGTAAAGAAAAACGAGGAATATACTAAATTCATGTCTACATACATTTTTGAGTCAAATAAGATAGAGTCCATATTAGACTTTATTGACCTGGAAACCTTTTTTATTACTGATATTGATGATACTTTAATAAAAGCGGCACAGATTATTGGAAGCTCCCATTGGGAGAAACATCTGATTCGGCGCTTAATTGATCAAGGAGTTGAACTCGATCAAGCAAGAAGTAGAGCTTGTGGTCTATGGAAACAAATTCAAAAACTCACCAATGTTATCACTCTCGAAGAAGGTGTTTTTAAATTAATACAATTTTTAAAAAAACACAGTATACCCACGCTCGGCCTTACTTCAAGAGATTGCGATTTGATTGATTTGACTTTTGAACAACTCAAAAAAGTGGATTTACACGATGCTTTTACCCTGAAACACGCCCCCCAAACTTTAGAAGCCACTTATTTGTGTCACTTTGCTAGAGGGGCTCTTTTTTGTGGTAACAATGCAAAAGATAAAGCTCTAAAAGTCTTTTTTGAACAAAACAACTTAAATCCTAAAAAAATCATATTTATCGATGATCAAAAAGATCATCTTTATGAATTGGAAGAAATGGCATTCCATGCAGGAATTGACTACGTTGGGATGCAGTATACAGCGTCAAGTCCTGAAAACTTTAGTGTGGAAATTGCAGAAATTCAAGAGAAACACCTTCCTAATATTATAAGTGATGAAGACGCACAAAAGTTAATCCAAAACTAAATGACTCAGCATAAAAAAGAAAATCAAACGCTTGTTATGGGCCTACACTGTGTTCACGAGGTAGTCTCTCATCAGCCTGAGCGTGTTATTAAAGTTTTGATTTCCAACATGGAAACAGAACTATCTGCTCGCAAAGCGTCACTTTTAGAAATGATCAAGAAGAAAAAGCTTGAGATTGAAAAAGTCTCTATGAAGACTCTTGACAGAACCTGCGACTCAAAATCTCATCAAGGTTTTGTCGCACTCCTAAAAAAAAGAGAAACTTTGTCACTGAGCTCTTTTTTAAAAAATGAAAAAGAGACTTCATTTGTTCTCGCTTTAGACAGCATCTATGATCCCCAAAATCTGGGCGCTATTTTAAGAGCGGCCGAATGTTTTGGAGTTGATCTTGTGATTTGGTCTAAAAACCGAGGAGCTAGTTTAACACCTGTTGTTGCTAAAACAAGTTCGGCAGCAAGTGAAATTATTCCTATTTGTTTAGTCTCTAATTTATCAACAGCTATCCAAGAATTTTCTAAAAAAGGTTATTTTGTAGCTGCGGCTCATCTAGATGCTAAGAGTGAGTCTCTTTTTGAGTTTAAATATCCTGAGAAAACTCTCTTGATTCTAGGGTCTGAGGGTGAAGGGGTGCGGCCTCTATTACAAAAACAAGCCGATACCCTTTTGCAAGTGCCCATGTATGGTCGTATTGATTCATTAAATGTTTCTCAAGCTGCGGCTCTTTTTCTAGCGCACTGGAAAAGGCAGCAATCTCTTTAGTTTGAGAGTTTATTTGAGACCATTTTTTTTCTAGGGAAGATTCTAACCTTTAGAATGTGTCTTTCTGTCGCGCTGATAACTTCCAAATCAAATTCATCGTGGCTAATTTTAAGGCCTATAGGAGGAATTTTCCCGGCTCTATGCACAACATATCCACCAATAGTATCATAATCGCCATGTTGTGGGATGCGAAGCTTTGTAAATTCATTAATTTCATGAAGAGTCATTTTACCATCCACAATCCAAGAGTCTTTTTGCTGAGTGATTAAAGTGGCCTCCTCTTCATCGTATTCATCTTCAATCTCTCCAACAATTTCCTCTAGAAGATCTTCAATGGTTACAATGCCCTCTATAGCACCAAACTCATCTACTACGAGGGCTAAGTGCTGTTGCTTTTGTAAAAACTCTTGCAGCAAGTGAGAAATTTTGGTTGTTTCAGGAGTATAGAGAGGCTCCTTCATGAGCACGTCTAGAGTTTGATCTAGGAGTTTCGGGTCATGCTTTAGTGTCGAGGTCATATAAAGGCTTAAAAAGTCTTTGTAGAGAAGGACTCCTACCACATTGTCTAATGTCTCTTTGTAAATGGGAATGCGGCTATAACCCTCCTCAAAAAGCTCTTTGGCAATGTCTTTAATAGGTGCATTATAAGGCAAAGCAAAAACATCTGCTCTAGGTACCATAACTTCTCTGACAATGCGTTCCTTAAATTTCAAAATAGATTCAATGAGTTGTCGATCCCTTTGCTCCAAATTACGCTCAGGGAGAGTCTCTTGAATTAAATCATAAACCTGTTCTTTTACTCTTGAAATATGCTCGTCACTAGAACTTATTTTTCGATGAGCATGTCTTGAAATGACTAAGAAAGGAAGAAGAATAGGAAAGACAATCGTTAAGTAAAGAGCGACAAAAAAAGCCCCTGCTAAAAAGATTTTTTCTGCTTTCGTAATAGAAAAAATTCTAGGGAGTAAATCACCAATAAAAACATAGAGCAGCAGGAGTCCTAGTAATATAAAGGGAAGGCTCGACCAATTAAGATGATCTTTCTCTAAGCCCATTATAAATAGAAAGCTAGAGAGACCAAATCCAAAACGAGCTATACTTTTCGCATAAATGCAGCTTGTAAAGACGCCATTGAAGTGCTTGTGAGTAAAAAATAAATCGTAGATTTTGTTGAAAAAAAATAAAATTGGATGAGCATTTAAAAATTTTTTAGCCTGATGCTTGTGCGACCTCCTAAAGATGCGAGTCAGTAGGCATAAAAAAAAGACCTGAAAAAGAAAAAATGAAGATAAACAGATCCCTAAAAGAAACAAAAAACACCTATTTTTTTATCAAAAGATTATGTCTCATTAAATAATCCATTTGACGTTTCTCTGCAAGCCGCATCTCTTTAATATCCTCAGCCTCCAGATCTTTATAACCTATTAAATGAAGAAGGCCATGTACCAAATAGAGGGTAAGCTCTTGGTAAAGATCCTCACCGTTCTCGTGGGAGTAATCAATAGCTGCTTGTGGAGAAATAAAAACCTCACCTAGAAATCGGGGGTGAGTGCCCGCTTCATCAACTTGTATTGAAATACAATCCGTCGTTGTCGGATCATCAAAAAATTCACTGTGAATTTCACTTATTTCTTCTTCAGTTACAAAATGTAAAATAACTTCATCGCAAACTTCATTCTCTTGTTCGAGAACAGCTCTAACTATAGGTTCTATAGCTTCGACTTGGATGGATACAACAGACTGAGAATTGTTGACAGAGACGTCCACATTACTCAGTAGGGGTCTTAGGAAGGGCCGTAACTTGCTTTTTTTCTTCGTCCCAACGTCCCAAATTTTTTAAGACGTCAATTCGCTCGTAGCGCTTGAGTACGTTTCTTTTCTTTCCAGTTTTTATAGATTTTCCAAAGCTTGGGTGTCTTGACATAGTGACTTGGGGGTTATAATGATTTAATTTTAGGTATAAAGACTTGAGGGGCCCCAGAAACATTTAAATGCTCTTTGAAACCTTTCTCAAGTAGGTCTTTTTTAGCACCCGTTTTTTTAGCAGGTGGGCTGGGTCTTTTAGGAGAAACCATTCTTCTTCTAAATTGCTTGCTTAGTCTTGTCATTATATTCTCTCGTTTTTTGAGTGAGTATTATAAGAGAAATCAAAGTAATTTTACAAGTAGTTTTAAATCAATTTTTCTTTTGAAAATTTTCAGGGTGGACAATACCGCATGAGACTGTGAATTTAATGGCATCTTCAATGCTCATATCAATTTCGATAACATCCTTTTTTTTGAATATTAGCAGATAACCTGAAATGGGGTGAGGAGCGGTTGGTAGAAGAACGGTAGCCAGTTCGTCTTCTTCAAGCTCTTGGCAAGCCTTAGGGGGAGCTTCACTTAAAAGACCTAGGCAATACTCCGACTTGCTTGGAAAAGGAACCAAAACTACCTGCTGAAAGGAGCCCGCATCTGGAGAGAAAAGACTTCGTATAATATCTTTAGTCGTTTTATAAATTTTATTTACAATAGGGAGTCTATTGATGATTTTGTCTCCAAGTTTTAAAAAATAACTTATAACAAAAAGTCTTCCCAAAGCGCCTGTAATAACCGTTACAAAAAAGAGAGTAATCAAAATTATAACTTGAAAGATGTAATGAAGCGCTTTCGGTGAAATTTGACCAAAAAAATGGGGGCTAAATTTGGTCGCCCAATCTTCGAATGAATGGACAAAGGGGTTTGTTAAAAAATTGAGAATAAAAAGAACAATGAGAAAAGTAAGAGCTAAGGGCAGTAATAGAGCGAGTCCGGATAATAAAATTTTTTTCATAGTGATTTTGTACTCAAAAATTTGGCATTAATTTCCCCAGGACTAACCATTCCGCAGGAGACGATAAATTTCAAAGCTTCTTCAACCGTCATATTAATTTTTTTTATTTCATCTTTTGGATACTGAATTAAATAACCTGTAGTTGGGTTTGGAGTCGTGGGAATAAATACCGCTGTTAATTCCTTTTTTGCAGGCTCGTTGTAGAGGTTTGGAGAGTCTCGACTGAGCAGTCCTAAGCAAAAGGTGTGGTGATTGGGAAAAGGGACCATCACTACATCTTTAAAAGCTCTTGAATCAGAAGTGAAAATAACCTTAGTTACTTCCTTAAGTGTTTTGTATAGCTTGTTGATAATTGGAATGCGGTGCAAAATTTTGTCGCCAAGATTTACAAGAGTGTTGAAAACAAACCAACGGGCAAAAATTCCTAAAATAAAAACAAATAAAAACAAGCTAACTAAAATAGCCATACGGCTCCAGGCTCTGAGAGCTTGTTCGGAGCTAAACAACGGGATGTTTTTATGAAAGATAGAAACTTTACCAAGAAGTTGCTCCATTCCTCCCATAAATGGCTGCGTTAAGATATCGACAACTAAAAGAACAATAATAATAGTCAGTGCAATAGGAATAAGAATAACTAAGCCTGTTAAGAAATTTCTTTTCATAGACAATCGGGTGTTTGCACGTTTTAATTTGCATACTATCTTGAAAGCGAATTTAAGTCTTCTATCAAAGAAGTTAAGCTTAAGAATTAATAGGCAATCTGAGGTGTGAAAAAGATAAACTGGCAGATTTTTCTATTAGAAAAGTCTACAAGGAGGCTTTTCCTTTTACCCATTGGCATTTTGGAAAGGATTGTTCGGGCGATGGGTCACATGAGCAACCTCTGATTTTATAAGGCTCATAAGTAGAGTTTCCAAGGGGTCTCATTTCAAGTTTAAAGGTTCTCAAGTCTCTTTGAGAGTAAAAGTTGACTTTACCGCTGGAGCCTGTTCTCAAGTGATAAACAGGCCATGGCGTTTCTAGAAGATGGCCTTTGATTTCCCATTTTCCGTAGAGGGAATATTTTTTCATTTTACTATTTTGAATATAGACTTTTCCGGAGGGGTCAAAATAAAGGGCAAAAGCCTCTTGTGAATCTGAGTATTGGCCTACAAAGGAATTGCCCTTAATCAGGTGGAGTAGATTTTGATCTGTCAATGAAGAGGCTTGAAGTGAAGCTGTTAACAAAAATAGTAAGTAAAGATAAGGGCGTAGTTTTATCATAGAAAACCTCTTTCATTTAGAGAGTATTAATGAACTCTTTTCCAATCAGCTTCCTGGGTCATCAAGCAAATGGAGTTGATTTTTACGTTAATTTTTTTTCCTACAAAAAGAGAATCCTTTGTGTTCTCTCCTTCAATGCGTCCTTTTCTGTCATTGAACACATAATAGTCTCTGCCGAGTTTTGAAATATGAAGGAAGCCTTCAAGGAGAATCTCAGGTAATTCAAAGATGAGCCCAAAAGGTTTAACTTTGGTAACAATCGCGGTGTAAATTGGAGTCGGCTTTTTTTGCTTTGCTAGTAAGTATCTAAGAATTTTGAGAGTTCTTACCGAATTTTCTGCTTTTGCTGACAAACGCTCTGTATCGGAGGCTCTTTCGCAAATAATTTTACAGTCTTGAAGTTCGCTTTGATCAAATAATTTACGGTGAACAACTAAATCCATGTATCTACGAATGGGACTTGTAAAATGGCAGTAATAGTCAAGTTGAAGGCCGTAATGACCCGCATTTTCTGAAGAATAAATGGCTAGTTTCATACAACGAATAAAAGCAACTGTAACTTGATGCTCTCTCTCTGATCCGCTTATCTCTTCAAAGAGCTCTTGAAGCTCACTTTGAAGAGGAGGCATTGAGAGTTTGAATCCCAAAGTATCTGCCATTTGCACAAATTCACGAAGGTTATCAGGCTTTGGAGATTCGTGGATTCGATAAGGGATAGAGACTTCTCGATCACTCATTAGTTTGGCAATCACTTCATTGTTTTTGAGCATGAATTCTTCAATCATTTGGTGAGTGATGTCATATTCAATGACCTCGATTCCTTGAGGAATCCCTTGCTGATCGACTAAAATTTGAGTGTCAGAAAGAGCTAGATCTAAGCAACCTCTTTTCTTGCGAAGCGCCTTGAGTGTGCATGCCACTTCTTTTAGCTCATTAAGTTTTTTAGCATCTCGACTTTTAACTTTTCCATCCAAAATAGCTTTGACTTCTTTATAAGTGTAGCGATGTTTGCTTTTAATGATGGATCTACTACTTTTAGCTGAAAGTAGATTGCCCTCATCATCTAAAGTCATAAAGGTTGAAATAGCAAGTCTTGGAACTTTAGGCTTTAAGCTGCACAGATTGTCTGAAAGTTCACTAGGCAACATAGGCACACATCTTCCAGGAAAGTAAGTCGAGTTGCAGCGACGAGAAGCCTCAAGATCCAAAGGTGAGCCTTCTACTACAAAATGCGACACATCCGCAATATGAACACCTAGTATCCAATGTCCTTGAGGGCTTTTTTCAAGCGAAATGGCATCGTCAAAATCTTTAGCGGTGTCAGGGTCAATAGTAAAACAGACAAGTTTTTGAAAATCATCTCTATCAGGGTAATCTTTTGGGATGATTTTTTTAGGGAATTTTTTTAAATCGCGTTGAACCTCCCTTGGAAAATCTTCTCTTAAAGCAAATTCAGAGACTGCAGCTGCTATATCACAAGAAGGGTCCTTGATATTTCCAATATAGGATTTAAATTGAGCTTTTACTGTATCTTTATTAGGAACTGTTTTTTGGAGTTCGACCTCAAGACGATCTCCGATTTTAAATTTATGAGGAGGCTCTATTGAGATTTCAACTTCTTTTGAAAGTCCTAACAAAGGACAATAAAGAAGCGCTTTTTTGGAAAAAAGTTGCATAACAATGCCGGCAACTAAATGGTGTTTTCTTTCTGATACCAGAAGGATTTTTCCCTCCCATCCCTTTTTAGATTCGGTGCCTGTAATTTCCACCTCTACAAGATCGCCTTCGATAGCGTGAGCCGTGGCACTTTTAGGGATAAAAATGTCTGGAGAATACTCGCCATTTAAAGATTTAACAAATCCATAACCGAGTCTATGTGCTTTGAAAATTCCAAAGTAATTTTTTTTTTGAGTCAATTGAATTTCAGCCCAGTTAATAGTAACTAATTTTTCTATATGAGGAAGGACTATATCTGATCAACCCTTTTAATTCTCATTTTTATTTGGATATGAATAATAGATTATTAGTTAAAAAAATAGAACAGGAGGATCATTTTAAGATAATTTTGAATCTTACTGCTATTAATTACTTATTTAATCTCAAATCCATTCACATTTAAATCTTTCCCTGGCACACTGTCCTTTTATTAAAACGAATAATTGATACATTAAATGACTTCAAAAGAAACTAAAAAGAAATACGATCCTGAAGCAATTGAGCTAAAATGGCAAAAGCGTTGGGAAGAAGAAAAAACATTCAAGTGTGAAATAGATCCCTCCAAAAAAAAATATTACATTTTAGACATGCTCCCATACCCTTCGGGTGACGGGCTTCATATAGGCCACCCTGTGGGATACACCGCAACTGATGTCTTAGCTCGTTACAAAAGGCAGTTAGGGTTTAATGTTATGCACCCAATGGGATGGGATAGCTTTGGTCTACCTGCAGAGCAATATGCTGTTAGAACAGGGGTTCATCCTCGCATTACAACCGAAAAAAATATTTCTAATATTCGAAGACAGCTTAAAAGAATTGGATTTAGTTACGACTGGGATCGAGAAATAAAAACAAGTGATCCTCAGTTCTATAAATGGACACAGTACCTTTTTACAAAGCTTTATGAAAAAGGACTCGCTTATGAAGCGGACCTTTTAGTTAACTTCTGCCCCGCATTGGGAACCGTTCTTTCAAATGAAGAAGTCATTGATGGAAAATCAGACATTGGAGGACATCCTGTTGAAAGAAGGCCTCTAAGACAATGGGTCCTAAAAATTACAGAATACGCAGAACGACTTTTAACGGATTTAGAAGATTTAGATTGGCCAGAAGGAATTAAGAAGCTACAAAGAAACTGGATTGGAAAGAGTCTAGGCGTTAATGTCACCTACATAGAAGAGAAGACTCAGGAAAAAATATCAGTTTATACCACAAGGCCAGACACGCTATTTGGGGCCACTTTTTTAGTGCTTTCTCCTGAACATCCACTAGTAAAATCTATCACGACAAAAGCACAAAAGCCCGCAGTGGATGCATATATAAAAGAAGTCGCTCTCAAGTCGGATATAGAGCGTACAGAGCTTGCAAAAGATAAGTCAGGAGTGTCAACAGGCGCTTTTTGTATTAATCCCTTAAATGGTGAAAGAATACCCATATGGGTAGCTGACTATGTTTTGATGAGTTATGGAACGGGCGCTGTGATTGGAGTTCCCGGTGGGCAAGATCTCAGAGACTTTGAATTTGCTAAAAAATTTAATTTGTTAATCCATCCTGTGGTTCATCCGGTTAAAGCGCCAGAAAATCTTTCTCTTGAGGAGGCTATCAGGCAAATTGATAATTTAGAGATATGCTATTTAGGAGAGGGTGCCCTTGTAAATAGTCAATCTGAATCGCTTAATTTAAACGGCCTTCGAAAAGAAGAAGCTAAAAAACGAGTTATCGAATTTTTAGAGGAAACGGGCTATGGTGAAGCTACAGTCAATTACAAACTAAGAGATTGGTTGTTTTCAAGACAAAGATATTGGGGAGAGCCTATTCCTATTCTTCATTTTGAAGATGGAACTAAAAGAGCTTTAGATATTGATGAACTCCCTCTGATGTCTCCAGAGGTCACTTGTTACCAGCCTTCTAAAACTGGAAAAAGCCCCCTTGAAAATGTAAGGGATTGGGTGGAAGTTACAGATCCTAAATCAGGAAAAAAAGCCTTAAGAGAGACAAACACGATGCCACAGTGGGCCGGTTCTTGCTGGTATTACTTGCGCTATTTAGATCCTCAAAATAAGAAGGAGCCTTTTTCTAAAGAGGCAGAAAAATACTGGATGCCTGTTGATCTTTATGTGGGAGGTGCAGAACACGCTGTTTTACATTTGCTCTATGCCCGTTTTTGGCACAAAGTTTTCTATGATTGTGGGATGGTGTCGACAAAGGAACCTTTTAGTTCACTGCGAAATCAGGGAGTTGTGACGGCTAGATCCTTTAAAAACTCAAAAAATCGTTATGTTCCCTCTGGAGAAGTTGTTGAAAAAGGCACGGACTATGTTCATCAGCCAACCGGAGAAAAGGTAACGTCTCAAATTGAGAAAATGTCTAAATCAAAACTTAATGGATTAAGCCCTGATGAAGTCATTGAAGAATTTGGTTCTGATGCGCTTCGTTTATATGAACTATTTATGGCTCCGCTTGATAAGGAAAAGGTATGGATTGATAATGGCATACAAGGATGTTATCGGTTTTTACACCGTTTTTATGATCTTTGTGTAAATAAAGAATTATCAGACATTGAAACACCTGAAGCTCTTAAAGTGGGCCATACTCTTGTAAAAGGAGTAGAGGAAGATCTGAAAGCTTTTGCCTTTAATACAGTCATCTCCAAGCTAATGATTTTTATCAATGATTTCTCAAAACTTAATACGCAGCCTAAGTCTGTATTGTTAATGGCGGTTCAGTGTTTATATCCTTTAGCTCCTCATATTGCTTGTGAATTGTGGGAATACTTGGGTCAAACAGAGGCGTTAGAATACTATCCTTTTTGCACTTGGAACTCTAAATACTTGCAAGAATCAGTGGCAACTTATGTGGTTCAGGTTAATGGAAAGCTGCGAGGGAAATTTGAATTGCCAAAAGATCAGGAAAAAGAAGCTATTATTGCACTTGCAAAACAAAATAATAATATAGCGAAGCATTTAGAGGGTGAAATAGTTAAAATAATTTTTGTTCCGAATAAACTTATAAACTTTGTAGTGCGCTAATGGAATTTCTTTATCAACTTCTTATTGCTTGTTTTGTAGTCTTTTATTTACCCGTCTTTTTTTTTGAATTTTTTTACAAAAAAAAATATAAGGGAAAGCTTCTGCAAAAACTTGGCTGGGTTCGTTATAACTTTAAGTCAGGGACCCCGACAATCTGGGTGCATGCCGTTTCTGTAGGAGAAATTAAGGCTGTCTCTCAACTTCTAAAACAGCTTAAAAGTAAATATCCATCTTCTACACTTATCGTTTCATCAATCACTGAAACGGGGCATGCTGAAGCGAAAAAAGTAACTTCCTTTGCAGATCATCATATTATGTTGCCTATCGATTTTCGAAGCACTATGAATAGAATGTTGCAAGGCATAAAGCTTGACCTTGTTCTGTTAGTTGAAACAGATATTTGGCCCAATTTTTTAAAGGTTTGTAAAAAAAGAGGAGCTCAAATAGGCATTATCAACGGGAAACTCTCAAATCGATCTTATAATAGATTGAAGAAAATTAAGCCTTTTGCAAAGTGGTACTTTTCTTCTTTAGACTTTTTGCTTGTTCAAGATCAAGTGTATAGAAGTCGATTTTTGAATTTAGGATTTTCTTCAGACCAAGTTTCTGTCATTCCTAATTTGAAGTTAGATGACATTTATCCTGCTTTAGATCCACACGAGTTAAATGCTCTAAAATCAAAATGGGGTATCAGAGAAAAGTGTGTGACTATAGGCTCTTCCCATGAGGGTGAAGAAAGAGCACTTTTAAAGGTTATTAAACCACTTTTAGCTCCACCCTATTCTTTAAAAATACTTCTTGTTCCCAGACACCCAGAGCGACTTCATCAAGTAGAAGCCACATTAAAAAAAATGAGTATATCTTATGGTCGATTTAGCCAAAATGAAACACTACATGATAACCAAGTTTTAATTGTAGATGTTATGGGGTCTTTAAGAATGTGTTACCAATTAGCTCAAATTGCTATCGTAGCAGGAAGTTTCACTAGAAAAGTAGGAGGTCATAATATCCTTGAACCTCTTTGGTATAAAGTGCCTTGTATTTACGGTCCTTACATGCACACACAAGCGCAGCTTGTTCATTTAGTAAAAGAATCAAAGGCAGGTCTACAATTGAATGTAGGAGACCTAAAAAGAAATTTAGAAGAGCTATTTAAAAATAATGAAAAAAGAGCAGAAATGGGAGCGCGTGGGCGTAGCATTTTTGATCATGCGTCAGGTGGTACTCAAGCAACTTTAACTTTTATTCAAAAGAAGCTTGTAGGTAAATCAGTAAAACTATAATATATTTGCATAATCTATCGCGGGATGGAGCAGCGGTCAGCTCGTTGGGCTCATAACCCAAAGGTCGGAGGTTCGAATCCTTCTCCCGCAATTTCTCTGAGGCGGTATAGCTCAGTTGGTTAGAGCAACGGAATCATAATCCGTGTGTCGTTGGTTCGAATCCGACTACCGCTAATCTTGCTTACTTACCTCAAATACACCCTTTAAATTCTGACTGTCTCTCTAATATTCTAATATCTATTTTGATATTCTTAATAAAAAATTATTGACAATTAAATCAGTTTTATTTAGAATAGAAGGAGATATTAAATTAACTATCAGTGATTTATAATGACTACTTTAGAATTATCTAACATCCCAAATGGAATTACCCTTGAGCCGCTTGCTAATGGAATGGGAGCATCTATTCTTCAGTTTAACCCTCAAATAAATTTGCTTGATACAACCGTGAGAGAGTTCTTAAGCGAAAATTGTGCTATCTGCATTGAGCCATTGGGCTTTGAGGACGATCGAGCAACTTCTTACGAGCAGTTAGCGGATCG
>JAJACV010000055.1 GCA_022601335.1 Chlamydiota bacterium | reverse complement strand
TTTAGAAATAGAGCGATAAATATCAAAGGCAAGATAAAGGCCTTCTATTTCATACATCATTTTTCCACCTTGTCCAGACTGTGACATCCCATAGCGCTTGGAGAGCGTTTGAGCACATTCTTTGGAAACTTGAGCAGCTAAAGCCACCTTCTCATTCTTTTTGGGTTCAGGATCTGGATTAGTGCAGCCCACTAAAATCAAGCACATCAAGGATAAAGATAGCCTAAAAAATTTCATTAAAGTTCTCCATTGAAGAGGATGTATTAATTGTTTTGTGCATTATTAAATATGAATCTATATTGTCAGGGAATTAATGAAGAGATTGGTAGAGTTATGAAACTGTGTTTGCTAATTTTGTGTAGTATTTTCCTCTCTTTCTGTTTAAATGCACAAGTTGAGCTGGGTATTGAGCGTCTGTTCGAGCCTGAGTTTGTATCTCAAATACAAGATAAGAATATAGGACTCATCACAAATCAAAGCGCTGTAAGCGCAGATGGTAAAAAGACATTCGACATTCTCTCAAAAAATCAAAAGAAATTCAATTATCGTTTAAAAGCGGCTTTTGCTCCAGAACATGGTTTTGAAGCGAGTCTAAATGCTTATGAACCTGTTAAAGATGAGCAAATTGAGGCGACACCAGTTTACAGCTTACACGGAAGTAGCAAGAGACCCACGCCTAAAATGCTTAAGGACCTAGATATTCTGATTTATGACATTCAAAATGTGGGGGTTCGTTGTTATACTTATGAAACAACTTTATCCTATATTATTGAAGAAGCAGCAAGGAATCATATTAAAGTTATTGTTTTAGATCGCCCTAATCCCAGGGGGGGTATTTGTGTAGAAGGAAGCATTGTTGAAGAAAAGTTTCGCTGTTTTTTTAGCTATAACCAAGTTCCGTTTTGTCATGGAATGACAAACGGAGAACTTGCAATGTATCTCAACCTCGAAAATGGAATAGGCTGCTCTTTATCTGTAGTCCCAATGAAGGGCTGGAAGCGAAGTATGCATTTTTCTGAAACAGGGCTCACTTGGTTAGCCCCAAGTCCTAATATACCCGATGCCGAAACAGCCCTTGTTTATCCAGCTACTATTGTTATTGGAGAGACCTTGGAAATAGTCAGCGTAGATCTTCGAGGAACTCACCCATTTAAGAGAATAGGGGCTCCATGGATATCATCAACAGAGCTGGCCCTAGCCCTAAATCAAGCAAGCCTTCCTGGAGTCCTTTTTCTTTCCCATTCTTTTAATCCCAAATGGGGAAAATATGAGAAGGAAAAATGTGAGGGCGTATTTCTTAAGGTCACTAGTTTAGAAAGTTTCAAACCTCTTTTAACTCAGAATGTGATCCTAGAAAAATTAATAGAGCTCTATCCAGATGATTTTGATAGAGAGTTAAACAATGCTATTAAAAAAGGCAGAAAAAAGACGTGTGACTACTTAACAGGCTCTATAGATTTCTTTGAAGCAATTCAAGAACGCAAGGCAATTGCCTCAACAATGCATTCTATCGAAGAGCTTCAAAGAGAAAATTTTCTTCAAAAACGCTCAAAATATCTTCTTTATTAGTTTTTTTAGCACTCTCATGTTTTTTTTGCTAAAAAGTGGCTGAATTTATTGACATTAACCTCCTTATTTCCTATTCTGGGAGTACAAAAATAAAATATAAAACCTATTTCGGAGGAAAAAAATGGTGCAAATTAAGCCTTTAGGAAAACGTATATTATTAAAAAGATCAAGTGCACAGCAAACTAAAGGGGGAATCCTTCTTCCTGAGACAGCTCAAGAAAAACCTAAGCGCGGGACTGTTATAGCAGTAGGCTCTTCTGAAGAAGGTGTTAAAGTCGGAGATGAAGTTTACTTTGCAGCTTATGCAGGTTCTGAAGTTTCTATGAATAATGAAGAAGGGTATTTAATCCTGCCTATGGACGAAGTCCTATGTGTTGTTGAGTCTTAAAATTAACTATTCAAGTTGGAGTAAAAAACTATGCCAAAGATACTTAAATTTCATGGGGACGCCCTTAAATCCATTCAGAAAGGGATTCAAACACTGGCTCGTGCAGTAAAAGTCACCTTGGGTCCAAAAGGGCGCAATGTTGTTATTAATAAAGAAATGGGGCTGCCATTCTCAACAAAAGATGGCGTTACTGTTGCCAAAGAAATCTCTCTTAAAGATAAATTTGAAAACATGGGAGCGCAGCTCATTAAAGAAGTTGCATCAAAGACATCTGACACTGCAGGTGATGGAACAACCACTGCGATTGTTTTAGCAGAAGCTATTTTTTCGCATGGTGTTAAAAGTGTCACAGCCGGTGCAAATCCTATGCTTCTTAAAAGAGGTCTTGATCGTGGAGTGGAAACTCTTTTAGCGACCTTAACAGGACTTGCAGATCCGATTCAGAAGCCTGAAGAGGTCCGTCAAATTGCCACCATCTCAGCTAACAATGATCCTGAAATTGGAGCGATTATTGCAGAAGCTATGGATAAAGTGGGTAAAGATGGAACCATCACTGTAGATGAAGCCAAAGGTTTCAAAACAGAGCTGGACGTTGTTGAAGGGATGAAATTTGATAAGGGATACCAATCTCCTTATTTCGTAACTCATCCAGAAAGCATGATGGTTGAATTTGATAATCCTCAAATTTTACTCATAAATAAAAAGCTTTCTAATGCAAAAGACCTCGTTCCTATTTTAGAAAAAGTGATGGAAAAAGCGCAAAAGCCTCTTCTTATTGTTGCTGATGAAATTGAAGGTGAAGCCTTAGCGACTCTTGTTATAAACAAAATCAAGGGTGGAATGCCTGTTTGTGCTGTAAAATCTCCAGGTTTTGGAGATCGTCAAAAGGAAATGCTTCAAGATCTTGCTATTCTAACTGGAGCCACTGTTGTTTCTGAAGAAGTAGGACTTCAAATTGAAAATGTTGGACTTGAAGTGCTCGGCAGCGCTAAGAAAGTGAAAATTAGCAAAGAAGAAACTACTTTAGTAGATGGTTTGGGAGATGTTCAGGTCCTGCAAAAGCGCATTGCAACTATTCGCAATGCAATGACTCATGCTACAAGTGACTATGATCGCCAAAAGCTAGAAGAGCGCTTAGCTAAGCTAGCCGGTGGTGTTGCTGTTGTAAGAGTGGGAGCTGCTACTGAAACCGAAATGAAAGAGAAAAAGGCTCGTGTAGAAGATGCTCTTCATGCAACGAGAGCAGCTGTAGCTGAAGGTGTGGTTCCTGGTGGAGGAGTGGCTCTTCTAAGAGCTGTTAAATCACTAGATAACCTAAAGGCAGACTCTCAAGATGAGCAAATGGGAATTAACATTCTGAAAAAAGTTTGTTTCGTACCTGCAGCATCTATCGCAAATAATTGCGGAAAAGAAGGGAATGTGGTTGCTGAGAAAGTATTTGAACATGAAGATAAAGGTTATGGATATAATGGCCTAACAGATGAGTTTTGCGACTTATTAAAAGCCGGTGTCTTAGATCCTGTTCTTGTTACTAAAAATGCTTTAATTAACTCAGCTTCTATAGCAGGTCTTTTACTTACATCTGCAGCTTTAATTACTGACAAGCCTCAGCCTAAAGGCGACTCTCCTTCTATGGGCGGCGGAATGCCTCCTGGAATGGGTGGTGGTATGGGTGGAATGCCAGGTATGGGTGGCATGGGCGGAATGCCTGGAATGGGCGGTATGGGTGGAATGCCTGGTATGGGATTCTAGCTTAATACTTAGTACATTGTTTTTAATGGCTGAGGCTCTCCAAGCCTCGGCCATTCTTGTTTAATCTTACGGAGAATCTGTCATGCCAACCTATGAATATAAATGCTGTGAATGTGAATATGTTTATGAAGTCTTTCATAAAATTTCTCAAGAGCCTTTAAAAGAGTGCCCTAAGTGCCACAAAGAAACCCTTCAACGAGGTATTGGTGGTCAAAATGCGGTATTAAATTTTAAAGGAAGTGGTTTCTATATCACTGACTATACCAATCAAAGTGCCTCTGCACCCAAGGCTGAAAAAAAAGATTCCAAAAAAACATCTAAGTAACAGCCATTAAGAGCAAAATATGAAGAATCTGTTTTTCACGGTAGCGTCTAAGGTGTAAAGTTGCTTTACCTATTTCTCCAAAAAGTAGGAGTGAATAGAATAAGAACAATAAAAAATTCTAATCTGCCGAGTATCATCCAGAAGGTGGAGATGATTTTTGAAAAATTAGACATAAAAGCAAAAGACTGAGAAGGCCCTGCAGGTCCATACCCCATTCCTACATTATTAATCATACAGCTCATAGAGCTGAAAGCTGTTCTAAAGTCAATTCCATCACCTATGTATGTCAGGGTGCCAATTAATGAAAATGTGATGGCTATAAAGAAAAATGTAAGAACCGTTTCTTTTGTTTTATCACTTACAAGCCTATTGCGTACTCTAAAACTTCTCACCGTTTCAGGTTTAAAAATAGCTTCAGTACGATAGGCTGCTGTTTTCATAAGAATATAGTAACGAATCACTTTAATACCACCTGCTGTAGAGCAAGACATGCCGCCAATGTACATAGCGGTGATCATGATACTTTGGGCAAAAAAGGGCCACTGATCATAATCCATTAAGATCATACCTGTTGTTGACTGGCAAGAGAGGTATTGAAAAAGCCCATATCTAATCGAATTAGAAAAATCAAAACGGATAGACTGCCCCGTAAGCAGTGTTTGCTCGGTTCCTGTTAAACTAATAATAACAAGAGTTACTCCAACCAAAATGGAAAGAATAAATAGGATAAGCTCAGAGTCAAAAAGCTTGGAAAACTTCCCCTTTAAAACATAAAAATGAATGGTGAAGTTTACACTTCCTAAAAACATAAACAGAATCATAATCCATTGAATAATTGGGAGGTTATAAACCAAAATATCTTGTTTTAGAGGAAGAAAACCGCCGGTTGAGATCGTAGAAATTGATATTAAAATAGAGTCATACCAAGTGATACTTGGATTTGATATTCTTACACATAAGAGGGCAATAAGGGTAAAAAATAGATACACTTTCCAAAGAAGACTCGCAGCATCACGTGCCTTTGGGGCAATATTTTCATGCTGGGGACCGGGGAGTTCCGCTTGCATAAGAAGTTTGTTGCCACCAAGCCCATAGGCTGGAAGAATGGCAATAAAGAGAACTACAATTCCCATGCCGCCTACCCACTGCATAAAGCAGCGCCAAAAAAGTAGAGCTTTCCCTACAGCGTCATATCCCGAGTACAAAACGCTGCCTGATTGAGCGTCAATAACAGGGCGAATATTTCCATAGAATTTATAAGTTGTTTTGTGTTGCCCAGTGACTGTGTAGGAAACTGGGTTGTTTACTTTAGTTTCGGGGTTATAATTCATAGGGTACATCACGGAGGCTCCCGTTGTTGTAAACCCTGATACAGATTCAAAGTAAGCTTCTACTGGATTTGTAAGAGTACCACTCAAATAGAAGGGAAGCGCTCCAATAACTCCTGAAATAAACCAAATAAGAATGACAGCTAAAAAACCTTCGCGTCGAAAAAAGTGAGACCCATCAGCTTTTTTTCCATAGGCGTGTAAAATATAAGCTACCGTCACGCAAATTGAAATAGTAATAAAAAAGGCTAAAGTCGAATGAGGTTGGGGATGCTCGAATTTGGGTATGCAGAACTCAAAGTAAAATGCCATGCACAAAGGCACAATGAGGAACGAAGCCAAAATAAAAATATAGTTCGATAAGAATTTACTCGTTTCTCTTAAATTCATTAGAACAGCTTTTGTAGGGCGTTATAATGCTGAGGGTGTGTAATCACAATGACAGTATCTCCAGGGCATAATATTTTATTTCCATCTGCAATCATAATTCGACCCCGATTCTGAATGGCCGCAATTAAAAAATCATTTGGCAAATACATTCCTAATTCAAAAATAGGTATTCCTGCTAAAGGGGAGCTATATGACACTTTGAGTTCTAGAATTTTGGCTTTGTTTTCATAAAGAGAAGAGACAGAGACTACTTTTTGCTTTTGAATAATTGACAAAATGCGGTTGGCCATTGTTTCTCGAGGAGAAACAAAATGATCAATTTGAATTTGTGCTAAAATTTCATTAATATTTACATCTTCAATAGAGGCAATCGTTTTGGCACAACCCAATTTTTTTGCTAGAGAGGCTACTAGGATATTAATTTCATCATGATACGTACATGCAGCCACCACATCAAATTTCTCAACTTGCTCCATTTTTAAATACTGAAGATTCGTTCCATCTTGGTTAAGGATAGTTGTTTTAGGTAAAATGGTGGAGAGCCACTTACTTTTTGCTTCGTTTTTTTCAATGAGTGTTGTTTGAATATTTTGCTTCTCTAAAATACGAGCTAAATTCACAGCTATTTTAGAACCGCCAACTAGAAGAACAGATTTAACTTTTTTAAACCCTAAATTAAAGAAACTATTGAGTATATTGATAGCTTCTGGCTTTCCTACAAAAGTAACTTCATCGTTCACCTCTAGAGAATCTTTTCCATGAGGAAATAGGATTTCTTTTTTACGAGATGTGCTGCCTTCGGTCGTTTTCATACGCCTAATTAATCCAAGCATGAGACCTTCAGGGAAAGTAATATCCATAATTTTTTTCCCCGCTTGATCCCATTTTTCTGGGACTTTAATGGTGTGCATATAAATAGCCCCATGAGCAAAACTCTCAGTGCCCGAAGAATTTTTGGTAGCTATATGTTTAAAAATTTCTTGGGAAATCAAAAGACTGGGACACACAAAATAGTCAGCAGAAAAAATTTCTCCAAAATTTAAATTGGTTGCATTGACATAATTTTCATTATGAATCAAAGCTACAGTGTTTTGGTAGTTTAAGTTTTTTGCAATTTTACATATAGAAAGGTTTCTCTCATCATTATCTGTAAGAGCCAAAACTGCATCAGGTTTCATAGGAGCCAAGCGCTCTAAAATTTCCCAGGGTGTTTCATTTTCATGGATTAAACTCACATCCAAGTCGCCCGAAACTTTATCTAGTCTATTTTGATCAGAGTCTATTAGGAAGACTCCATGGGATTCTTGGGATAAGATGGTAGCAATATAAGCACTTAGCTTACTTGCTCCAAAGATAATAATATACATACCTACAATACCCCCTCTCCTAATCGCATTTTTACGAGATCAGTGAATTATTGAAAAAGGCTTTTTTAAAAAAAATATTCTGAAATTTTAACTTTTTATTTTAATGTTTTGTCTAGTTAATAAATTAATACATAAATTTAATGCATTAAACTGGAAAAATGCATTCTATTTGTGAAACTTCTTGCTGAAAAAAGCGATCTACAGCATCATCTCCTTCTCTGAAATAAGCACCGGTAGCTCAACTGGATAGAGTACCCGGCTACGAACCGGGCGGTTAGAGGTTCGAATCCTCTCCGGTGCAAACCCTTTTTTGAATTCATGATTAAAGTTTTTTCTTCAGGTCCTTTTGATACAAACGCTTATATTATTTTTTGCCCTGAAACTAAAGTGGCAGCTATCATTGATCCCGCACCCGAATCTGCAGAGAGACTGCTCGAGTCAATTCAGATAAATGGCTTCAAAGTAGATAAAATTATACTTACTCACTCTCATTGGGATCATTTTGGAGATTTAGCCACGGTTAAAGAAAAGTTAGAAGTGCCGGTTTATGTTCATCCATTAGATCAGGCAAATTTAGAATCCCCAGGTAGTGATGGCCTTCCTATGTTTATGCCGATCCTTGGCGTGTTGGCTGATCAACTTTTGAATGATGGGCAAATGATTTCTATTGGTACTTTGAACTTTCAAGTGATACACACTCCAGGGCATTCTCCCGGTGGAATTTGTCTTTATTGCAAAGATGAAAACATCCTAATCTCTGGGGATACTCTTTTTAAAGGGACTATTGGTAATTTATCTTTTCCAACAGCAAGCCCAGAAGATATGTGGAAATCTTTAGAAAAATTAGCTAAACTTCCTCCAGAAACTCAAGTTTTTCCAGGACATGGAGACTCTACCACGATAGAAGATGAGAGTTGGCTTTCAAACGCAAAAAAACATTTTAGTTAGGAGAATAATTATGGCAGTACTTGTTGGAAAAAAAGCACCAGATTTTGTAGCTAAAGCAGTTATCGAAGAGAAAATTATAGATGATTTTTCTCTTTCTGATCTTCAAGGAAAATATGTGATCTTCTTTTTTTACCCATTAGATTTCACTTTTGTTTGCCCAACAGAGTTGCATGCTTTTCAAGAGAAGCTAGAAGAATTTGATAAAAGAGGCGCTCAAGTAGTGGGGTGCTCTATAGATAGTTGGTTTTCCCATTTAAACTGGCTTGCAACACCTAAGTCTAAGGGTGGAATTCAAGGAGTTAAATATCCGATTGTTTCAGATTTAACCAAAAGCATTTCTAGGGATTTTGATGTACTCAAAGAAGACGAAGGTCTTGCTTACAGAGGCTTATTTTTAATCGATAAGGAAGGGGTAGTGCGTCATCAAGTTGTGAATGATTTACCCTTAGGACGTTCTATAGACGAAGCTCTAAGAATGCTTGACTCACTTATTTTCTTTGAAAAGCATGGGGAAGTTTGTCCTGCAAATTGGCAGCAAGGTAAAAAATCTATGAAGCCTGATCAAGCGGGTCTTGTTGAGTACTATAATTAGTGCTCTTTATCAGTTAGGTAGTCATATAGATCTGCCTCGGTAGTAATCAAGATGCTTTTATAGATATCACAGATTACTTCTGAGGCGTCTAGTACCTGAAGATTGCCGACTCCCGGCATTCCAATCGCTCTTACATTCGCAAATAGATGCTGGGTTTCTAGCAAATAGAGTCCATACAAATAATCTTGAACACTAAATCCCTCTTCCTTCACACGAAAAAAAATCAAATTTCTTTCATACAATAGAGCTTGAATAGCTAGATTTAGGCCAGCACTATTTTCAGGTGGATTTCCTAAATTTCTTTCGAGTTGTTCTAAATTTTGGCAAAAAAACGCAGTTTGAAAACTGCCGCGTTCAGCTTCACCAAAAATAGCTACAGTATACCGCATGAAAAATACCCCTTTCAGCGCGCGATGTTAGGCTACTTATTCTTAAAGAATGTAAAAATTTTTTTTACATTAGAGTGTGAATATTGTAAAATATTTTTTTTAAACTGTGGATACTGCAGGTGAGTGTAGTTCGTTTAAGGTTGTCAATTTAGCTTATACGAAAATATTTTGCGTCACTGTTAAGTAACTGCTCAATTCGAAGCAGGCGGTTATATTTAGATACGCGATCTGAGCGTGAAAGAGAGCCTGTTTTGATTTGTCCACTAGAGGTTGCAACAGCTAAGTCCGCTATAAAAGTATCTTCAGTTTCACCGGATCTATGGGAAATAATTGTTTTATAGTTGTTTAATTGTGCAAATCTAATAGTCTCAAAAGTTTCAGTAAGGGTTCCAATCTGATTTAGTTTAATTAAAATGGCATTGGCTATATTTTTATCAATACCTTGTTTGAGAAATTTGGGGTTTGTTACAAAGATATCATCACCCACAATTTGAATTCCTGAAAGAGTTTGGGTGAGATATTCCCAGCCTTCCCAATTATTTTCGGCTAGCCCGTCTTCAATACTAATAATAGGAAATTTTAGAGTTAGATTTTTTAAAATGGCGACTTGTTCTTTATAAGTTAAAGCAACCTCTGAACTCGGGTTTTTCTTTTCAAAATATCGATTTGTATTTGAGTTATAAAATTCAGTGGCAGCACAGTCAAGCGTAAGAGCAAAGTCTTTAATAGGCTCATAGCCCGCGTTAGAAATAGCAGTTAGAATAAATTCACAGGCTTCTTGGTTTGACTTTAGGTTGGGTGCAAATCCACCTTCATCACCAACGGATGTACTTAATTTCATTTTCTGAAGCAATTTCTTTAAATGATGAAACACTTCGGCAGACCAGCGAATACCTTCAGCAAAATTAGGAGCCCCAACGGGTTGAATCATAAACTCTTGAAATTCAATAGTATTATCTGCATGAGCTCCACCGTTAATGACATTCATCATCGGAAGAGGTAATAGGCAGGGATTATTATTTCCATATAGCTTGCCTAAGTATTGGAAAAGTTCTAAATTTGAGGCAAGAGCGCCAGCTTTAGCAATAGCTAAAGAGATTCCTAAAATTGAATTAGCTCCGAATTTTGATTTATTATCAGATCCATCTAGCTGGATCATTTGTAGATCTATTTGTTTTTGATCAAAGACACTTTTTCCAATTAAAAGATCTTTGAGAGGCCCTAGAACACTGTTTATAGCCTTTAGAACTCCTTTGCCTAAATAACGATCCTTGTCATTGTCTCGAAGCTCTAAAGCTTCGTTAAATCCAGTTGAAGCTCCAGATGGAACGCTTGCAGAGGAAATTAGACCTTTAGATGTTTTTATGAATACTTGCAAGGTAGGATTTCCTCGAGAGTCTAAAATTTCTAAAGCGTTTATTTCTTCTATTTTAGTCATAATTTACGTGGGGGCCTCTGTTAGGGATTTGTTATAAATCTTTATATATATATCGAAGATCCTTATAGTCGATGATTGTTAATTTATCACATCTGTGTTTTCTTAGTATATTTTATAACAATGAACTAGTTTATTCTTTACCATAAGCGGGAAAAATATCTAGTTATTGCTAAAAATTCTACAATTTTTATTAGGAATGATTGCTGTAAATTTTAGCAGCAGGTTAAATTTAATGACTACAAGAGAGTAGATGCGGATTAAGAACTGGTAAGATATGGAAAGTTTAGAAAGCCAGGTGACACTCATTATCCCTTCATTAGGACGGCCAGAAATGTTGAGCCTCTTATTGAGCTATTTTAGCTACCATAATTTAGAAGCTAAAATAATTGTTTTGGAAAGTGGTTCCCAGTATAGAGGGCTTTTTGAAAAATTTCCAAAACTTAATATTAAGTATATGGAGTATCCATCATGTACAAGCTACTCAAAAAAAATATTTTTAGGAGCTCGTTTAGTCAAAACTCCTTATTGTTGTGTTTGTGCTGATGATGATTTAGTAAATTGCGAAAGTATTGTAAGTTCAATTTCATTTTTAGATCAAAATAAAGACTATTCTGCATGCCAAGGATATCATGCAACATTTCAACAGAATGAATTGAATGTAAATATTTTTGATGTTTTGTGGAAATCCCCATCTCTTGACTCTAATGATCCCATACAGAGGCTGGCTGATTTGTATAATGCTTACAATCCCATATGTTGGGGAGTTTTTAGAACTTCTATTTTAAAAAAAATTACGACTAGTTTAGTGAAACTCAAAAAGGTTATGCTGGTTTTTCAAGAGCTTCTTTGGAGCGCTCTTGCAGCTATGCACGGAAAAGTTAAAAGATTAGACCAGCTATACTGCTTAAGAAGAGCGGGAGAGCTTTATTACCAGGGACATCCATTTTATGCTTATATGGAGTCTCCAGCTTTTTTTTTTAAAAGTTACTTAAAATACAAAAAGTCTCTTCAAAAAAACTATTATGA
>JAJACV010000054.1 GCA_022601335.1 Chlamydiota bacterium | reverse complement strand
GAGCTTTTTTTTCAGAGAAATCTAAATTCTCTAAAACTAGAGGCTTCTTGAGTTGCTTTGCAAACAAGACAAGATTCTTGACTTGATCTCCGATTAAAGCACTGACTTGCTCTTGACTCTTTCCGTAAAAACAAGTTTCGTACCTCTTCTTTGAAAGTGGGTTTCCATAAAGATCTATTTCTGTCACCCTTTCAATCAGAAAGCAATTTCTTTGTATTTTCGTTGTGGATATCAAATCACTGCTTACAAAATAGCCCATTTTGGTTCTGCTTATCCTAATACAGACCGTTTTGAAATGAAACATATTTTTGAGGATGGAAAAGACCTTGGTAGGGAAAATTTAAAAATAAGAGTGGATGAAGCAAAAGCTTTGAAACTAGCACTTGACGATGGGTTTACCGGTTTAGAATTGATTTGTTCATCTGATCAAAATAGCAGGCATAATTTTGTTATTTTGAGAAAATAAAAAAGCAAGGAGTTTACTTGACCTCAATCACAAATTTCTTAATCTGCTTAAGCAAAAATAAACTTTTTCCTTAGAAAGACAAGACACAAATCAAAGCAAAAAGCCTACCAAATTTGATAGGCTGTATTTTTGGAGGTGGAGAGACGCATTCAGAACTTTTGATTGGAGCAAAATCAAGATCCCAAGTGTATTGACTTCTTCTCATCAGAAAGTTAATGGGACTTCCAGGTGATGGAACGAGCACCTTAGAAAAACAGGGGGGGTATGCTCCTTAAATAGAAGCGGTACTTATTCATATTTAGGGAAATCGTTCTAAACAGAGAGACATCTATTATTTATCGAAAGAATCAAACAAGAAATTGAAAAGATCCAGGCGGGGCTTGTAACAGCCGTTCAATTAATATAGGAAAAGCTTGCATGCGGCGTTTCAAATCTTGTTCTGTCCAAGGATAAATTCCCATATCTGTAAGAAATTGAATTGCTGAAAGGATAAACTCTGCACATTCGAGAGGGGCTTCTGTTTTGAAAATTCCCTCAGCGCAACCTTGTTGGATTATTTCTGCATATAGAGGAGCCTGTTTTATCAAAGTAGCTGCAAGGAGTCGGCTATGCAAAGCGTCGTTAGTGGGTTTGTGAAGCTGCTCTAGTATCTTTTCGTTCTCTTGGGAAATATTACCAGCATTCACCAGAAGTTGGATTTTTTCTAAGGCATTCTTTGGGGTATTCTTTACCAAAGTCCTCATGTGCTTAATATTTTCTTCAACGATATCTTCGATGACTGCCTCAAACAGGGCTTCCTTAGACCTAAAATAATGATATATAGTGCCTTTGGCAATTTCTAAGGCATTCATGATGTCTACCATGGTTGTTTTATCATAATCCTTGGTTAAGAACAGTTTTCGAGCCACTTTAAGAATCTTGTCCTTTCGGTTTATAGGCTTTGTCATGGGTTCATCCTTTTATAGTGAATCATAACACTTGACCGACGGTCGGTCAAGTGTTATGATACTGACGATTAATTGATTATTTACATGGGAAAGGCAAGTATGCTCATAAAGAAATTTTTCGCATTGGTTTTGGCTGCATTTCCAATCATGAACTTAGCCTCTGTAGGGGCACAAATAGAAATATACGGTGAGGCAGTAATGATGAAAGATAAAAAAATTCTTATATCGGGTGCTGGAATTGCTGGTTTTACACTGGCCTACTGGTTAAAACAGCGAGGTTTTTCTCCAACTATTATCGAAAAACATCCTTATGTGAGAGGAGGTGGTTACAAAGTTGACGTGCGTGGCACCGCTCTTGAGGTGGCAAAAAGAATGGGGATTTATGAAGATCTCTTAGAAGCTAACGTGAATCTCGTGTGCTCTAAATTTGTGTCTTCTGGTCAGAAGGTCTTTGAATTTGATGGAGATATTTTAGGGCACTCTTCCGAAGGAGAAATAGAAATTAACCGATGGGATCTTGCTCAAATCTTATCTAAAAAAGTGGGTGAGATTGAAATCATTTACGGTGATTCCATCACAAATATAGATGGAAAAATGGTTCATTTTGAACAGATGGAACCCAGAGAGTTTGATATTGTGGTGGGGGCTGATGGACAATACTCGAATGTAAGACGATTGGCTTTTGGAGAAGATGCAACATTTCTAAAGAGATATGGTATTCAATTTTGCGTCTTCCCCATCCCAAATATTTTTGAACTCGAGCGTTGCGAAATTGTCTATTTTGATAAGGGAAAGCTAGCAACAGCTTATGCCGTAGGGAACCATTCTTATGCATGCCTTGCGTTTAAATCTGAGGAGGAGACGCTTCCTACTGATAATTTACAGGCTGCATTTGAAAAGCAGTTTCAAGGTTTAGATTGGGAGGTTCCTCGTCTTGTCTCTTTAATGAAAGAAAGTGACGAATGCTATTTCAATTCTATTGCCCAGGTCAGAATGCCCTATTGGTCTAAAGGGCGGGCAGTGCTTATTGGAGACGCTGCTCATTCGGTTCAGGGAATGGGGACAAGTCTTGCAATGGCTGGAGCTTATGTTTTAGCAAGGGAAATTGACGAATCGAATGGGGATTACACGCTTGCTTTTGATAAGTATGAAAAAAACATGCGAAAATTTGTTGAAGCTGCGCAAAATCTTGCTGAAGAGAATCAACAAGCTTTCACAGAGTCTTCACTACGTATGAAGATTCAACTCTATTTAATGGAAATTTTGCCTAAAAGACTTATTCAATATTTCACTGACAGAGGAAAAAAGCAAATGAAAGAAGTTGCTAATGGTTTGACCTTAGAGCCAATAACGCAGAAGCAGGGATAAGATGGACGAATGGTTTTAAAGGATGCCTCAATAATAAGGAATAACGTGACGTGAGGGTCCGGTTTTTCTAAAAAATCTAAAAATACGAATCCTGTGGACGGAATTAGTACGTATACGTACAATATAAGGTATACGAATTTAGACTTAGGAGAAAGTTATGTTTACCCCCGCCTTAGGATTTACCCTATTGTTTGTTACAAATCCCCTGAAAAGCAGTCTCTTTTATCAAGAAATTCTTGGACTAAAGCCCATTGAGGAGTCTCCGACTTTTGTCATGTTTGCTTTGAAAAATGGTGTCATGTTGGGTTTATGGTCCAAATATACTGCTGAGCCTAGAGTAGAGACACCTGCTGGGGCGCTTGAAATATGTTTCCCTGCAGAAAATGTGGATGCTCTTTATGAAGAATGGGGAAGAAAACACGTAACTGTTGCACAAAAGCCTACTGATATGGATTTTGGACGAACCTTCGTTGTTCTCGATCCTGATGGACATCGAATCAGAGTATACAAGCTTCATGAGGAAAAGTAATGGTGCGGTATTGGATAGGGGTTGCGTCTAAAGAGCATGTGGAAAGAGGTATGCTCGGAGGATTTGCTCAAGTTTGTCATGGAAAGGCCGGTCCGTTGAATCGGATGAAGGAAGGAGATTGGATCATCTATTATTCTCCCACCATTAAATTTGGACAGAAGGAACCTTGCCAAGCTTTCACAGCAATAGGAAAAATTAAAGATGGGAATGCCTATTCTTTTGCTATGAGTGAAGATTTTGTTCCTTGGCGACGCGATGTATCTTTTGTGAAATCCCGAGAGACTCCTATTCAAAGCCTGCTGGATGAATTATCTTTCATAAAGGTTAAGCAAAAATGGGGATTTCCTTTCAGAAGGGGTTGTTTTGAAATTTCACAAGAAGACTTTCAAGTCATCGCTAGAGCAATGGAAGTTCAATCATGAAGAAAAGCATCAATTTTAAAGAGATCAGTATTCATGACACTCCAGATCGCAGCCCTGGATTTCTCTTGTGGCATGTCAGCACAGCATGGCGAGGCTCGATTGAAGAGATGCTCAAGTCAATGGGTCTAACCCATCCGCAATTTGTCATCCTTGCTACTTTAGGTTGGTTAACTAGGAAGGGGGATCGTGTAACCCAAGCTCTTATTGGTAAAATGGCGGGGCTTGATCCAAATACTGTTTCTCAAATCATAAGAGGACTTGAGCAAAAAGAACTCATTATGCGTGAAAAATCTTCTGATGGAAGAGCAAAAAATCCGAGTTTAACAGCAAAGGGCTCAAATATTCTCAAAAAGGCAATGCCCGCTGTCGAGACAAAGGATGCAGAGTTTTTTCATAAACTTACTGTAAAGGAAAGGGAATGTATGATGAACATCTTTCAGAAGTTAGTACCCATGAATACGGAGATAACCGAATGCAAAAAGACATTGATGTGAATCAAGCGAACTCAAGGGTTAAGCATTTATTAAAAGGCTTTAGTGTCACAAATGATAACAGACCAATTGTTCAAGGGTGCCTATGAAAGAGTTAAAGGAAACTCTCGATAAGATATATCAGCCAGCGGGGTTGCATATTCATGGTTTTGAGACTGAACCTGAAAGTCAAGATTATGGAGCCTGTCGATTTAGATTGGATGGACAAAAGATAGTATTTCGTGTTGCAAAGACAACACCAAAACAATCAGTATGTTAAGAGCGCAAGTTTTAAGCTGTGTTCACTTCATTTAACCCAGTTTTTTGTGGTCTAGTGCGTAAATAGTGCGTAAAAGACAAGGGGCTATAAGCCCCTCATCTTTTTTGCTTACTCAAGCTCTCTATCAGCAAAGACAACCATTCCTTCAGACATGAAGTCAGCAAGTTTAGGATGGAAAGGATCTAGCTGCTTCCTAAATTCAGGGTGTTCTCGGTACAGCTGTGCCATCGCTTTATATACTTCTCTGGTTGCGTTTTGAACTTCATCTGTAAATGCGTGATGCTTTTGGATGATACTTTGCACTTCAGGTGAGGCTGGCTCTACCCCTTTTTCTATGCAATGGACAAGCTCTTGAAAAATGGAATGAGCTTTGTTGACAAGAGCTTGATAGTGCTCTTTACCCCTTTTCTCAACGTCTTTAATATTCTTTGTGGGATTTCGGACGCTTTTAGATACGATTTCCTCTGCAGCAGAATAGGAAGAGCCCACCCTTGCTTTTTTCAATAGACTGATGCTGAAACCATCAAAAATTTCTTGATCTTTCATTTTCTTTTTTCCTTTTAAATGTTTGATTGTTTTGTCGAGGGTCTCAAGCAGCCTCCCAATTTTCTCCCATTCTTGATTCAAAGATTTTCTATGCGAATAGAGGGCTGAAAGCTGATCAAAGTCGTCTCTTCCAACAACCTTCTTGATTTGCTTTATTGTAAAGCCCAGTTCCTTGAAAAAAAGAATTTGTTGTAACCGGAGGAGTTCTTTCTCTTCGTAGTAGCGATATCCGTTAGAGCCGTAGTAGGCGGGTTTTAACAAACCTTCTTCTTCATAATAATGAAGGGTTCTAACCGTTACTCCAGAAAGTTCACTTAATTTTTTAACTGTATAAACCATCGACCTTTATCCTTGTAATATCCCTATGATTTTAAAGGATGCGCTCATTGTACACAATCACGTATACGTGAGGGTCAATAGCAAAAAAGTCGGTCAAATTTTTCAGAGGAAGATCTATTCCTTTACCGAAAATGACCTCAACTGATATATTACATATCAAAATAAGGCATTGGTTATGGAAAAAAAAATTCAACGAAAGTTTGTTCGAGAGGAGGCTTACCTTAAAATTCGCAACTGGATTTTAGATGGAACATTGGCCCCAGGTGTAAAATTACGTGATAAAGAGTTAGCTATTGAGTTAGGCGTAAGCCGGACGCCAATTCGAGAAGCGTTGTTACGACTCGAAGACGAAGGATTAGTACAAACTAAGCCTAATTCGTCTACTCTTGTAAGTTCGATCGACTTTCATAGTGCATTCCATCTGTACTCTATTGTTTGGACTTTAGAGAAGTTAGCCTTAAGCCAGGCTTTTGGGGCCATCACAGAAACTCATATTCAAAATATGGAACAAGCCAATGAGAAATTCTTGAAGCAAATGCAAGCTCGAAACCGTTTAAAGGCTTTAGATGCAGATCATGACTTTCATACAATTTACGTTGAATTATCGGAGAATAAAGAGCTTGAAAAGGTGATTTCTGAAATTAAAAGTAAGTTAAAGAGATTAGATCTTTATTATTTTGACAAAATAAAAAATGTAACTCTTTCATATGATGAGCACAAACAGATAATTAATGCTCTAAAGAAAAAAGATCTAGATGCAGCTTTGAATGCAGTTGAAAACAACTGGAAAAGTAGCTTTTCGAGATTCGAAATTTAAAGGAGAAAACATGTTTAAAAACAAATTAGTAGCAGTAATGAACGGGAAAATTGACACAGGCATTATCATGAATGCTTTGGCCCATATGTGCATGGGCTTCGGAGCAGAAATAGGAAAAGAAGCCTTACGATTAACGAATTATATCGATGCCGATGAAAACAAACACCCCCATATTTCAGAGATGCCATTTATTATTCTTAAGGCAAAAAATTCAAATAAGATAAGTGCTTTAAGAACATCTGCTTCAGAAATGGGAATCCAGTTTGTTGATTTTACGGATACAATGACAATTGGCACCTATAAAGAACAATTAGAACGAACAAAAGTTACTAAAGAAATAGATCTTGTCTACTATGGAATAGTTTTATTTGGAGATTGGGAAAAAGTATCCGAATTGACTAAAAAGTTTTCTCTATGGAAATAAAGATCAGATTTTAGGATTTAGGATATTATGCAACCCGTAATAGATGTTTCTCTAGTGCATCATCTGATTGCTTCTCAATTTCCAGATTGGCGAGATTTGCCTGTTGAACCTGTAGCAATGAGTGGATGGGATAATCGAACCTTTCATTTGGGAAAGGAAATGTTGGTTCGTTTGCCTAGTGCAGCAGACTATGAATTACAGGTGGAAAAGGAACATAAGTGGCTGCCGAAGTTAGCCCCAGCTCTTCCTGTATCGATACCAGTCCCTTTAGCAATCGGAAAGCCTGAACATGGATATCCATGGAAATGGTCAATTTACCGTTGGCTTGAAGGTGAGACAGTTGCTTCAACCCCTGTCAGCGATCTAGTTGCGTTTGCGACCGACCTTAGTTCTTTTTTAAATGCTTTACACCGCATTGATACAACAGGAGGACCATCTCCTGGATTGCATAGCTTTTACCGCGGAGGATCATTAGCTACCTATGATGCTGATATGCAGAGAGCGATTCATTCCCTAAAGGGAAAGGTGGATTCAAGTTTAGCAACTGATATTTGGGAAAGAGCTCTTTCAACTTCTTGGAAAAAGCCTCCAGTATGGGTTCATGGAGATATTAGCGCGGGTAATCTTTTGGTACAAAAAGGGAAGCTTGGCGGAGTGATTGATTTTGGGCAGCTATCTATTGGCGATCCGGCATGCGATCTTGCGATCAACTGGACCCTTTTGCAAGGGGAAAGTAGAACCGCTTTTCAAAATGGGCTTTCTCTGGATAAAGATACTTGGGCACGAGCGCGAGGTTGGACTTTATGGAAGGCTTTGGTCGTTGCAGCTGGTTTTACAAATCCAAGCAATTCAGAATCGAAACAATGTTGGCGCATCATTGAAGAAGTTATTGCGGATCATCATAGGTCTATTTAATCTTCTGCTAATTTTAAGTTGATAACATTGATATGAGATTTTTCAATAGCATCGCCAGGACTCTTATCAAAGGGAATAGGCCAAGAACGGAGATTAGGGTATTGCTTTATCCAAAAAGAATAGTGTTTTTTGCCTACCTCATCAAAATCTAATGATAAAAGAATTAATGGAGCCTTCTTTAGCAAAGCGTGCAGCTCTGTATCAGGCTTTTTGCTGACACCTCCTAAAGCAACGGAACAAACCAAATCGGAGGCTTTTTGCTGTATTAGAATAGCATCAAGCTCAGATTCAACGATTATAACAGGTTTTGAAGGATTGCCGTACACTGATGGAGACTGTTTACTTCCAGAGATTTCAACATATTTAGGAAACGTATCTTCACTAAACCAATCACTTCTTCGGATTTTTATTTTAGTTGGATTAGCCCCTTCAAAAGATGGTATAACAAATCCTTTTGGTAGCCATTGACGTCTATCAAATCCGTTTTCTTTTGTTTCTGAAGGAAGTCCCAACCTTTCTCTCCTATCGAAGAGGTTCTCTGTATTCCATCCCAGACAAAATTGTTTTATGGTTTCTAATGTAAGACCTCTTTGTGCAAGTTGATTGATGACACTAGGCTCCCTCATCAAGTTCTCATGGCAATAGTCTATATACCGATTTGCAACTTGCTGCCAGGAGGAACTAATTAAAGATGGCTGATGAGGTTTAAATGTGTGCCTTTTGATATTTTGTGGCTCCGCTCTCATTTGTGGAGTGATATTCACTTTTTGACAGGCTTGATGAAAAGTCATTCCAAGAAAGTCTCTACAAAATTGAATGGCATCCCCTTTGGCTTCGCAAACTCTACACCAGTAACAACCTGCTTTTCCTTTGTTAGGCCAGATACAGAATCGATCTTTACCATCTTGGCAGTTGGGGCAAGCTGATTTAAATTCTCCTCCATTTGTAGATGATGCTTTTTTAGGAAAAAGCCCAACTTCTTCAGCTAGATTAAGGATATCCATTTACTTTACCATTATTTTGAGACATTAGTGACAGTTGAGACTTATAGGGAAGCCGTGTCTCGAAAATAATATTTTCGCATGAGACACTGTGGCAAATACACACTTAGCCAAGGGCATATTTCCAAAACAAACCCATTTAAGGAGCTTCTTGTAGCTTATTTAACAGCAGTAAATTTTGATAAATAGATCTTTGAATGCTTGTTTCGTATTTCATTACTTTATCGATGCTACTACCTTCTGGAATTGCACAGATTTCAGCATTTAATAGTTCATCAGATTTATTTTTTTCTTTTTCAGTTTCTAAGTCGCAAATCTCTTTTCTTAGGTCTTCATTTTGTTTCAATAGTAACTCTATCAATCTACAAGAAATTTCCTTTTGAGTTGAATATCCATATCTCTTGATAAAGTTTTTGATCTCCTTAAACCCATATTCTTCTTTGTATAATAGAGAATTTTCTTCTTTAGTTTTTTTGTCGTAATCGATGTTTTTGGCAATTTGATAAAAATCATCGATAATATCACTTTCTATATCTTTATTTTTCCAAATTTCTTGGTCAAAGGTCACCAATCCATTTTCTAGGCATTTGATATATCGTGTATTCCACTCTATTGTGTTCTTCCTGTTGTTAATTTCAATTTTAATTTCTTGAGTACTCTTTTTTTCCCACGAAGAATAAAATGTATTTACAGTGTCTTGAATAAATTTTTTAACACATCCAGTCTCAAATCTTACTACTCGCTTCAGTCTCCAAAAATCGATGGATATTTTTTCCACCAAAAGCATCTCCATTTGGTTGCTTGGATTCAAACTACCTATCAAATTATTCAGTAAGTCATGGTATTCTTCTTTTTTTTCTCTCCCTAATCCAGATTCGATAATTAGATCTTTTGAAAAAATTCCATGCTTTATAGCATTTATACTAACGGCCTTTTTTCCTTTGGTGCCATTATAGGCTCATCCCAATCCACCGTGTAGATATGAGAGTTCTCGTCCATTAGCACATTGCCACCATGAATATCAGAATGACACAGCACGATCTACCAGTCGACGAATGTCAGGCATATTTTTCTTCATGAATTTTTGTAGCTTTAAGCCTGTCTCATCAGCGATCGGATCGGCTTCAATGTGAGGATAGATCGAACGAACGGTATCACGCCATTTTGCGGAGTAGGTCTCTTTTCGGATTTGGTTTTGAATAGATAGTGGCACTTCAAGTTCGTGAACCTGTCTCAATGCCTTGCCAAGGTTAATCCATTGGCCATTTGTTAGATTGCGATTGAAGCCATCCTGTCCATCAATGAATGGGTATACAATGAGAGTAAAATCATCGATACGTTGAGTTGTCTTGCCATGAATTGTCTTAACGGGGAGAATAATCTGTTGAATCCCCGCACTCCGTAATAGTTCTACTATTTCAGTGCTAGTGTCATGATGATGCCCCTGTTTAAGTTTTATAAAATAAGACGTTTGGTCAAGCGTTTGGGCTTTATATATTGAAGCATTCATATCTGCGCCTAGAGGAAGGAAAGTAAGAGTAGCGGCTTCAATGCCATAATTGGTGTTTAGGCATCTAATAATGATTTGGTCTGACAGGGCATGCTTCTCTAACATTTACAACCTTAACTTTTTGGAAGAACAGGGCGTTGCTCTTCGGATTTGGCCAACAGCTTGTTGGCTGATTGCAACACAGTCTGTTTTCTTATATGGATCTTTGTTATCGCTGACTTCATGGAAATATAACAGGAAAGAGCTAAAAACTAAATGGTATTTACTGCCATTTCATCCAGTCTAGTGCGTAAATGCTGCGTAATTGAGCTTTACGCAGTCGAATTTTTCGATGCGATTTTATTGACGTATACCACTGAAAACAAAAGACTTCACTCCGAAAAGTGAAGTCTTAAAATTGGATGGAGGTGGAGAGAATCGAACTCTCGTCCTGAAAAAACTCTATACTAATCTCTACATGCTTATCATCTTAAAAATGATCGACTTTAGTGTAAGATGCCCCATTCAAAGTCGATTGGCTCCTTTATATCTTGAGTTAAGTCCTAAAGGTGCCAGAATAGACCCAACTCATACCAAGTAAATGACGATAGTTTCTAGAACCTTGGTCAAATCTAGAGCTATCGGGTTGCCTTAGCTGTTAAGCTTAAGCAGCCATCGCATCAGGAGCACTCTCGAAAGAGAAATCACCTTTTACAATTTTATTTTGCTTGTTAGCATTTATGTTTTTTTGCCAGCTTTTTAAGGAGGCCAACTGACACCCTCCGCATGCAATCAATACTTCGTGTTCCAGTCGAAACCTTTACACCCCCGTATTTGATATATAAGAACCATTATAGATTAATAATTATTTAAAATCAATAATTTACGTTTAATTAACATCTTAGTTAAATAATAACTTAAAGTACTTGAGCTGCTAGAGAGGAGAGCTCTGATCTCTCTGTTACGTCAAAAGTCATATTCCCAAAGATAGGGTGATCTCCAAATTTTGAAATAGCAAAAGTTAACCCATTCGTATCCACATCTAAATAGGGATTGTCAATTTGTGTAGGGTCTCCTGCTAAAATAACTTTAGTCCCCTCTCCAGCTCTAGATACGACTGTTTTAATTTCGTGAGGCGTTAAGTTTTGAGCCTCATCAATAATAATGAACATATTCGGTAGAGTTCTTCCTCGGATATAAGTGACAGCCTCTAATTCTAATTTTTGGCTCTCTTTAATCCAGCGTAAGTTCTCTTGAGTATCTTGATTTCCTGATCCTGCTTGGCATAAATACTCGAGGTTATCGTAAATCGGTTGCATCCAGTGAAAAAGTTTTTCTTCCTTCGTGCCGGGTAAAAAACCAATATCCTTGCCTAAAGGCATAATAGGACGACTTACCAAAATTTTAGAATAATAGCCTTCATCAAATACTTTTCTAAGAGCGCATGCAAGGGCAAGTAACGTTTTACCAGTTCCTGCTTGTCCTACAAGCGTTACAAGTTTGATATCTTCTCTTAAAATTAAATCAAGAGCACACCTTTGTTGAATATTGCGAGGCTTGATACTCCACAAGTCATGCGGTAGAGGATTAAGAGCTACTAATTGTTTGTGAGCTTTATCATATCGACCGATAATATGCGTATCTTTATCGGAAGAGAGAACGCAATATTCATTTGCATATATTTCTTCATCACTCCAATCTATAACCCCATTTTTAAGAAAGAGGTCCACCTCTTTTTTGGAGATAGTGGCTTTTTTAAGACCTGTATAAATATCGCGATGAGAAAAACTTGCGTTTTTGTAATCTTCCGCATGAATTCCTGTCATTTGTGCTTTAAGCCTTGTTGCAAAATCTTTAGATAAGAAAATAATATCAGGATATTCTTTAGCAGCTTGATAAGCTGAATACAAAACGTGATTTTTTCGAGCACTTCGATCTAAAATAAACTGCCCATTCGCCTCTTGTCCCTGGCAAGAAAAAATACGAACTACACACCCATTTTCAGTCTTTATTCCTGTTATTGCATTTGCTTTTCCATGATGAGCTTTTAAAAGATCAAAAGAGCGCATTACAAGCCTAGCATTTCTCCCTAAATCATTGGGCAGTCTCTTCATATCATCTAGTTCTTCGATTACTGAAATAGGAATTACAAGTAAGGCATTCTTAAAGTGCGAAAGCGCTTTTGGATCATAAAGAAGGACATTCGTATCTAGAAGAAATGTTTTTTGAGTCATATGTGGCAACCTTTTGTGGTACGACGTATAAAAAATTTTAAACTAGAGAATCTTAAGTTTCCTGCCAAGGTAAATCTATTTTTTCACAAACATCTTAAAGTAAATTATTTACAATATTTACTTGCAGATGCAGTGGCGGATTGCTAAAAAACTTGAAAGTTTTCCTAAAATAGTTTACAATGGTGGTATAGATTTAATTTTGATCAAACTGAGTTTAAGTAAAGAATTAGAGGTATTTATATGCAATACATCATTAATACTAAAATATTGAGCATTCCTCCCCATATTTCAACGTCTTGGGAAAATATTGTATCTATTCATATGGAGACAGAAAACAGCCTTCAGCTTTTAGTTATTGCTCTGAATAATGCGACCCTTATTAAAATTCCAGGATTAGACCCTGATTTGACCACAAAAATTTTTCAAACGCACACACAGCATTTAGAAGGTCTCTCTAAAAATAACCCTCCTAATCCTAATATTGGAGGAGCGGGCCAAGCCTTTAATTTCGACAACCTTACAGGCTTTGGCTTTCCAATGAGATTTGGTGGAAGTTTGGAAGGTATTGGCGCTGCGATGCAACATAATCAAGAGCAAGCAAATGCTCCTGATTTACCTAAAGATGTTTTAGAAAAAGTTTCTTCCATTGCAAAAATAATGAGCAATGACCCCAACCTATCAATCGGTTTAAAAGCTGAACCACACTGCAACTGCATGCATTGTCAAATTGCTAGAGCCATTAATGGGGAGTCTATGAAGGTAGATTCAGACGTTGAAGAACCTGTTACAGAAGAAGATTTAAAGTTTAGGACATGGGACATTTCTCAAACGGGCAACAAGCTTTATTCCGTAACAAATCCTTTAGACCTAAAAGAACAATATAATGTCTTTTTAGGAGACCCTCTAGGGTGCACTTGTGGACAAAAAAATTGTGACCATATCAAAGCCGTTTTAAATACCTAGTTATTTTCTTTATACTCTCGAAAAAAGGTCTTTTAGAAAAACTCAAAAAATCATACATTAGTATTTCAGTAACTAATATATGATTTTAGGAGTTTTTTAATATGAATCGAAATCTATTTCCTTTCTTGTTTGTGTTTTCTTTAGTTTGCTGCACCTTGTCTGCAAAGACAGTTGTATCAGCAAACGAACAAGGACAAACAAGCTTTGTTTCATTTACTGGGAAAATAGTCGGGGATAAAGTCAGAATGAGACTGAGTCCAAATTTAGAAGGTCATATTGTTAATGAACTTCCTAAAGGTGACATTTATGCGATAGTAACTGAACAAGAAGATTATTACGGTCTACTCCCCCCTAAAGAATCTAAAGCATATATATACAGAACTTATGTACTTGATAATAAAGTTGAAGCTGAGCATGTGAACGTTCGACTTAGTCCTAGTACCGAAGCTCCTATCGTGGCACAATTAAACTCAGGAGATAACGTAAATGTTAAACTGACTCCTCAGCACTCAAAGTGGTATGAAATATCTATGCCTGCAGGAACTGTTTTTTGGGTTGCAAAGGAGTATGTAGAAAATATTGGTTCCGTTGATTATGTCGAAAAATATCATGAGCGAGTCAATGAAGCTAATCAACTATTAGCAACGGCTGATTTAATTGCACAAACAGAATTTAGAAAAAAGTTTCAGGAAGTTGATTTGACTCGATTACTGAAAAACTTTGACAAGATAGCCAAAGACTACCCGGATTTAGAGTATGTTCATGAAAAGGCATCCCTTAGAAAAGCAGAGTTAGAAAAAGAGTACTGTAACTGTAAAATTGCCTTTTTAGAAGGAAAAGCAGGTCAGTCTGCAATGGAAGTAGAAACACTAAGTGCTAAACTTTCAAACTACAATGCTGATGAGATAGAGGAAACTACTGATCCACTGACATCAATGAAGGAAATTCAAGCAGCTAGCCTCGTTTTAGATTTTCCTGAAAAAGTTACGGACAAAATGAAAGTTTGGCAACCTCTTGAGTTTGCAAGATTTCAAGCCTGGTCAACAGATCATCAAGAATTATCACTTGAAAATTTTTATGGTGACGAAAGATTAAATGCAGATGAGCTTCAGGGCATTGTAGAGCCGTTTAATACGCTTGTAAAATATAAGCCAGGTGATTTCATTCTTACCTCTAATGGACAGACTGTAGCTTATCTATATAGCACCCATGTGAATCTTCAAGATTTGGTTGGAAAAAAGGTAGGACTTAAGGTCTCAGAAAGGGATAATAACAATTTTGCTTTCCCTGCTTACTATGTCCTCGAGGTTCAAAAAAAGTAACTCTTATCAAGAGATAATCCACTCCATGGCATGAATTAACTTTTTAGTATAATCATGCTTTGGAGATTGTATTAATTCGCTAGCTTCCCCTGTTTCAACAATAACGCCTCCATTTAAGATAGCAAGTTCGTCGCAAAAGTTCTGTGCAACTAATAAATCATGGCTTATCCAAAGTACTGAAAAGTGCTTAATTCTTTGAGTCTCCTTTAATAATTCAAGTACTTGCTTTTGTACCATACTGTCCAAAGCAGAAAGAATCTCATCACAAATTAAAAGATTTGGCTTTAGCAATAGAGCTCGCATGAGTGCAATTCTTTGAGCTTCTCCACCACTGAGTTCATGAGGATACGAGTTCAAAATAGAAGATTTAAGATTAAGCTTATCAAAGTAAAAGTGAATCTCTTCGATATCAGTTGTGTGATCTTGAAGAAGTTCTGAGATTGTCATATGTGGTGTCAAAGATTCATAAGGATTTTGATAAACCATTTGAATATTGAGATTTCTTGAGATATGGGAAATTATTCCAGAATTTTGCTTATCTAGGCCAACTAATATTCTAGCTAGTGTAGTTTTTCCAGAACCACTTTGACCTAAAATAGCTAAATTAGACTGATGTTGAATTTTCAATGACACATTTTTTAAAATGTGGATATTATGAGATGAAGTTTTTAGACTCTTCGAAAGGTTCTTTATTATGAGAAGAGGCTCATTCATTAGAGAACCTTTCGAAGTATCTTAAGGAGATTTATTACTCAGAGAGATATTCAATAAAGCAAAGAGGAGCTTTATCGCCTACTCTGTGTCTCGTTTTAATAATACGAGTATAGCCACCTTGCCTGGTTACAAAGCGCTCAGCTAAAGTACCAAATAGCTTTTGAATAACTTGTCTATCAGTATTATAAGCCGATATATCTCCAGCTTTTGCAGCTCTCTGCTCTTTAGGAGTTAGCGTATTAAACTGAATCATAAGCTTAGCAATAGCTTGTCTCTTAGCAGCGAGTGATTGCTTTTTAGCTACTGTAATCAATCTCTCAGCATGTCTACGAAGCTCTTTAGCTTTTGTAACAGTCGTTTCAATTCTTTCATGCTCTATAAGTGATTTCAGCATATTTGCTAACAGACATCTTCTATGAGAACTTGTTCGGCCTAATTTAAACGTATCTTTTCTATGTCTCACGATCTAACCTCTACTGTGATTTTTCTTCTTTCTCGTACTTAATAAGTACTTCTTTTACATTCTCTTTCGTAATACTATAACGACTTAGATCCATTCCGAGAGAAAGATTCATATCGTGTAATTTATCTTTAATTTCATTCAAAGACTTCTTACCAAAATTTCTATACTTTAGCATCTCTGACTCGTGGTTAACAACAAGTTCACCAATCGTCTGGATTTGAGCTGAATTTAAGCAGTTAGTAGATCTAACTGAAAGTTCAATCTCATTAATCTTAAGTGCTAATTTTTGTAGAATCTCATCTCTATCACTATCCACTTCTTCAGACTCTTCCTGGAAAGATAGGTTATAAGTATCTAATTGAACAAAGGATTCAAAATGTTTGATCCCTATTTGAGCTGCAAAAGCAAGGGCTTCTTTAGGTGTAATTCTACCATCTGTTGCAACTTCAAGTATAAGCTTATCATAATCTGTGTCTTGTCCAACTCTTGTATTTTCAACAAGATAATTGACCGTTTTAACCGGAGAAAAAGCTGAATCAATTACAATTTCTCCAGCTACTTTATCTTTAAGATCATGTCTTTCAGAAGGAACATAGCCTCTTCCAATGCAAACTCTCAAAATAACTTTTTTAGTCATCGGCTTAGTAACAGTACAGATATGCAATTCAGGGTTGACGACTTCGAATAGTGGAGAATCAATTAAATCTTTCATTTTAACTTCATACTGACCTTCTTTATCCAAGGTCTCTTCAGTTATTATAAGATCTTTTGTTAAAAGATGTTGTTGATGAAGTTTGTCATTATTCTCTTCTAGTGGAATTCGACGAAGCTTAGCTCCTTTGATATTTAGAATAATCGCAGTCATATCTTCAATGATACCTTCAACTGCCATATACTCATGAGGGATTCCCTCAAATTGTACAGAAACAATTGCCGGTGCTTCAATTCCAATGAGAAGCATTCTTCTTAGGGAGTTACCTAAAGTATGGCCATGCCCTCTCTCAAATGGCTCTGCAACAAATCGTGCATAGTTGTCACTTGCGTCTTCTATTGAAATATTTTCAGGCATTTCAAACTTATCATAAACTACCGCCATGAAGGTTACTCCTACTTAAGTCTTAAATTTGTTTTAATATTAAACTCTACGTCTTTTTCTTGGGCGACACCCATTATGTGGTACTGGAGTTCTATCTCTAATAATTGTGATCAATAGGCCAGAACTTTGTAATCCCCTAACTGCAGATTCTCTACCCGCTCCAGGACCTTTTAAATTTACTTCTATTTCTTTCATTCCACGTGCAACCGCAGCTTTCGCCGCACTTTGAGCTGCTACTGTAGCAGCAAAAGCTGTTGATTTTCTAGAACCTGAAAAATTTACTTTTCCTGCAGATGCCCATGAAATAACATTTCCCATTGGATCGCATATTGAAACGATGGTGTTATTAAACGTTGCTTTAACATTTGCTATTCCAGTGGGTACTGAGCGCAATACTTTCTTTTTAACTTTTGCAGGTTTTTTCTTTTTCTGCATGGATTGTTGTTGCTTTGCCAACTTTTAATCTCCTTTCTATAATTTGCTATTACTTAGGTCCAGGTGCTCGTTTTTTACCGGCTACCGTTCTTTTCTTACCTTTACGAGTTCTTGCATTTGTGCTAGTTCTTTGACCTCTTACAGGTAAACCAGACCTATGTCTTACTCCTCTATAACATTGAATATTCACGAGTCTCTTAATGTTATTTTGTATCTGACGTCGTAGGTCACCTTCAACAACATATTGTTTTTGCAAGAGCGTTGTAATATTTGAAACATCTTCTGCTTTAAGGCGATGAGCCCTCATGTTACGATCTAGTTTAAGTTCATTAAGAATATCGTTCGATCGTTTTTTACCTACACCAAATATATACGTGAGACTTATTTCAACCCGCTTATTATCAGGTATATCCACTCCAAGTATACGAACCATTCTTTCTCCTAGTTACTTAATCGTTTAAATCTCAATAAATTTTAAAAAAGTGAGACTATTCTATCATATTAGTTTATTTGTGAAAATCTTTATCTTTGACGCGAAAGTCCTCTTTTCATCAAACCATCATACTTTTTCATAAGAAGATGGGAATCAACTTGTTGCATAGTATCCAAAATCACACCTACTAAAATTAGAAGGGATGTACCCCCAAAGAAGTGACTGATACTCATATCAACTTTTAAAATTTTACTTATTATGTTGGGTAATACTGCAATAAAGGCAAGAGAAACAGCTCCAATCAATGTAATTCTATTCATAGTTGATTCAAGATACTGCTCTGTAGGTTTTCCTTGTCTTACTCCTGGAATAAAAGCTCCATTCTTCTTCATATCTGAGGCTATCTGATCTGGTTTAAATTGAGTTGCTGTCCAAAAGTATGTAAAGAAAAGAATCAACAGAACGAACACAACCGTATAAACAGGAGTTCCCGGCGCTAAAGTCTGAGACAGCTGAGTAAGCCATTGAACACCCGTTGTGCTACCCACTAGTTGCGCAATAGTTGCTGGAAACATGAGCACTGAAGAGGCAAAAATTACGGGAATAACTCCTGCATAATTGATCTTTAAAGGTAAATGAGCATTAGATCCTTTACTTGACTCTGAGGACGTACCAGCAATGCGTCTTGCATACTGTAGCGGTACATTTTTTTGCCCTTGTATTACTAAAATAGTTCCCATTATGACTGCGACAAAGACAATTGAGAGAATTATTATTGAAGAAAGGGTCATTTGCCCTGGAGTCTGAGAACCTAAATTTAGTTGCTTAATAAGTAAGCCAATAGCACTTGGTATCTGAGAAACAATTCCGAGAGCTATTATTAAACTAATTCCATTACCCATTCCTCTCTCAGTAATCTGTTCTCCAACCCAAATAAGGAAAAGAGTTCCTGTCGTCATTGTAAATACAACAATTAAGTAAAAGAGCCAAGGAACACCAAATGCTTGTATCTTGAATAGCTCATGTACGACAATACCGGGATGCGCTTGGTTCATTTGCAGTGCGTATCGGGCGAGTAATAAAGATTGAAAAACTGAAAGACACGTGGCAAAAACTCGAGTCCAATTGCCTATTTTGCGCTTTCCAGCTTCTTGGTTTTCTTTTATTTCACGTTGAAAACTAGGCACGAGTGCTACCAGTAGCTGAATAACGATTGAGGCAGTGATATAAGGCATAATACTCAGAGCTACTACTGTCATTTGACCAAAAGCCCCACCTGAAAAAAGATCTAAAAGTTGGAGTAAATTTTGGCCACCTTTAGTAACAAACTTAAAGTAGTTAAGAGCAGCTTCACCATTAATTCCAGGAACAGGAACGAAAGCTCCTACCCTTACAATTAAGAGCATAAGCAAAGTGAATGTCAATTTTCTTTTCAGATCTGGAGTTGAGTAAATTCGTTTTAGAGCTCTTATCATTGCCTAGCCAGTTTAGATTGTTTTGTACTGAATTCCCGCTTTCTCTAATTTTTCAATAGCTGCTTTTGAAAATGCTGCTACTTCTATAGTTACTTTTTTAGTTGTCTCCCCTTCTGCAAGAACCTTGACTCCATGAGAAGAGCCATTAAGTAAACCACGATCTTGAAGAGTTTGAAGATTAACAGTTTCTCCATCTTTATAAAGAAGATCAATTAACTTTAAATTAATTGGATCTAGAGGTTTACGGAATCTAGCTCTACTAAATCCACGAGTTGGCAACTTTAGAAAAAGTCTATATTGCCCCCCTTCATATGTATCTCTTCTCTTATAACCAGATCTAGATCCTGCTCCTTTTTGGCCTCTACCAGAAGTCTTACCTAAGCCACTTCCAGGTCCTCGTCCAAGTCTATTTCGTTTTGGTTTGATTCTTTTAGTCAGTTCATTCAGCTTCATTATATTAAACTCCCCTCATCGCAAGGCATTCTTCTTTATTCCTAAACAGGGAAAGTGCTTTAAAAGTAGCGTGCACTAAATTTATAGGATTACTACAACCTAAACTTTTAGCAACGACATCTTTAATTCCAGCAAGTTCTAAAATTGCGCGGACTTTTGATCCAGCGATAATTCCTGTTCCTTTATGTGCAGGCTTCAATAGAAGCACAGCTCCATCCCAACGGACTAAAATTTCATGAGGAATTGTTGTTCCTTTCATTTTAATCGCTTTAACGTTTTTCTTTGCTGAATCAACACCCTTTCTAATCGAGTCTGCAAGTTCATTCGCTTTAGCAAATCCGTATCCAACGTTTCCTTTTCTATCACCTACCAAAATCAAAGCAGAAAAACTAAACTTTCTTCCTCCTTTTAAGACTTTTGAACAGCGATTAATAAATAACACTTTTTCTTCAAATTCGGTTGAAGTCTCTTCTTTAGTTTGTTTTTGATTAGTTCTTGACATTATGCATTTATCTCTTAATTAAAATTGTAGTCCTTTTTCTCTAGCTGAGTCTGCAAATGCAGCTATTATACCGTGATACCTTGATCCACGGCGATCTAAAACAGCCTTACTTACACCTTTTTCAACACAGCTTTTAGCTATTTCATTACCGATGATTTTAGCTAAATCTGTTTTGGTGCTTTTTTTAGCTGCTTCTTTAAACTCTTTAGAAGCAGTAGTCATGCTAGCTAGAGTAATCCCTTTTGAGTCATCAATAACTTGCACAGAAAAATATTGATTAGACTTTGAAATACAAAGTCTCGGTCTATCACTAGACCCTGTAACTCTTTTACGAATTCTAAGAACTCGTTTGTTTTTTCTTCTTTTTGCGCTTAGAGTGCTACTTTCCATGATTTATTTCATCCTAATTTATTTTTTAGAAGCAGATTTACCCGCTTTTCTTCTGACGTACTGGCCTACATAGTGAACTCCTTTGCCTTTATATGGCTCAGGTTTTCTAAGATGATGAATAGTAGAGGCAAATTGTCCTACAAGTTGCTTATCTGCACCAGCAATCGATACTAAAACGTTCTTATCTACTTTAACTTCTAGTCCTTTAGGAATTTCAATGACTGTTGGATGTGAAAAGCCTAATTGTAAGTTAATTGAGCCTCCCTGAACTGCGGCTCTATACCCCACTCCCTTTAACTCAAGATCCTTTTTGAAACCTTTAGTCACTCCATCAATCATATTAGCTATCAAAGATCTGTAAAGACCTTGAAACTTAGTTGGAGTTACTTTTGGGTTTTCTATGATTACATAGATGATTCCATCTTCTAATTTCACTGAAATGTCTTTTAGTATTTCAAGCTTAAGTTCGTGTTTTGAACCCTTAACAGTAATTAAGTTACCATCAATTGTCACTTGGACACCTTTTGGAACTTCTATGGGTTGCTTTCCTATTCTTGACATGATGAATGACTCCTTAAATCGTTACCAGGCTACACAGAGTAGCTCTCCGCCCAGTTTTTTTCGCTTAGCCTCTTCTCCCTCAATAACACCTTGTGATGTTGAGACAATACTAATACCCATTCCACCTAAAATTCGAGGAATCTGATCTTTCCGAACATACTTCCGCAGGCCTGGCCTAGATTTTCTCTGAATTTGCTGTAAAACTGGAGATCTGTCTTGAGTATATTTAAGAAAAACCTGAATATTTTTGTGTCCTTCTAGCTCAGTGATTTTATAGCTAACTACAAAACCTTTAGCTAAAAGCACTTTAACTATGTCCTCTTTAATCTTGGAGTAAGGGATATTTACATATCTCTTTTGTGCTGCTGAGGAGTTTCTAATTCTTGTAAGCAAATCTGCTATCGGATCGGTCATAAACAATGTTCCTAAATATTATTGATCTTTAAATGGCATTTTAAAATGCTTAAGGAGCTCAATGCACTCAGCATCTTTAGTTGCTGTTGTTACAAATGTAATATGCATTCCTTGAGTCCTTTTAACTAAGTCCAGGTTGATCTCTGGAAAAATCTGTTGGTCATCTAAACCTAGAGTATAATTCCCTTTTCCATCACCTTTTGGATTAAATCCTCTGAAATCGCGAATTCTTGGAGCTATAATATGAACGAAACGGAAAAGAAAATCGTACATTCTTTTTCCTCTTAAAGTTACCTTAACTCCGACAACCTGATTTTCACGAAGTTTAAAGTTGGAGATCGCTTTTTTAGCTTTTGTCAAAATAGGCTTTTGTCCAGAAAGCATCGTTAACTCTTGAACAGCATCTTCGATGGCATTTTTATCTTTAATAGCTTTAGCTATTCCCATATTAATGACAATCTTCTTAAGTTTTGGAACTTGCATAATATTTGCATATTCAAACTTAGAAAGAAGCTGAGGAATTATTTTCTCTTTATATGTTAATTCAAATGTACTCATAAATTGAGGCTTTCTCACTTAGTTTTAGATTTAGTAGTAGACTTAGCTTTTACTTTAGCTGGCTTTAGAGTTTTTCGGTAAACAACTTTTTTACCTTTAGACTCATAGACAAACTCTTTGTCTTTAGCATCTACCATATTCAATTTAACTTTAGCTGGGGTTTCTCCATCTGGGCAGAGCATTACGTTTGAGATATCTATAGGTCTTTCGACTTTAATAATCTCCCCTTGCTTGTTTTGCCCTTGAGGTTTCACGTGCTTAGTTTTAATATTTATTCCTTCGACTAAAACAGTGTCAATTGTTTTATGTAAGACCAAACCAATCTTACCTTTGTCGTTCCCAGCAATAACACATACTTTGTCACCTGATCGGATTTTTTTATTCATCTTTGACTCCTAAATAACTTCTGGTGCTAGTGAACTTATCTTTAAATACCCTTTATCTCTGACTTCTCTAGCCACTGGCCCAAAAATACGCGTTCCTTTGGGGTTACCCTTGTCATCAATAATTACACAGCTGTTATGATCAAATTTAAGCTTTGATCCATCTTTTCTTTTAATAAAATATTTCGTTCTAACAACTACTGCTTTAACAACACTTCCCTTTTTGGCAACGGCTTTAGGGTCAGATTCTTTAACAGAACAAATGATGATATCACCAACACTTGCATAGCGTCTTCTTGAACCGCCAAGGACTTTGAAGCACTTAACTCTTTTGGCTCCAGTATTATCAGCCACTTTTAGTTCGGATTCCTGTTGTAACATTTATCGACTTCCCTCAATTTTTTTTATGACGAGCCATTTTTTAGTTTTAGAATAAGGACGGGATTCTTTAATTAAAACGGTATCCCCTTCCTTTAATTCATTGCTTTCATCATGAGCGTAATATTTTCGACCTCTAGTAACTACTTTTTCGTACTTTGGGTCTCTAAACGTTTTATCCACTCTCACGACAACTGTTTTATCCATCTTATTGGAGATCACAAGCCCTACTCGCTGACTTCTTTGTCCTCTTTCAGTTTGAACTGCTTCTTGTTGCATTACTTGATTTCTCCTTTAGTTTCTTGGCTTTGTTTAATTTTCGCAAAAGTCAAGATTCTAGCAATTTGTTTCTTTGTATAGTTAAGTAAGTGTGGTTTTTTGAGTTGTCTGTTTAGTCTGTATTCATTTTTCAAATTGAATAAGTCTCTACAGGCTTCCTCATATTTAACACGCAATTCTTCTGAAGAATGCTCACTTAATTTTTTCTCTTTCTTAGCCATTCCTTAATCCTTATACACGTTCTAGACGTTCAACAAATCTAGTTTTAATTCCTAGTTTAGCTGCAGCTCTACCCAGAGCCATCTGAGCCATTTCTCTTGATACATTTGCCACTTCAAACAATATCTTTCCTGGACGCACTACTGCGACCCATTTATCAACAGAACCCTTTCCTTTACCCATACGAACTTCGGCAGGTTTCTTTGTAACAGGTTTATCGGGGAAGACTCTAATCCAAACTTTTCCACGTCTTTGAAAAAACCTATTAATGGCTATACGACACGCTTCGATTTGAGTATTAGTTATTCTACCTCTATCAATTACTTGTATTCCAAAATCACCAAAATCAACAAAATTTCCGCCTTTACTTAAGCCAGCGTGCTGACCCTTTTGTTGTTTTCTAAATTTGGTTTTCTTAGGCATTAGGGCCATTTTACTTCCCTCCCTTTGCAACTAGAATTTCTTCACCTTTATTTACCCAAACTTTAATTCCTATTGTACCATAGGTAGTTTCGGCTCTAGCAGTGGCATAATCTATTTCTGTCTTGATTGTGTGTAGAGGGATTGATCCGTCTTTATACCATTCACTTCGTGCTATTTCAGCGCCACCAAGACGACCGGAAATTTGTATTTTAACTCCATGAGCCCCAGCATCCATAGTTGATTGAATTGCTTTCTTCAGAACTCTTCTGTAAGCCATACGTCTCACTATTTGCTTAGATATTCCTATTGAGACAAGCTTTGCATCTAAGTCAGGACGCTTAATTTCTTCAACTTCAATCCAAACTTCTTTAGTTGTGAGCTTTGTTAACTCTTTTTTTAGTTGTTCAATCTCAGCGCCTTTTTTTCCAATAACTAGTCCAGGTCTAGCTGTGTGAATTGTCACTTCAATTTTTTCACTCATACGACGAATTTCAATTCTGGAAGTTCCTTCACAGCAAGATTTCTTCTTGAGAAGTTGTCTTATTTTGAAATCTTCAACGAGTAAATCACCATACTCTCTTTTATTCGCATACCAAACTGAACTCCACTTCTTATTTCGAACTAAGCGAAATCCAATTGGACAGACTTTCTGACCCATTACCTTACTCCTTTAATTGACCTTCGACAACGACAGTAAAGTGACTCATCCTTTTTAAGATGGGACTTCTTCCGCCTTTATTTCTCGCTTTTGCCCTTTTCATCCGAGGGCCTTCATCAACTCTTACTTCAGAGACAACCATTTGTTCTCTTTTAACTTCAAACTGAAGTTCCATATTAGCAACAGCACTATCAAGTGTTTTCTTGAGCTGTCTTCCCGCTTTAAGTCCGCTAAACTCAAGTTGAGCTTTGGCATCCGTCACTTTTTTTCCACGAATCAGATTCGCAGCTAATCGTGCCTTTAAGGGGCTTATTCTTATATATTTTGAAATCGCTTTTGCTTTCTGCATAATTCTATAACTCTCAATCTATTTATTCTGTGGGTGACCTTTAAACGTCCGAGTGGGTGAAAATTCACCTAGTCTATGCCCAACCATATTCTCAGATACAAAAACAGTCAGAAATTTACGGCCATTATGGACCTCAAATGTATGACCTACCATTTCCGGTACAATCATCGACCTTCTTGACCATGTCTTAATTGATTGCTTACTTCCTTTTTCATTGTGACCTTCCACCTTTTTGAGAAGATGATGATCTACAAATGGCCCTTTTTTCAGTGATCTTGCCATGAATAACCTATTTTTTCCTTCTATCTTTGACGATCAATTTCTTTGATTTTTTCTTAGATCGTGTCTTGTAACCTTTAGCTTGAGTTCCCCAAGGTGATCTAGGAATATAACTATTTTGTTTTCCCTCACCACCACCATGTGGGTGATCTACAGGGTTCATTGCCGTTCCACGAACTGTCGGTCTAAAACCTTTCCAACGCGTTCTTCCAGCTTTTCCATCTACTGTTAGGAAATTTTCAGGATTTGAAAGAGCCCCTAGCGTAGCTTTGCACGAAGCTTTTACCATTCTAACTTCTCCCGAAGGCATTTTCAAAGTGGCATAGCCAGATGAAACAGCCATAAGCTGCGCGGAAGATCCAGCTGAACGAACTAACTGTCCACCACGTCCAGGATACATTTCAATATTATGAACAGCAGAGCCCAGAGGAATTTTATCTAAAGGTAGACAACAGCCTACGTTATAAGGCGCTCCTGTCTGAGTCGCAATTGTAGATCCAACTTTTAGCCCCTGCGGAGCTAATATATATCGTTTTTCGCCATCTACGTAATTTAAGAGAGCTATGTGAGCTGATCTATTTGGATCATACTCTATGGAAGCTACTTTAGCAGGAATATTTTCTTTGTCTCTTTTAAAATCAATGATCCGATAATGTCTTTTGTGACCTCCACCGCGATGTCTACAAGTCACACGACCTAGGTTATTGCGACCATTAATTCTTTTTTTATGAGTAAGCAAACTTTTTGTTGGCTTAACTAAGGCTTTTTTATTTGGATCTCTTCTTGTAAGCTCATCATTAGAGGGAAGTATTAAACCTCTCTGACCCGGTGTAATTGGACGAATTTTCTTTGGCATTTTTTATCCTTTAATCTTCAAGAACATCACCTACATCCAAGGTGACAATAGCTTTTTTAATTGATACAGTTTTCCCAGCGCTGAACCTTCCTCTAACCTTTTTAGGTTTTGGCTTAGTTACAATTGTGTTAACACCCACAACTTTAACTTTTTTTTCAGCATAGATTTCTTCTACAGCGGCTGCAATCTGCTTTTTTGTCGCTCTTTTATCTACGACAAAAACATATTTTGGTGTTTGGCACTTTTTCAAGCAAGCATTACTGTCTGCAGTATGTAACTGACCCAACATCATTGCTTTTTCTGTAATATAGCGAGACTTCACGACTTTAAATGGACTTGTAAATTGCTCTTGTAAACTCATGATTTAATAGACTCCATAAATTGTTTTAAACCTGTCTCAGTGATGACAACGTGTTCGGCTCTGAGCAATTGGTATCCATTAAGTTGATTTACCATTGTAAAATCAGCTCGACTTAGGTTATTGAGACTCTTTTTGAAATTTGTATGAGAAGAAAGGGATTCACCTTCTTTAGCCTTGATTTGTGCATCAAGAATAAATAACGTACGCTTCTTATCCAAACCACATTTGGCCATAAAAGCCGCTAACGTTTTAGTTTGGGGCGCTTTCATATCAGTTTTATCAATTAAAATTAGTTTTTTATCTTTAACTTTTTGTTCAATAAGATAGTTAACGACAGCTCTTTTCTCTTTTTGATTAATTCTAATATGTTGATCGAATTTAGGCTTTGGACCAAAAACAATACCACCACCTCTATACTGAGGAGCCGCTAAAGTTCCCTGTCTAGCTTTTCCTGTACCTTTCTGACGGTGAGGCTTCTTATTTGAGTGATTGACTTCAGAGCGCCCTTTTGTATTTGCGGACCACTGTCTTTGATTGCGTCTATAAGCAACAATGTAATCTTTCACTAACTGTGGAGAAATTTCTTTTTCTCTCTTAGCAACTTTGAACTTTACGTCCTTAACTTTTTCAGCTTCTAAACTAAAAGATTTTAAATCCATTTTACGACTCCTTCTTAATTGCTTTACTTAAGTAAACCATACTACCCCTTGAACCTGGAACAGCACCCTTTACTAGAAGGAGATTTTTTTCTTTTTGGATAGAAATAATTTTCAAACTCTGTAAGGTATGCACATTACCACCCATGCGTGAAGCTCTAGGACTTCCTGGAAAACATCGACCCGGCGTCGAACGCATACCTGTAGATCCTGCATGTCTGTGGAAACCAGAACCGTGTGCAGAAGGCCCCCCTTTAAAATTATGCAGTTTCATTACCCCTTGATAACCTTTTCCCTTTGAGACAGCCTGCACATCAATATGCTTCTCACTCTCAAAGACTGAAAGATCAAGCTCTTGCCCGACTTCATAACCTTCAGTTGAAACACGACTTTCTTTTAAACGCTTTCTAGACTCAATGCCTCTTTTCTTATAATCGTCAAAAAGTGGCTTTGATATTTTTGACTGAACTTTCTTTAAATTCTGACCTTTAACTTTTTCGTAGCCTATTTTAAGTGCCTCGTAACCATCAACCTCTAGGGTTTTAATCTGAGTCACAACATTTGGCTCAACGTAAAGCACCGTGCAAGGAATTGTTCCACCCTGATCATCAAAGACAGTTGTCATGCCTATCTTTTTTCCCATCAATTTTAATCTATGCTTCTGTTTCATTGGGTTCTATACCTCACGGGCTATCTATTTAATTCTAAAGATCACTTACACCAGGATCCAAATTGTAATTGAAAACGGAGAATGTAACAAAATATTCAATTTTAAAACAACAAAAAACCCTATTTCTTGTTGAAAAGCCAAAATGAAGACCTTGAGGACCTGATTGCTTTTTTTCAGAGGTAATTATAGAGGATCGCATTAATTAGATAAAGCGAAACATCAATTAACATCATTTTTTAAAATGAATGTGCTTCCATTTCCCATTAGCTTATTTTTTTTATATGAGGCGAGCTGAATATTAAATATGAAATGTATAAACATATTTAAATTCCCTTCTAACAGCTATTATTAATTTTAAAAAGATGGCCCTATTTTAGGCTTATTTACCTTGAAAGTCTTTAACAACAGGCAACTAAGAAGATTCAAAAATAATTTGATGCAAATAATCCCTTTTGATCATTACGATGTCTGAGAATACTTTTAAAATTAGCGAAGGAAATCAGATGACAACAAAATCAAATAAAACAGATTTAAAAAAAATAAAGTTACTTTTATCTATTGCGGCAGTCCTTTTCATTCTTCTGATATCTATATATAAAATTACACCCCTAAATAAGAAAAGGAGAGCTCTAAAGCCAACCTCCTTTGAACTTCCCACATTTCAAGCCCAACTTAAATCGGCCGATTTTTCTCCTACTGACCTAAGCCGATTTGGTGGTGATGGAGTTCATAGTTTTTCAAACCTTTATTTTAATTCCAGTCACTTTTTAGTTAACTGCTCAAATAATAATGCCTTTAAAAATGAAGATTTAAACTTTTTTGGAGAGGGCAATTATAACTACGATGTACATCCTTTTACAAACGAAAAATTTGAAAAATGGACTGGCACATCCTATAAAATTCCAGGAACAACCGTTATACTTGCATCTTCTGACGAAATGAAGAGTTTGCAACCACATTACTTCCATTTTTTAGAAGAATTCCTACTTGCTTGGTCTGCTCATAAAGGTTTAAAAACACCTTCTATTTCTTGTGTCATTTTTCCAGATATCAACCATTGGGAAGGAGTTAACGAAATAAACAAGCAAATTCTTGAATCGCTCATACCTCACGTCAAAATCCTAAATAAAGATCAGTTTAAAGAATTGTCTAGCAAAAATTTGGTTCAATTTGAACATGCCGTAGTTGTTGATAGACAAGCTTGTCATAATCAAAAAGAAGTTCAAATTTTCAATAAAATGGCTATTTCTCATGCAAATCTAATTGAAAGTAGTTACTTAAAAGAATTTAGAGATAAAGTGTGGTCTCAATTAAAGACTTATGATCACGCAAACCGCAAGCCTACAATTACCTATATTAGACGAAAAAACAGACGTTATTTAGACCCTGATTTTGAAAAAGTGTTCCTAAGCACTCTTGAAAAAAAATTCCCTAACCATAAAATCCAACCTGTATGGTTTGAAAAACTTACATTTGCACAACAACTTCAAATTATACGGAACTCTGATATTCTTATTGGGGCTCATGGAAATGGTCTAACTCACTCCTATTTTTTACCTGACAACTCCCTGGTCTTAGAGCTTTTTCCAGATGGGGCCTTTGCGATGGATTATCAACTCATTAGTGAATTTTCAGGCCATAACTACTATGCCATTGATTCTAAATTAGGGATTGTTTCGACAGCAGGGCACCATATGCCTCCGAGAGGAAATGTTAACCAAGTGATAGAGGCTTTTGACTTGAATTGGATAACAAAGCCCATCGAAGCCCATATTCAAGGTAATGAAGACTCTGAAGTAGAGAATGAAATTTCGTTCAAATTGCAACCTCTCACAAAAGAGTGAGCTTGAAGCGCTTTTTTTCCCTCTACCTGAAGTACTTTTAGGGAGAGGGAGTGTTCTTTGCAGGCTATAACAATCTTATCTGGGCCGTATTCAATTATCTCACCCTTTTTTCCACTTAAAGGCGACTTCTCTATGTCAATAAGCTTAAGTCGTCTTTTATTTCCCTTAATAATTGCTGTGCACCAAGCTCCAGGCTTAGGCGTCACTCCTCTATAGAGATTATAAAGATCCTCAGCAGAAAGATCCCATTTTATTTCAGCATCAGCAGGATTTACTTTTTTAGCAAACGTTTTTTGAGAGTGATCTTGAGGAACAGGTTTTACCTTATCATCTGCCACTTTCAATAAGGTTGAATAAAGCAGATCTTTAGACAGCTCACAAAGAGCTATTGAAAGCTCTCCTGCATTCATAGATGGAGCAATATTTAGCTTTTTCATAGCGAGTATATCTCCAGCATCGCATTTCTCTGCCATGTACATAATAGTACAGCCTGTTTCGGTTTCACCATTTATAATGCAACGTTGAATAGGAGCTGCACCTCTATACTTTGGTAGTAAACTTGTGTGCACATTCACACATCCCTTAGGAGGCATATCAAGAAGCACTTTTGGAAATATTTGACCAAAAGCAACGACTACATAAAGATCTGCTTCAATTTGTGTGAGGCTATGAACAAAAGATTCATTAGAAATCTTTTCTGGTTGCAAAAGTGGAATATTTGGCAGAAGAGTTTTTGCAGCTTTTTTTACAGCAGATTCTTGAAGCTTTAAATGCCTCCCCTGCAATTTATCTGGCTGAGTCACAACTGCCGTGATATCAACACCCTTTTCTACAAGGCTTTCAAAGATCTCTGCAGAGAATTTAGGTGTTCCAAAAAATACAACCTTCATACTACGTCAGGGATTGAAATCCCATAATTCCTCTGGAAGAAGGCTCTTTACAAAACTCTAGCCATTTTTGAATTTCAGGGATAGGTTCGCAATTTTTATTAGCTTCCTCAAGAGCATCACTTAACTTTAAGTCAGAGCGATAAAAGATTTTAAAAGCTCGGCTCAGGGCATTTCGCGCTTCTAGGGGAATACCATTTCTTTTTAAGCCTACAATATTGATCCCTCCCACTTTGAAAGGAATACCTCCTCCAATAGTGTACGGGGGTATATCGTGTCCGACTCGGCTCATGCCGCCAATCATGGCGTAATCACCAATTCTTACATTTTGGTGAATAGGAGCAAAACCACCTATAATAGCATAATCACCTATTGTAACGTGCCCGGCCAGAGTGGCGCAATTACTCATGACTACATGGCTACCAATTCGGCTATTATGAGCAATGTGACAATAAGCCATAAGAAGACAGTTGTCCCCTATCTCGACTACAGAATCTTTTTGAGTGGATGAATTAATGGTAACAAACTCTCTAACGTGGCAGTTTTTTCCTATATTTACGTATGTTCTCTCACCATTGTATTTAAGGTCTTGCGTTTGGGTCCCAATACTTGCAGAGGGCCAAATAATGGTTCCTTCACCTATTGTGGTATATCCTTCAATATAAGCATGAGATTTAACTATCACTTTATCATGAAGCACTACATTTTTTTTAATAATCGCATAAGGCTCAATTTCAACATCTTGCCCAATTTGAGCACCATCTTCGATTATGGCAGTAGGGTGTATCTTTGTCATTGAATCTATGGGGTTAAATTTGATTTTTATCACGAAGGGCAAAGCCCAGTTCTGCTTCAACTGCTACTTTATCACCGATCATAGCTCTTCCTTTAATACGCCCTCCTCTAGCTGAGACGTGGAGGCCTTCAGCATGAAGAAGCAAAATATCTCCAGGTTTAACAGGACTTCTAAATTTGGCCTGATTCACATTCAGAATCACAGCACTTTTATTTGTAAAACCCTTTTGATGAACCAAAATACCGCCTGTTTGAGCTAAGGCTTCTAAAAGAAGCACTCCTGGCATAATCGGTGCTCCAGGAAAGTGGCCTTGGAAAAACTCTTCATTAAAAGTAACATTTTTTTGAGCTACTATTATGTTCTTTTCCAAATCTATTGAAACCACCTTATCGACAAGCAAAAAAGGATAACGGTGCGGAAGTATATCCAAAATTTCCTTGATACCGATTAATGTTTTGGTCGAAGGGTTATTTAATGAAACGTCCATTAAATATTCTCCATAGTAATGTTTTTAAGTAATTTTTTAGCAAAAGCAACATTCGTTGCATGCCCTGAACAAATGGAAATAATATGAGCTTGTAGTGAAAACCCCACAAGAGATAAATCTCCTAGCATATCTAAAATTTTGTGACGGACCATTTCATTTGCAAATTTGAGTCCCCCATTGCTAAAGATGGCCTCTTCATGCACAACAACAGCATTATCTAAGCTTCCGCCTTTAATAAGGCCCGCATCCATTAACATTTTAAGCTCGCGGTAAAGAGCAAAAGTTCGACATTCAGAAAGTTCTTTTTTAAAAGAATCTGAGGAGACCACTATTGAATGATACTGTGAGCCTATTGAGGAAATCTGAGGATAATGAAGTGTATAGCTTATTTTTAATTCATCGGCAGGAAGGGCCACAATATGGATATTATTTTTAGAATAAAAAATGGGCTCTCTAATTTTAAAAATAGACCTTAGCGTAGTTTGAGGCTCCACACCTGCGTCTTCAATCATTTTCACAAAAACAGAGGAGCTTCCATCTCCCACAGGGGGCTCTGGGCCATCTACTTGAATAACGAGGTTATCTATTTGGTAAGCACTTAAGGCTGCAAGCACATGTTCAATAGTATGAACTTTGACTGCATCAATGCCAATGGTTGTATTTCGAGAAGAAGCATCTAGAACGTAGTCCACAGTTGCAGGAATCATTGGTTTAGAGGGCAGGTCTACTCTTTGAAAAACAATCCCTGTTCCAGGTGCAGCTGGACAAAAAGTCAGGTTCACTTGATGACCTGTATGAATGCCCACCCCTGTAAAGGTTCTTTTTACACTAAGAGTATTCTGGCATCGCTCACCAATAATGGGTTTTTCCGCAACACGGGGCACAGTCTCTGGCATACAGTTGGACAACAGTAGATGGTTTGTTAGAATCGATTAAGTTATATGCTAGAAAACAATTTTAATCAATGGATTTAAGTCTCTACATAGATCATAGAGAAGAAATATGTCCGTTTTTGTAATTTATTTTTTAAATAATAAAGGCGCTTTAAAAAAGCGCCTTGTAATTAATAATTAATGATCTTTCTAAAAATTACCCAGGTTGCACCACACGTCCCTTTTCCTTCTCAATTCTGAGAAGCCTCACTTCCTGCTCTTGTCTTACAAATCGGTTAACAACAGTGTTGATCATTTGCTGGGTTAAGGTATTGTTTCGTGTGCATTTTTGCTTTGTAGAAATTGTATTTAACATTTTAAATAAAGCCCTTCCAGTAAATCCATCTGTAGACAGACTCATGGCATCTAGCTTTTGTTCGTCAAAAAATCTAAGGCGCTCTGACTTTGTAAAAAAGTGAGTTGCATACATAGCAAGGATTTGTTTTCTCTCTTGAAATTCTGGAGGCTTAACATGAACTTTATGATCCATTCTAGATAAGACAGCTTCATCAATATCTTCTAGCATGTTAGTAGCTAAGATCAACATTATTTTTTTACTTGGTTCCCCTGTCTGATTGAGGAATGAGTTTAATAATTCAAAAAGTTCATCGCGCTGCATCTTATTCCTGTCACGGCAAAGAGATTCAGCTTCATCGATAAAGATGATAGTGTCACCTGATGAATTTTTAGCTTTTTCAAAAAGCTTTGTAAGTTCAGTGACGTGCTCACCTCGCTTAATATACTGAGCTAAATCTCCTCCTGACATCATCATATAATTCATTCCTGAATTCCTAGCGATATACTTAGAAATCATGGTCTTTCCTGTTCCACCAGGACCGTAGAGAATCATATTCTGATAAAATCCACCATTTCTTTTAATATATTTTGTGGCTGAAATAACATCGTCAATACTTTCTTTAACTTCTGTATTGAAAATAGGTTTAGAGCGTAAAACGCCCCAATTGGAACTAATATAACTATAAATTCCCTTAGCAGCATTGAAAGCAACTGCTGCTGCACCTATAGCAGTAGTTCCAGCATAGACGTTGTCATAGCTCAATAGGTTTCGAGAAGATTTATCAGTCGGGAATATTAGAGGCTTCTCAGTAAAAGACTCAAAATAATTCACCCAAGCACCTAATGTATCCTGAATTAACGGTTGAGTCCAATCTGCCTTAAAGGAATAGTCTGGCGCTAATGATGAAATCTCGCTAGCAATTCCTATAAGCGTCGCAGATACAAAGGTAGTTATTGAGCTCAAATAAGACCATTTAAAATAGGTTTTGGCAGAAGAATATCCAAAACTCACTGTATTCGTTGCAAGTTCAGTTGCCCTGTCAAAAAAATTATTACTTTTGCATTCTTGAGCCAATTTTGGCTTACCAATATTATGAACTAATCGTTTATATCCATAATATAGTCCAAGAGGAGTCCCCACACTAATCACGGTCCCTAAAACAATCCAAGGACCCACTCTAATAATCGAATCCTTAGCTATTTTTTTAGCGAAGTTAATGGGAACGTCTGCTGATTCTTTAGAGACCTTATCAACAAGTTCGATAACAACTTTTATAATTTCTTCATAGTAAGTATCGCTTATTTTTTTGAAATCAAAACTCTTGATTGTCTCTTCGGCCCCTTTAGAAAAGCTTTCAGATAATACTTTACCAGCCTCAGAGACAGTCTTGCCGATAAGACTTCCAAGTAGATCTCCTAACCCCCCGTTGTAAAGCCAATGTCCGCTATAGGTTGCCATAGCAAGAGCTGAGAGTCCAAGACTCTTTACACCGACACCATTCACAGCCATAGCTCCTGCTGCAGCCAAACCTACTGGTGTAAATCCAACACCCGCTGTTCCTGCCATATAAGCCGCTCCAGCTAATGATGTTAAACCACCACCTATTCTGAATATATTTGTCATCTAATACTCCTATTCCTTAAATATTCTCTTAATATAGAGTAGAATTGTTAAAATATGATAAAGAAATAGACTAAGAATTAAAAGAGCTATATTTCTTAAAAATAAAGACTTGGTTAAAAAAAAGATTGAGTATTACAGAGATAACTGAGAGTCCTATAATCAAATAATTTCCCACATAAAGGTAAAGAGTTTTGAAGTGGTGCCGAGGTACTTGAACATGCAGGGCCCCTTGTTTCCACTGAGAGGTTTTCAAATGTGTATGAAAATTTTCAACTTCCCTTCCTAAAGCATCCAGAGCTACAGTCACACCCGTATTACATGATCTCAGTACAGGAGTTCCATTTTCAACAGCTCTGATTCTCCCATGGTCATAGTGTTGCTTTGGAAGCAAGGAATCAGGGAACCACACATCATTTGTAATATTCACAAAGAGTTGACCGCCTAAAAGGCGGTTTTTTCTCATAAGCGAACCATAGAGCTCCTCTATACAGATGGACGGAGCTACCCTTAAATCCCCTTCAAATATTTTGGGTTCGCGGCCTCTTTGATACCAGCCAAAGATGTGGTATTTTTTAGCAAGATCTTCACACCATTTAAAGGGTAGATATTCAACAATGGGTAAAAGAATACGCTTATGATAAGCTTCTGGCTCACGGTAAGGTCTAAAGCTAAAAGCTGAGGCAAAGGCTACATAGTCGTCTTCAGTTTCTTCTACAAGGGTTTCAAGACCCACAATAATTTGTGCTTTAAAATAATCTGCCAGAAACTGTGATATAAAAAGATTATCGACAATTTCTCTTTCCTCAGCTTTATTATTTAAATGAGTTAAGGCCTTTTCTCCAAATGAGATACGTATTAATCTTTCCACGTATTCGATAGGATAGAGTTCTGTTGTATCTGCGAAGGGAACCGTTCTTTCTGGAAAGACAATTAAATCTATAGGACTAGAGCGATAAGGAGCTAAATAAGTAAAAATCGCTCCCCATTGATCTAGCGGTGGCAGCATTCTATCGTACCCTTTCATTCCTGTTTTTTTTTCAGGAGATAGTGCTGTTTGAACGAGCAAAGCATTAACATACTGTGTTTCTTTTTTTATTTTAGAGCCTTGTATACTCAATTGACTAAAACCATATAAATACGGCGTTAGAGCAATCAAAGAAAAAGTAATCCAATTGGATAATTTACTGGAATTGAGAAGGCATTTGAGAAAAAATAAATTGGTCAGAACGACCCAAAATGAAAGAAAGTAGATCCCCCCAATAGAAGCCCACTGCATTCCTGTATTTGTTGAAGATAGAGAAAGTCCTATTGGGTTAAAAGGAAATCCGCTCATTAAAAAAAGACGGATCCATTCCATAAGGACCCAAAAGCCAGATAAGAAAAAAAGAGTTGTTAAAGAAAACTTGAAAGGCTTTTTACAGATAAATAAGGTTAAAAGTCCAAATTGAGCACTAAGAGCTGCAAGAACAATAAGATAGACAATATATATATAATTTCCTTGATACTCAGTAGCTGTCATCCAAGATAAATGGATAGATTCAACTGCCATAAACCAGATAAAAGAAAGATAAAACTGCTGTTTTCTCTCTGAAAAATTCAAACAAACTCTCCAAAATAGTGCCAGCCCTAAAACGCTAGAGAGTATGCCTAAAAAAGAGCTCCTAGCCGGTTGCCCAAAAGCGACAATCGCCCATGAAATCAATAGAGTTAACGCTATGAATAATCTGCTTTTTTGTTTAAAATAGTTGGATATCAAAGAGCTCATCAATAAAAAAATTACTTTATAATTTATGCTTCCATTTAGACAATACCATCTCTTTCAACTTTTCGCAATCTTCAAGACTGATCGAGGCCCCTTGGATTTAACGATTGCAAGATATTTCAGGCAACATAAAGCTTTGGGATCAAAAGACCGCAAAAAAATTGCTGAAATCGTCTATCACCTTGTGCGTTGGAGTGGACTCTTTGACTACTTTATTCCCCATAAAAAAGATTGGGAGAGTCGGTATGAGGTTTATCAAAAATTAGACCTCGCAGAAGCTATTAAAAATCCTGATTTACCTCTTCATATACGAACCAGTTTTCCTAAAGTTCTCATAGACTATTGGGTGCAAAGTTATGGCGCCGCTGAAGCTGAAAAACTCGCTTTGATGAGTAATGATAGAGCTCCGATTACTTTGCGAGCCAATGCACTTAAAATATCTCGAGAAGATTTTATAGAGCGTTTTAAATCAGAAATTGAGATGGAGGCTGCTAGTACGGCCCCTTATGCTATTAGAGTCTTAAAAAGGACCTCTCTTTTCCAGCTCGACGCCTTCAAAGAGGGTTTTTTTGAAATGCAAGATGAGGCAAGTCAGCTAATTGCTGAGCTTGTTTCTGCAGAACCCAGACAAAAAGTTTTGGACTATTGTGCAGGGTCTGGTGGCAAGAGTCTCGCTATTGCTCCTCGTATGAAAAACCAAGGCGTTCTCTATTTACACGATATTCGTGAAGGAATCCTGATACAAGCTAAAAAGAGATTAAAGAGAGCCGGCATTCAAAATGCTCAGATTCTTTCTCCAAATGATCCTCAGATAAATTCTTTAAAAGGAAATATGGATTGGGTTCTTGTTGATGCTCCTTGTAGTGGTTCTGGAACCTACCGAAGAAATCCTGATTTGAAATGGAAATTTTCTAAGGAGATGCTTGAAAACCTTATTGAAACACAACGTATGATTGTGAAAGAAGCTATGAGCTATTTAAAACCTCAGGGTCGTTTGGTTTATGCAACATGCAGTCTTTTTCAAGAAGAGAATGAAAAACAAGTTGATTACTTTGAAAAAAACTTATCTTTAAAGCTTGATGGTGAAGTTATTAAAACGAAAAATAAGTATGCTGAAATGGATGGTTTTTTTGGCGCGATCTTAGTTAAAAACTAATCTTTTTCTTTTTCTTTGTAAAAACTTCTTTTTTTGATAACATGCCTAAAAAAAAACAGGGTCTATATGAAGTATTTATTCACAACAGCTATTGCATTTCTTACAGTCACATTATCCGCAGCTCCAAGCTGGGGCAATTTAAACATGAGCAAGATGGACAAACCTGATCAACCCTCTCGCATTATTGTAGACAATAGGGTTTTAGCTAACGTTAATAACCATCCTATTTCAGTCATTGATGTGATGAAAAAAATGGACACTTATTTTTACAAAGAATACCCCCATTTAATCGACTCTGAAATTGCTCGCTATCAATTCTATAAGGGCAATTGGAATTATGTATTCGATGATATGATTAATAATGAATTGATTTGTTCTGATGCAAAAAATAGAAAAGTTGAAGTTACAAATGGAGACGTGCGACAAGAACTCGACCGCCTTTTTGGACCTCAGATTATTACAAACCTCGATAAAATAGGTTTAAGCTATGATGAAGCATGGCAAATGACTCAGAAGGATATTTATGTCAGACGAATGATGTCCTCTATCCTGTATTTAAAGGGCGTTTATAATACAACTCCGGTAGATCTCCTTTCTGCTTTTGATGATTATACTCAAAAAAATAAAAAGCCTGACCTTTGGATGTATCACATTCTTTCTTTTAGAGGACCTAATGCCTATGAAAATTCTCAAATGGCTAAGCAGTTGTTGGAAGAGTTTAATAAAGAGGGAAAAGATTTTGACACTTTAGCTTTGCTTTTCAAGGAAAGGGTGGATAATTTAGATGCTAAAGAAATTTCTATTTCTGATAAATTCCAACTCAAAGATTCTGAAATTTCACAAAATCACAAACAGATTTTAGAAAATTTGCCTCTACATTCTTTCAGTGATGCTGTAGAAGAAATGAGTCGTGTTGATAAAAAGCCACTTTACAGACTTTTTTACTTAGCTCAATATATTCCAGGTGGAAAAATTGAATTTGCTGAAGTTGAGGATAAACTGAAGGAAGCTTTAATACAGTCTAAAGTTGATGTTGAAATTAGCTCTTATATTACTGGTTTAAGAGAACGATTTGGTGTGACGAAAGAATCTCTTGATGAAATATTACCCAGCAATTTCGAGCCCTTCTCTATTAAATGACTTGCCTGGCTCATCAATCAACGCTTAACTCCTACTTGCGAAGCTTAAACAAAAGACCAAGTAGATCTTTGTCTCAAAACTTTCTTGTTGATGCAAATGTGGTAAAGCGGTTTATTGATCAAGCCAATCTATCTCCAAACGATTTTGTTATTGAGATAGGCCCTGGCCCAGGTGCTTTTACACAAGAAATTGTTAAAAGAGGTGTTCATTTAACAGTTATAGAAAAAGATAGAGATTTTGCAGAAGGTTTAAGAGTTCAATATCAGAGCTCCCCTTCTGTCAACGTTATTGAGGGAGATATTTTAACCTGTGACCTTGAATCTATTTTAACTAAAGGTCAAAAGGTCAAAATCATTTCTAACCTTCCTTTTCAGCTAACCAGCCCTATTTTAGGAAGACTTTTCCCGCTATATAGACAAATTCATAGTTGCTTGTTCATCATGCAGAAGGAAGTAGCTGATCGCATTTTGTCACCTGTTAAATTAAAAGCTTATAGTAGCCTAACTGTTTTCTCACAGTTTTATACCTCAGCAAAATTTTGTTTTAATATTTCTCCACACTGTTTTTTTCCAAAACCTAGAGTTGTTTCATCTGCTTTATTTTTCAAGCTACACTCCCCTGAAATAGAAAAAAGCAAAGATTTTTTCATTATGGTAAGAAAGTGTTTTAATCAACGAAGGAAGATGCTTACGTCGACTCTTCCATTTGATGTAAAGAGCGTACGAATATTGCTCCAAAAAATGGGGCATTCAGAAAAGGCAAGACCTGAAGAATTAGACATCCAATCTTGGCTTACGTTGTTTAAGGAATTTCATACCCCTCTTTAGTAAGCTTATCATAGCCCAAATTAGCCCTGCTGCGACAAGTACCTTAAGTATATTTTTCCCGATTTTTTTAAAAGAGTAAGGTGCTATTTTGCTTTCAGAATAGAGAGGAACTTCTTTCAAGATTTTTCCTTGCTCATCTTTTAATATGAGGTCAGCGACAATATCTCCTTTTAGTATGGGTAGAGCGGGAGGGTGCCAATAGACGGTACCTGTAACTTGAGGTTTTTCAGAAGGAAAGTATTGTATAGTAACGGATTTATCCAGATATGTTTTCAGAGGTTTTTTAAGTCCTTCAATTTTGTACTTAAAAGGTTGAGAGCCTTTTTCAAGGATGGTTTCATCTTTTAATTTTTCAGAAAAGGCTAGCTGAAAAACTTTTCTTGCATCTTCGTATTTTGAGCCCTCTGAAGGTCCTCTAAGCAGAACTGCCAATATAGTTCGTCCCTCATAAGAAGCTGCTGTCACTAGGTTATGCTTTGCGTCCGAATGGAAGCCTGTTTTCACACCAATGGCGTGGGGGTAATAATATGAGGAATCTTTTCTTACCATACAATTTGAATTTCTCAAATTTCCATATTTAGAAGTTTGAATAATTTTTCTAAACATTGGATGCTTTAAAGCTTCAGAGGTAATTAGTGCTATATCTTTAGCTGAGCTTGTGTGCTTTGGGTATTGCAATCCATGAGGGTTTAAAAAATGAGTCTTTGTACACCCAAGTTCTTCAAGGTAGTCATTGAGATCAATCATAAACTGGCGAATACTTCCTGAAACATATTTTGCAATCATATTTGAGGCATCATTTGCAGAAACTAGCATCATACCATACAAAAGGGTCTCTAGAGAGAACGAATCACCTTTAGCGATTTGCATGTGTGTACCTCCAATAATTTGCCAATGTGGAGGGTGATTAAAATTCATAGCTTTTTGCATCTCTGTTGTTATGGAGCCAACACAGTCTTGATCTGCGGTGATCATAACATCCAGATCTTCTCCCACTTCTTTTAAAGCATAAAGAGCTGTTGCAATTTTTGTAATAGAGGCAGGAAAAAGCGTTTCATTTGCATTTTTTTCATATAAAATTGATTGTGAATCGATATTAATGACGATGGCAGATTCTGATTCAAGATCAATATCTAAAGCTGCAAAAGTTTTAGCACAAAGCAAGACAGCGAAAAAAAACAAACTAAACTTCATTACAGTTTCTCATAAAAATTAAGTGTTCAGTTTACTTGATTATCCAATTATTTAAGAGCTTGAAATCCTGCTTTGAAAAGAGTTATGGCATCTTCATACTTTTGATGACTCCCTGGGCATTGCAGTAGTACAACAATAAGGGTTTTACCATTTTTTTTAGCTGCAGCTACCAGTGTGCTTTTGGCTTGGTCGTGATACCCTGATTTAGCACCAATGATGTAAGGATAAAAGTAGAGATGACCTTTTTTCAAAAGTTTATTTCTGTTTTTTATTTTCTTTTCATTTTGTTTATTTGTGCCAGGTAGATAACGCTCTGTGGCTTTAAATATTTCACGAAATATGGGATCTTTCATACCTTCTACTGTAATGACAGCCATATCATATGCAGTGGTTAGGTGTTTTGGATAATGCAAGCCGTGTGGGTTTCTTAGTTGTGTATCTCTGCAGCCAATTGTCTTTAAATATTGATTTAGCTCACCCATAAATCCTGAAATACTACCGCTGGAGTATTTGGCAACAATATTGGCAGCATCATTGGCGGAGACAATCATCATTCCGTAGAGCAGATCATTTAACTTTATTAATTCATTCTTATGAATGGACATGTGTGTTCCGCCTAAAACCATCCAGTGAGCGGGATAATTATATTTCATTTGCAAGCTGTGCTTCTTAGTGATACTGCCCACACAATCTTGATCAGCCATCACCTTTTTAGTGTGTTGGCCTTTGAGTTTTTTTAAGGCATAAACGAGTGTTGGGACTTTTGTAATACTGGCTGGGGGATGTTTTTCGAAGGCATTTTTTTCATAAAGAATCTGCTTAGTTTCCCCATCAATAAGAATAGCTGCATGAGAGTGAATCTTGATTCCTGTGATTTGAGCACCCTCTAATTTTGCGACAAACACAAAAATAACTAAGGCAACTAAGCCTTGCCAGCTTATGTTCATATAAAAACCTCTAACTACTTATAATTAATAACTTAAAAAATTCTTATCTGTAGATTAGCTTACAGATCCATTCGAAATCAATAACATATGTCTTTTTTTCTTTCAGGTTTAATCTTAACTGGACAGAAATATAAAAGTCACCTAAGAGATGGAATTGAGAGGAGTCAATAGAAATCCTCATCTTAGCACAAGACTTTTGGAGATAAATATGATTAATCCAGCGCAACTTGAAGAAAACTACAAAAAGTACACTGAAGACTTATCAAAATGGGCTCCAGATGGTATTGTAAAAATTGATTTATCCTTCCTTCAAAATCTTAATTTATTGCATTGCAATGAATTAGAAATGGAAGATGCTGAGCAAGAGCTCACCCAAATGTTTAATATTATTGAATCTCCAGATAAGATTTCTCTATACAATAACGAGTTTGTTATCTGGATTGTTCCAGATCTTGTTGAAAATGTTCCTGTCACCTTTGCGTTAGTAGCACAGCAACACGATGATGAGCTACAGTTAGAAATGGTTCTTTCTATTGGAGGACCCTACAATACGCCAAGGCTTGTTTTGAAGATCTTACAAAAACTTTTGCAAGATATACAAGACAATGACAAAGCGATTAATCGCTTAAAATAGTTAAGGCGTACACCCTGTGCGCCTTACTAATTTTACAACAAGCAGAAAAATCAAGGAGTTTGTCGATGGGCTATAAGCCAAAAAAAACATATCTTCAGCTACCGTCTCACCAATATCCTAAACACCATATAACTAAGAAAGCCAAGCGCGGACAATCTGATCGGCGATGCACAATTATTTCAGGCTTCTACTTTTTCAGCAATTGGAAGCCATAATCAAAAATTTTATTACAGAGATTCAGGTCTATTTACATCTTTACCAAAGATAATAGAGGTAGACGGTTGGCTTTGACAAAACGGAGAAGTGGATTGTTGTCTAGGTGAATTCAAAAAATCCTCACCATTCATTTGAAAACCTAAAGTATCGTTTTCAACGTTAGAGACTGGATTAGTAGAAACCTGTATATCAAACTGTTCAAGTTCATTCAAACAATTATATGCTGTTGAAAGGGCTACTCTAGCAGTTCTTAGATAAGAGGTTATTTCTGAAGAGCAAGAAGATGTGGCAACAAATACAGATCCTTCTCCTTTCTCAAAATTCAATTGGTGAGAAAGAGACATCTGAGCAATTTTTTCTAGTAGGGTAGAAACAGCTTTAAACTCTTCCTCTGGAGAGAAACCTCTAACAACTAGTGGTGAAGCACGCTCAAAATAGCGTCTATCTCCTCTTATGGAAAACTCAGGATTTGATGTGGAAGCTCTGAGGTCGAAAGGCTCTCCCAAACCTTGTGTTGAGAAGGGCACACGTCCGTTTATTGGAATAGGACTAGAAACACGATATTGAGTTGAATCTGAAAACATAGTTACCTCTAAATTAGGTTACTAAATAAAGATAAGAGGTTAGACAACTTGCAATATTAATAGCAATGCATTTTTTTAGGTCCGTTCATAGGGCGAATCGGTATTACCAACAACTCCTACAGTAGGATCTGGGAGAGGCCATATAGTTTCTTCACCTCGAGGACTCGGCATAATATTTGGCCTATGTATTAGGGAGGCTCTTGGCGGTGTTCCTAGGGGTGTTCTAGGTGTGTGCTCTAAATTAAAAGAAGAAGTAGAGATATCTCTTGATTCCTGGCCAGGGCACTTAGTGTAAACAACGGCTGAAAATGCTTCCAGGCGCTCCCTTAAGCATCTTAAATCAGAGGAGAGACTAGTCACTTCTTCAATAGAAAGAGTGGCTGGATAAGCTACATGTACCTGAGTTAATCCTCTTGAATCAGAGCACCCTCTTTCAAAAGCAGAACCCGACTCGCAATATCTCCCTAAAATACTTACCTCCACTAACAACTCTCCCAGAGCTCCTTCAATATCCTCCTCAGGACTCACTCGTATCTGCGCCTCTGATTCATTTGTTCTTGATAGCAACCCAAACAGAGAGGTTTTAGAACCTTCTTCTTTAATATTTTGTAGATTTAATCGCTGTGATTCAAGTCCCACAGGACTGGCTGCTGAAGGGGGTCGTTCTTGTAGATGTGCACGAGGGTTGAAAGCAGGAGATAAAGACCGCTCGGGTGGAGGAGAGCCAGTATTTAAAGAAATAAAAGAACCTTCTGTAGACACATTTGGTGGTGGAGTAGATGACATAGAACCCTGCGAAGAGTAATTGGTTTTAGATCCAAACAAATTTAAAAAAAAAAATCTTTCTAGTCAAGAATATTACCAAGAATTATTTATATATTCTATAATAGCTTTAGAAAGTCTCTCTTCTAGGGGTATTTTGGCTGTGCGGGCAGCAATTTGTTGAAAGTTGTACTGCGCTAAAGAAAATCTAACTAAATTATCCACATTAAAGTTTGGATCGTAATCATAAATCACATTTGCAGATAAATAATTAGGACCTATAACAGTTTCTCCAGAACTTGTCTCAATTAATTCTACAAGAGCTAAGGCTGATAAATTATTTTCATTTGGAACCAGCCATTTATTAACTTGTCCATTTTGAATAGCATAATTATAACCCACTTCTTCATCTCGAATAGCAAGAAGAGTCACATTTAAAGTAAACTCACCTTCATCATCAGTATAACTCCATTGTCCCGATGCTGCTAAGTTATGAATTAAAGTAGAGGTAAAGTCCCCTTTTTGATCCCCCTCAACATAGGGCACTGAAATAGTTTTAGTCTTTAAGGAGCCATGACCTACCTTAGTAAGCTGGTATCCACAGCTAGATAGAGTAAAAACTAGAACTAAAAGCCAAAGACTCTTTTTCACGGAGTTAATTCAGCAACAACTTGCAATTCATTCACAGCATCTTTCAGGTGAGAGAGCCTTGCTTTACAACGTTGGGTTGAAGGAGCGTTAGGGAATTTTTCTAGGGCGGTTACATAATAGATTACAGAGGCTTTTGGTTTTTTTGTTCTCTCATAAAAAATCCCGGTATTATAGAGCCCTTTAGCGTGAATTTCTTCCATCATGGATAGATACTCTTTAGCCTCTTCCACTTTTCCATCTCTGGGAAAATTCTGAATAAAGCGATTAAGGTTTAATTTAGCAAGCTCTAATAAGTCGGGATTTTGATATTCCGTGTGACTTTGTTCAAAGTAGATTTCATTAATCGCCAAATAGGCATCAGAGGCTAGGGGATGTTTTGGAAATCTTTTAATCAGAGTATGAAAATTTTCAATAGCTCCTTTAAAGTCATTCATTTTGTGCATTAAGTTAGCTTTTCCCAAAAGGGCTTTAGCAGCAAGTTCGTGATTGGGAATTATAGAAATAATTTCCTCGTAAATAGCCATAGAATCTTCAGTAGCCGATGCCCATTTAGGAAACTTTTCTGAATCAAAAAGATGTTTTTTTGCGCCTTCTTTAAATTTTTCAGCAATAGCTAACTTGTAAGACAGAGCATCCTCGAAGTAGCGCAATCTGTTATTTTGAGTCAGATAGTCAGAAAAATGTCGGCTTGCAATATCGTATTCCATAAGGTGATAGTTGCAAACGGCTTGAAAATAGAATGCATCCTCTGCCACTTGAGAATCTGGGTAATGAATACCAATAACTATAAAGTTACGTAATGCCACTCTCCAGCTTTTTTGCTCCATTGCTTGCATGGCTGTATTATAGTGTTCCATAGCACTCATTTTAGGAGTAAACTCCGACTTAGAAATTTGTCCTTCTTGGTTAGTTACTGCAGCTGACAAAGAAGATAGAGATGCTATTGCAACGGCAAATGGGAGAATATTTTTTTTCATGAGAAGTCTCTCTTTAATTAGTATACTTTAGAAAGTGTGGATTATAGTCTTTTTAGATTTTTTATGGTGCTTTTTTCTTTAACATTTCGAGTATTCACAATATTTTTTGGTTAAAATGACATGTGTTTTGTTAGGGGCAGAAGGCATGTGTTCTATACCTTTTGGAACTATTAATATCTCTCCTTCTTCCAAGAAACAATCCTGATCTTGAAAATGTATATAAAGCTTACCTTTAACAACAAAAAAAGTTCATCTTCTTCATGTTTGTGTTAACCAAATTCTCACTTAAGTTTGGCAACTTTAACATCATTTTTATTCATCTCACCAATAATCATGGGAGTCCAGGGCTCTTAGAATAAAGTTAATTTTTCTTTGATGTTCAAGACATTTGTTAATTACGTCCCCTCTACAATTTGTATAGCATCAGAGACACTTAAAATAAGTCTACTAAGGGTTTGATTTATTTCAACACCCCAATTAGATTCAATTTGTAGATTTGCAATAACTTTATTTTGTTCACAAAAGGAGATCTTTATTGGGCTATCTCCTGGAAAAGTTCTGAAGTGTTTTTTCAACTTAAGAATTTGACTTAAATGTATTTGATCTATGTCGACTTTAAGTTTTAGTGATAAGACCATTTTTTTAGGTGTTGGAGAAGCCATTTTCCTCTCTTTAGCTCTTTTTCTTCTTTCTATAAGTAATTTAGTTTGATCATAGGCTTGATCACATTCATGAACCAGTTGTTTTATCTCTTTATTTAGATCTTCCAACCAATGACAATGAAGCCTTCTTACTCCATCTCTTTCATCGACACGTAAAACAGCGCATAGCAGCTGATTATTACAAATCAAATGTTGTGTTTTTTCATAAAGATCATTCCAGACAGGAAGTTCAAATCGCTCCACGCCATCGCTAATCATGAGAATGGCAAACTTCTTTTGAGATGCCATTGCAATACGAGTTTTGACATCTTCAATAATAAATGAAGTTCTAAAAACAGCTCCTACTTCCATATCACCAAGGGATTTAAGAGGTATACAACTTAATGTTTTAATTTGAGATTTATAGCTTTCTAAGGGGTGCTGAGTAAGAAAAAAACCAAGAAGTTCTTTTTCAAGAAAGAGTTGGTCTAGTTTTGTTCGAGGCGATGTGACTTTTGGAGGGGTAGAAAATCGCTCTTTGCTCTCTGAGGGAATGAGAGAAAAAAAACTGATAATTCCTTTTGCTTGTTCTTTTTGATCGAGAAGTGCCGCATCATACATGGGTTCTATACTAAGAACAATTTCATCACGGCTCCATCCACAGAAGTCAAAACATCCAGCTAGTGCTAACACTTCTAGATTTTTTTTTCCTGCATGTTTGAGGTCAATTCTTTGAAAAAACTGGTAGAGCGATTCAAAAGGCCCTTTTTTTGCTCTTTCATTAATAATTGTTTCAACAACGCCATCACCCACTCCTTTAATGGCATTCATCGCAAAACGTATACCTTCTTGAGTCGGTCTAAATTGTTTTCCTGCTTCATTAACATCGGGAGGAAGAATTTCAATATTTAAATTTTTACATTCTTGAATAAATTTAGCTACTTTGCCGACATCATCAGAGTCGCAGGTCATTAAAGCTGCCATCCACTCTTTTGAATAATTAGCTTTTAAGTAGCATGTAACATAACTTAAATAAGCGTAGGCAGCTGCATGAGATTTATTGAATCCATAGGCTGCAAACTTTTCCATTTTATCAAAAATAAGAGTGGCTGTTTCCTCGTTAATTCCATTGGCTTTAGCTCCATCCTTAAATTTTTCTCTCTGCTCCGCCATTTGTTTTGCATCTTTTTTCCCCATAGCACGTCTAAGCACGTCCCCTTCACCTAGAGAGTAGTTGGCAAGTTTACTGGCAATTTGCATCACTTGTTCTTGATAAACCATGACGCCGTAGGTTTCTTTCAGAATCTCTTCCATCCAGGGATGGTCAATTTCAATACTTTCTTTTCCGTGCTTTCTATTGATGAAGGAAGGTATCATGCTCATTGGTCCTGGACGATAAAGAGCAATCGCTGCGATAATTTCTTCAAACTTATCCATTCGAAGCTTTTGAGCTAAGTCTGCCATTCCAGCAGATTCCAGCTGAAAGATACCTAATGTTTTCCCTTGTCGCAGTAATTCAAAGGCTTTTGCATCGTCTAGGGGAAGATCTGTCCAATCTATTTTAAGCTGAGAAGTTTCTTCAATCATCTCAACAGCTTTTTGAATACAAGTCAGGGTTTTGAGGCCCAAAAAGTCCATTTTGAGCATCCCTACGGATTCTAAAGGTTTCATTGAAAACTGCGTTACAGCGAGCTCTGAGTCTTTAGCTAGGCAAACGGGAATATGCTCCACTAAAGGATCTCCACTAATGACGACTCCTGCTGCATGAACTCCTGTATTTCTGACACAGCCCTCAAGAATACGGGCCATATCAAGTACCCGTTTGGTTTCACTATCTTGATTATACTGATTATTTAGGTCTGGATCAATGTCTAGAGCTCTATCAATTGTAATGTTAAGCTCTTCGGGAATCAGCTTAGCGATTAGATTAACTTTACTTAATGGAACATTTAAAACTCTTCCCACATCCTTGATAGCCATTTTAGCTTTCATGGTTCCAAATGTAATAATTTGGGCTACATTTGCTTTCCCATACTTCTGGAGAGTATAGTCAATAACTAGTCCTCTTTTATCCATGCAGATATCCACATCAATATCGGGATAGGAACTTCGCTCAGGATTAATAAATCGTTCAAAAAAGAGAAAAAATCGCAAAGGCTCAATATCTGTAATACCAATGAGGTACAGAATAATAGATCCCGCGCCAGAACCTCTTCCTGGCCCTACAGGAATACCATTTTTTTTTGCCCAATCTATAAAATCATATACGATTAATAAATAGTCTCCCATTCCCTTGCTAAGAATAACTTCCAATTCCATTTCCAAGCGCTGATTTATTAATTCGAGAGGTTTTTTATTTGGATAAAGTTCTTCTATTTTTTTTAGTTTATCAGCGTCATACCTTGTTGGAATATTTTGATAACAAAGATCTTTTAAAAATTGCTCACTAGCTTGCATACGCTCTTTTTCACTAAAAGGCTTATTCTCCATAAACGGAGGAACAAATACGGGGTAATGCTTTATATCAAAATCAATAGAGAAGTGGCATTTCTCAGCGACTAATTGAGTATTTGCAATCGCATCTGGTAAGTCTTTAAAGAGCTCTTCCATCTGTTGGGGAGATTTAAAATAGAGTTCGTGTGAAAAGTAGGTTCGCCTTTTAGGATTCGGCCTTTTTTGTTTTAAATTTCCGAGAGAATCTTTTTCCCAAATTTCACAAGGCTCTCCTGATTGAATATTAATAAGGATTTCATGAGCTTTCCAGTCTTCTCTATTCAGATAATGAATATCATTTGTTGCCACATAAGGAACTGAGAGCTCCTTTGATGCGTTGACTAGAGCTAAATTGACTTTGTCTTGCTTTTGAATCGCTTCTTCATAGTTTTGAACGAGCCAGCTCTCAGCCGTCATTCCATCATTTTCTATGGAGCTCGGTTCCATATTAAAGCGATTAAGCTGTAAATAAAAATCATCTTTGAAGATTTTTTTAAGTTTTAAAATCTCTTCATTAAACTCAGTCATTTTTTCTTGAAGGACATTTTGAGCAAGAAGGCTAGACAGCCCCCCGCAAAGGCAAACTAAACCCTTAGAATGTTTCATTAAACAGTCGTAGTCTATTCTTGGAAAATAGTAAAAACCTTCCAGATAACCCATCGATGATAGTTTAACTAAGTTATTGTAACCCTCTTCATTTTTAGCAATTAAAGTCATTTGATGAGCGACTTTTGAACCCATTTCTTTTGTCTTATCTAGTCGACTTTTGGGTGCTACATAAAATTCACACCCAATGATAGGCTTGATATCATTTTCCATGCATTTACGATAGAATTCAACAGCCCCAAAAAGATTTCCATGGTCAGTTAAAGCTAGAGCCGTAATTCCATGCTCTTTCGCTTTAGAAACAAGATCTTTAATTGATGCTGTTGCATCTAGAATTGAATACTGGGAGTGAACCTGAAGAGGTATCCAAGTCATTAATTAGTCGCTTGTTCAGGGGTTGCAAATTTTGGTTTCTTTTTGGAGACTCCACCTGCGTTCCAAAGGGGTAGAAAACAAACGACTGACATCACACCACAGACAGCCATCATGATAAAAAAGCCTTCCCATCCAAACTTTTGAGCAATAAGTCCTAAAGGGTACCCCGCGACTGCAGCTCCTAGATAAGCAAACCAACCGGCAAAACCCGTGGCTGTACCTGTAGCATTTTTATGGGAGAGTTCTGAAGCCGCAAGGCCAATAAGCATCTGCGGTCCAAAAAGGAAAAATCCAATAAAGAAACAAATAAAAGAACTCCATAAAAGAGAGGTTCCAGGATAAAGCCAAAAACCTAATAAAGAAACAAGCATTCCTATTGAAAAGAAAACATTCATAGGACCACGTCTTGAAGCAAAGAGTCGGTCGGATAACCAACCTGCCACAAGCATTCCTATAAAGCCTCCTGCTTCAAACCAAAAAACGCAAGAACCAGCTGCAACTAAACTAAAATTCCTTACCTCAATAAGATAAAGTGTCGTCCAATCATTCATAGCTGTTCTAACAATATAGACAAAAATAGATGCCAAGGCCAGCATCCAAATGTAACCATTCGTCAGTACATATTTGAAAAGCATTTCTTTAAAAGAAAGCTGCTTGTTCATAAGCTTACTCTCTTCCTCGGAAAAAGAGTCTTCTTCACGATGTTTTTCAATAGCTGGTAGTCCTAGAGACTGAGGTGTATCTCTGAGGCGATTCATAAGAAAGAAGCCTGCAAAAATACAGATAACTCCAGGGATATACATAGCATATCTCCAGCCAAAGTAGTAAGCACTGTATGTGGCTACAAAAGGAATAATAGCTCCACCTAAGTTATGAGAAGTACTCCAGAAGCTCCACCAGGTTCCTCTTTCGGATTTAGAATACCAATGGGACAACAGGCGAGAACAGGGGGGCCAGCCAAAGCCTTGAAACCAACCATTAAGTCCCCAAAAAACAGCAAAAAAGAAAATGGATGAAGAGAGGCCAAAAAAGATGTTTAGAATTCCAGTGATAATAAGCCCAAAGGCCATAAAGAACCGAGGATTGGATTTATCTGATAAGATACCACTAACAAACTTACTGAGGCCGTAGCTTAGAGCCAGGATACTTCCTAGGAGTCCCAATTGACTTTTATCAAAGCCTAAATCTCTGATCATCATTGGCATTGCAAAAGCTAAACTTTTGCGGGAAAAATAATAAAAAACATATCCAATGTACATCGCATAGAAAATGCGAATTCTCCAGTAGCGATACTTCTTCTTGACAAGTTCTTTATCTTGAAGTTCTTCAACGTGTTCGGAGGGTTTAATAAAATCTAAAATAGAGCTCATAGTCTTCCCAAGTTTATACTAAAGTTTTTTCTTTAATCAATATTCTTCTATGCAAATCAAAAGGATAGTATAGTGAATTATGATTTTAATATCAAATTTTACAAAGGGATAATTCAAATTTTAAATTCGTTGAACTGATAACGAATTTGATTTTTTTTTACTACACTTTCTTTGTTATTGATTGAAAAACAAGAGATAATTAGACTACGGATTTATAAAAATAAGTTAGGGGCAATCATATGAATCAAACAGAGTACATATCCTCAGCCCGAGTCATTTTTTCAGATAGAGGAAGTATTTATCTAGGAATCCTGGTGCTATTTTTCATGATTGCACTCAGCTTCAGTCTTCTAGTTGTAAAACTTAAAAAAAAGAATCCCTATTTAACTTCTGGTGCTTTGGAAGCTAGAAAACAAGCTGCTACATCTATTCTTTTAAGGCATCGATTTTTATTCAAACCGAGCCGAGCCAACTACCTTCTATTTTTTTCCAAATCTTCGGTTGCTGCTGAAAACCAAGACTCACCTATAAATCCCACACCTGAGCCTTCTAAATAACAGAAAGCGATCTTAAGATCTGGCTTCAAAAACAGTCTTTTTACCAACTTGAAGGTTAATTAGTGATATAATTGAGAGGGCTAACATAATCCAAGCCATTATGAAATAACAGTCGTCCAAAGCAAGCGACTGACTTTGCCGATTTAATGCGTCTTGCAAACCTTGAAGTTTCATTTGTGGACTAAACTGAAAATAATTAAGTTTATCTAGAACTTGCCTGGTATTCTCTGAAAAGGGGGTCAACTCGCCACCTAATCGCTCATTATAAAAAATGGCTCTTCTTTCCCATAGGGTTATAAAATAGGCAACGCCTATAAAGCTTCCAAGCATTCTAAACATTGCAAATAAGCAAAATGCTGGGGGAAAATCTTTAAGATCAACTGAATTTTTTATACTATAAATGATCGGGGGCAGCGCAAGAGCTAAACTAATTCCTGCTACTAACTTAGTAATTAAAATACGCCCAAAATTAACCTCCGAGTTAAACGATGAGATATAAAAACTTATGATCGATAACATACATAGCGATATACTTAATAAAATTAAGCTTTTAGATTTATTCCTCGAATAAAATGCTATGTATAAAAAAAGAGGACCAATTAAAACTCCGAATAAACTAAATGCAATCCAATTTATTGAATAATTCACATAGAGGTGCAGCCAAAAAGACAACATAACAATAATGGCATAAAAGAAAAGAAAAAGAGCTAACGTATTTATTAGGTTAAATAAGAGCTTTTTATCTTTAAGAATATGAAATTTTAATATGGGGTAAGGTTGCCACATGTTCCATCCTATAAAAAATAGGGTAGATAAGCACCCTACTGTAAACACTATGTTAAAAGCATTCGACCTAAATCCATCTATCGTTTGCCCAAAGACAAGACAGAACCCTAAAGATGTCAGGCCAATAAAAAATGTAACAAACCCTATGACATCAAAAGGTTCCTTAATGGTAGGAGCTTCTTGTTTTTTAAATAGTGTGAAAGATAAATAAATCAAAGGGACTAGCAAAAAGTTAAAAATAAAGAATGCTACTTTCCAGCTGTATTGATAGGCCATAAAACCACCAAAAGAAGCGCTAAAAATGGGAACTATTAACATCAGCAATACTAAAATAAAAATAAATTTATCTAATTTTTCTTTAGGTCTCATCCCCCCTCCCAGAGAGTTCGCAATAAGAAAGAGTGGCCCTGATGCAAAGCCCGTCAGAAACCTAAAGGTGAGATAAAAGTTGTAATCTTTGATAAAAAAAATCGGGAGGCTGAAAATTAATGTGCTGATCAGGCAAATTCTCATCAGCAAGATTTTTCCGATCTTATTCCCTAGGATAAGAGCCAAAGGCTTTGTCGTAATAGCTCCCAGAATAAAAAGAGAAACTCCATAAGACGCTGTTTGAACTCCTCCACCTAACTCTTCTAAGATATAAAAAGCAGCAGCAGAGGGAAGGGCTCCTATTCCTAAGCTAAAAAAAATTAGCAAGAGTGAGAAATAGTACTGTGTATTGGTAATGGTCTCTAGTGTCTTTTTCATGTCTATACTCTTTAGAAATTTTAATGAAAAAATAGCAAGTTAAAATTTTATTTACTCTCATATACAAGTCACCTTTCCTATAAATTCATCGTCCTTTTATTTATTTTTAATTGTGAATTCAGTTAGAATGCCCACTTTTATCAACGCTGTTTTAATTTATGTCCTATTCAATTCCAAAAGGTGTTTTTGATCTTTTTCCAACCACAGGAAAAGTAGAGGATGAGTGGAAACTCACACACCATTGGCAACATCTATATGAAGAAATGCGCTCTCTTTCAAAAAAATATGGATTTGAAGAAATTGTCACACCTATTTTTGAAAAGACAGAGCTTTTTGCTAGAAGTATTGGTCAAGAAACCGATGTTGTAAGTAAAGAAATGTATACATTTCAAGACAAAGGAAAACGATCCTTGACGCTAAGACCTGAGGGAACAGCCTCTGTGATTCGCACTCTTGTCGAACGTAAACTATACAATGAGATGTATTGTCACAAACTGTTTTACTTAGGACCTATGTTTAGATATGAGCGCCCTCAAGCAGGTCGTTATCGTCAGTTTTATCAGTTTGGAGCAGAAGTTATAGGATTAGATTCCCCTGAACAAGATGTTGAATTGATAGACTTACTCTTTACCTTATTTCAAAATTTAGGGCTGCACAATCTAACTGTTTATATTAATTCAATTGGGAATGCTCAATGTAGAAAAAACTATAGAGAAGCTTTAGTCCAGTTTTTAACTCCTCAAAAGAACAAACTCTCTGAGGAAAGTCAAAGGCGTTTAGAAATAAATCCTTTACGAATTTTAGATTCAAAAAATAAAGAAGATCAAAAAATTATTGCAAACGCCCCTACTATTCTTGATTTTTTGGAGGAAGATTCTAAGCTACATTTTGAAGCGGTACAATCACTTCTACGTATTTTCAAAATTCCTTTTAAAGTAAATACTCAACTCGTTAGAGGTTTAGATTACTATAATCGTACTGTTTTTGAAATAGCATGTGGTGATTTAGGAGCGCAAGATACCGTTGCAGCTGGAGGAAGGTATGATTCTTTGGTTAAAACGCTAGGCGGCCCTGATTTACCAGCAGTAGGTTTTGCTTTGGGGATAGAAAGACTATTGCAAATCATGCTGGCCCAAAAATGCTCTTTCAAGCCGAGACCTGTCCCTCTTATTTTACTGATTCCTCTAGGGGAGCTTGCTAAAGAAGTTTGCTTCAAGCTATTAAAACAACTTCGAGTACATGATATTTCAGCTGAAATGGACTTCAGCTCGAAAAAATTAAAACATATCATGAAATATGCAGATAAAAAAGGATTTCCTTATATTTCCATTATTGGTGAGGAAGAACTTCAAAACGAACAAATCAAATTAAAGCATATGACGACTGGCAAGGAACAGGTTATTCTTCTTGATCAACTGGTATTAACATTAATCAATCAAATTCAAAATGGCATATAATATGAAGACACACCACTGTGGTGAACTAAGAAAATCAGATATAGCTCAAAGTATTACACTCTCAGGCTGGGTCCATCGAAGGCGAGACCATGGCGGCTTAATTTTTATTGACTTAAGGGATATTGGCGGAATTACGCAGCTTGTTTTTGATCCAAATGTAGAGCAAAAAAGCCACAAACTGGCACATCAGTTACGCTCTGAATGGGTACTTCAAGTTAAGGGAACAGTCATTCCCCGGTCTGAGGGCATGCAAAATCCTAAAATGAAAACGGGTGATATTGAAATTAAAGTGGAGCACTTAGAGATTTTTTCTCAAGCAAAAACACCTCCTTTTTCTATTTGTGATGAGGAAGAGGTTAGAGAAGATTTAAAGCTTAAGTACAGATACCTCGATTTAAGACGGGGCCCCTTATTACACAATTTACGCATGCGCCATAAGGTGATGCTGAACGTTAGAAATTTTTTAAGTGACCTAAGCTTCTATGAAGTGACTACTCCCATCCTGTCTAAGTCAACTCCCGAGGGAGCAAGAGATTACTTAGTCCCCTCTCGAATTCATCCGGGTACTTTTTATGCTTTGCCACAATCTCCTCAAATGTTTAAGCAGCTTTTAATGATTGGGGGTTTAAATCGGTATTTTCAAATTTGCAGTTGTTTTAGGGATGAGGATTTAAGAGCCGACAGGCAACCTGAATTTTCTCAAATAGATATTGAAATGAGTTTCGACACTATTGAAAATTTATTTGCTATTATCGAATCTCTATTTCAGTCAATTTACTCTTCATGTGTAGATAAAACAATACAAGCTCCTTTTAAGCACCTTAGTTATGAAACTTGCATGGAATCCTATGGGACAGACAAACCAGATTTAAGGATCCCCATAAAGCTTCATAGAGTAAATGATATAGCTCAACGCTCTTCTTTTTCTGTTTTCTTAGATCAGCTCAAAATGGGAGGCTGTATTAAAGGGATGCGTGTACCTCAAGGAGCAGACTTATCTCGAAAAAAAATAGATGAACACACACAATTTGTGTCACAGTTCGGAGTAAAAGGTTTGGCTTGGATGAAGTTTCAAAATGGCAAACTAAACTCAAGTATCGTCAAATTTTTTGATGAAACTCTTCAAAAAGAGCTCATTAATTTATTTGAAATGGAAGAAAATGACTTGTTGTTTTTTGTTGCCGACCAAGAATCACGTGTCAATCAAGCTCTAGATCAGTTACGACGTCATATTGCAAAGGAGAGAGGGCTGATAAAAACGGAACAAGATGCATTTCTTTGGGTTACAGACTTTCCTCTCTTTGTACGAGGAGACAATGGAGAGCTAGAGGCATGCCATCACCCCTTCACCTGCCCTCATCCAGAAGATATGGAACTTCTGGACTCAAAGCCTCATCAAACGAGATCCTTGAGTTATGACCTTGTTTTAAATGGCTATGAAATAGCTTCCGGCTCTCAGAGAATCCACGATTCCAAAATTCAGGAGAAAATTTTCTCTCTTTTAAAGCTTTCAAAATCTGAAATTAAAGAAAAATTTGGATCTTTTGTCGAGGCTCTAGAATTTGGAACGCCTCCACATTTAGGAATCGCACTTGGACTAGACCGTATGCTTATGATACTTTTAGATACTGAAAATATAAAAGATGTGATAGCGTTTCCCAAAACTCAAAAAGCGAGTGATCTGATGTTAGATTCTCCATCTGATGTTGATCTTTCTCAATTAAATGAATTAAAAATAGATATACGTAACGAAGGAGCTTAATATGAAAAAGAGAACTCTCTTTTTACTATTTGTTTGTGCATTGATGCCTTTATTCTCTCTGAATACAGAAGAAAATTTAGATAAGGTATCAAGCGAAGAAACAAACCTACCTGAAATGGGTGTGATTTCAAAAGCATTTGGTCACATCGTTGCCAAAGGACTCATAGAAAACCCTAGCTATCAGTTTGATTTGGAAAATGTTATTGTAGGAATTAAAGAAGAGCTTGAGGGTAAGGCGTCTCCTTTAAGTGAGGAAGATTATGAGTCTGCTATCTCACAAATTCAAAAAAAATGTTTTGAGGAGATGTCCGATCAGAATCTGTCACAAGCAAATGACTTTTTAGAAAAAAATGCTCTAAATCAAGAAGTTAAGGAAATTATCCCAGGCAAACTTCAAGTGAGCATTTTAAAAGAAGGACAAGGATCTAAAATCTCAGAAAACAGTACACCCCTTGTACATTATACTGGAAAGTATCTAGACGAAACTATTTTTGGAACATCAGATCAAATGGAACCTGTTGCTCTTGATCTGAATGATGCTATTGCTGGGTTTAAAGAAGGTCTTATTGGGGCCAAAGAAGGTGAATCTCGTCGATTGTTCATACACCCTGATTTAGGTTATGGAACCACCGGCTTTTTATTACCGAATGCTTTAATGATTTTTGATATTGAAATCTTAGCAGCAAATTCAAAACAAGCAAAAGAGCCTTCTTAGTAATGAAAGTTGTTCTTTTTGAACCTCAAATTCCCCAAAATGCAGGCAACATAGTCAGAACTTGTTCTATTACAGGTTCTGATTTGCTTTTTGTCAAACCCTTAGGTTTTAAAACAAGCAGCCGATATCTTAAGCGTGCAGGTCTAGACTACTGGGACGGGGTTGATGTAGAGATGATTTCTAACTTAGAAGATTATTTGGAAAATACAACGAGTCCTTTCTATTTTTTTTCGTCAAAAGGCACTGCTACCTATACACAAATAGCTTATCCAAAAGATGCGATACTCATTTTTGGTTCAGAAACATCAGGTTTGCCTGAAAAATATCATCAAAAGTGGGCTGAGCAATTTTATACGATCCCAATGAAACCTGGGAAACGTTCATTAAACCTAGCAAACAGTGTTGCTATTGTTCTTTACGAAGGGCTTAGACAACAGAATTTTGCCTGTCTCAATTAGTTTTTAGAGATACGTACTATTTACTCAAATTAAGGCTTTGGACTCTGCTTGAAGAAGAGCGTACGCTAAAAAAGAGTCTCTGAAAGGGACTTTTTTTATCTCTCCGTTCATTTTAATCTCTATAAATCCTCTGATAAAGGCTTCTTTAATTTCCTGCTTTGAGAGTGTGATAAGGCCTAAAATAGCCTCCGAAGGATCTTGATCTGACTCTATTTGCTCCGATACATATCCTAAAAAAACGGGAGTCACAGTAGTGACTGTACTTGTATCTGCTGTGATTGAGCCCAAATAGACTTGGCTATCTGTTAAACAACCGGTTTCAGATCTAAGTCCACGCCGGCAAGCTTTTTCAGGAGTTTCTCCATAAAAGCGTCCTCCTCTGGGTAGTTCAATTTCCCAAGATCTTGTAGAATGCCGGTAGTTAAGATTTAAGATCACTCTTCCATCTTTCAAAACCGGTAAAATAGCGACATTACCAGGGCCATCAACAGCAGAACGCCAAACGACTCTATTATAGGTTCCCTCGTAACCAGTTGGAAAAACAACAGCGTCCCTAATCCAAATCCAATACGTATCTGTATCAATAATACCACACTGGCTCATCCTTGTAGCATCATCTACAGAGAGCCCTCTTTTCATGAGGCGCTTTTTTTGTAGACTTTCAATTTCTTGAATTTTTTCAGGATCAAGTACAATTTGAATTTCACCTTTTGAGTAGTCCCCTGAAGGCCCTAAACTTTCGTGAAAAGTATTTAAAAAGTGTAAGTAGGTGCAAATACGTTCATTGTCGGGAAATTCTTCTATAGAGGGTAGATTACAAACAAGTAATTGGGGAATAGATGTTAAAAACACCAAAAGACTTAAGAGTTTCAACTTAAAAGTTCGGTGATTCATACTACCTACTAAGTCTCATTATTTTACTAATAATTATCTTCATCCTCATATTAAACTTCAATAGAGAGCAAGACAATGCCAAATTCATCGGCTAATTGAGGGACCTCTGAATCTAAAATGAATGTCTGATTTGCTCCTATTGCCAAAACGGACCCTTTAATTTTAGCTAACTTTTCGATGGTATTTTTTCCAATAACTGGCACATCAAATCGACTGTCTTGATTAGGTTTCGGTAATTTTATTACAACACACCCAGGCCCTGCAATATCTCCAGCTCTTTGTAAACATTTGTCAGTTCCCTCCATAGCTTCTAAAGCTACTACAGACTTATTTTTTACAACAACAGTTTGACCTATATCAAGCCTACCAAGTTCTCTTGCAAGAGACAATCCGAACTCAACATCTGCCATTTGTTTTTTATTTGGTTTACGGCGTGTTAAAATACCCTGAGGAGCTAAGTATTTTCGTAAAATTTTAGTTGTGCTCATAAACTGAACCTTTTTTTCCTCAAAACATTTAATAATTCTATTACAAATTGCATTCGCTCTAAAATCTTTTAGAGAGAGGAGAATTTTTATGGTAAGCCAATCAAGTCTAAACAAAGATAAATTAAAAATATGGCTATGGTGCACAAGTCCGGCAAAAACAGCCTCTGTCACTTTATATTTAAGACAAAGTCTTCTAGCCTTTCCTATTTGAGTGATGTATATCCAATCAACACTATCGGCTTTTTCTACCAATTGTTCTGGAGTTACACCTCTTATAGCAATAAGTAAAACTTTTTTACCGGATGAATGAATTTCATCTATCATATGCCGAGGCATAACCCCCTGACCTGCTAGTAGGGCTATATACGCCATTATTAAGGAGTCCTAGCTACTTTGAGAAATAAGCTCTCTTAACTCATCCGCTCCTTTCAAACCGATAGTTCTATTTACCTCTTTTCCATCTTTAAATAGAATTAGAGTTGGGACTGATGTTACTTGAAACTCGTTAGTAATATCTTGAGCTTGGTCAATATCTACTTTACAAAGTTTCAAAGCTCCCTTTTTCTCTTCTGCTATTTCTTCAAGAACAGGCACGAGCATACGGCAAGGAGCACACCACTCTGCAAAAAAATCTACAAGAGTCAAGCCTGACTGTATTGTATCTTTAAAATCTGCACTTGAAACTTTCCTAATCAAATCACTAGTCATCCAAATCTCCACTTTTTTAAGAAGGGTCATTTTAATTTATTTGAATCTTTTTTTACACATCTTTTAAGGAGGTAACCCTTTTGCACCACTTTCATACCAACTTTTCAAGTTTTCAACAGCTAACTGCCATCTCTGGAGCATTTTCTCTTGAGCTTCTTTTTTACTTAAATTTTGGAAAGATTCCCAATTGAGTGGAGAACCAAATACACAAATCAGTTTTCCAAAAGGTTTGGGCCATTTTTTCTTTCTGTTCCAAATTTTATAGGCTCCCCCTACATAGACGGGAATAATAGGGCTCTTTGTACGATAAGCAATCATTGCAAATCCAAGTTTAGGATCTATGATTCTATCTTCTTCTGAACGTGTGCCTTCAGGAAAAATAACAACTTTGAAATCTTTGTTTAGAAGTTCAGAAATATATTTAATGGCAGTAGTAGGGCTATCGGAGGGTAATGGGTGAACATTGTAAGATCTCAGTAAAAAATTAAGCAAAGGTTTTTCAAATAAAGAGGGCTTTGCAAAATAGTGAATAACTTCTTTCCAGGCTACGCCCACAAATGGAGGGTCATAATTTGAAACATGATTCCCTGCAATAACGGCTCTTCCCTTGAAAAAATGAGCCTTTGCGCCATATATTTTAGAGCGATAGAAAAACTTAAAAAAATACTCCGTAAGTTTTCTAGAAAATCGATAAAAGAGAAAAGATTTTTTAGCCTTCATGCTCTTTGCTCCTCAACAAAGGTCCGCATTATTTGTAAAATAGCGTTAATTGATCTATCTGATGCGTCTATGAGATGAGCATCTTGAGCCTTTTTAAGCGGAGAGCAAGTACGATTTGAATCATATTCATCTCTTTTAATTATAGATTTTTCTATTTCCTTCAAATCATAAGTTGCATTTGGATAGAGCTCTTTAAGTTGCTCATACCTTCTCATGGCTCTAACTTTTGGATCAGCTACGAGAAAAAATTTAAGCTCAGCATTGGGAAAAACAACTGTACCCATATCTCTTCCTTCAAAAATAGCACCTCCTTCAGTTTGACTAAACTCTTCTTGCAAGTGAACTAATGATTCTCTGATAAAGGGATAAGCTGCAACTTGGGATACATTTTTATCGATTTCGCTAGCTCTAATTAAATTAGAAACATCTTTATTATTAACAAAAAAACGAAATTCACCGACTTCTTTTCTTAGTTCAAAAGTAAAGTTTTTAAGTGATTCTTTAATTTGTTTTGCGTCAGATAAAGACACCTTTTTTTCCATCAGATACCAACAAACAGAGCGATACATAGCTCCTGTATCGAAATAGGCTATTCCAAGCTCCTTTGCTAGTTTTTTTGCAAGGGTACTTTTACCAGCACCCGAAGGCCCATCAATGACTATAATCATAAAATGTTTCCATATTCTAAAAATAAATAAAAAATTGGACTGACAAAAATCATTGAGTCCACCATATCCAAAATTCCACCCGAACCTTTAATTCTATTACTATCTTTGACTCCGACATCTCTCTTTATTAAAGACTCTGCTAAATCTCCAAATTGACCAAAAATGGATAAAATAAAAGACATAAGTAAAGCAAAAAGCCAAGGAATTTTAAATTGCTCATAGACATGAGGAGTCAAGTATATGAGTAAAAAGCTAGCTGCAAGTGAGCAAGCCATGCCTCCTATTAAACCCTCTATCGTTTTTTTAGGACTAATCATAGGAGCTAAAGCTTTTCTACCAAACAACTTTCCAGTAAAATAGGCTCCCAAATCAGTTGACTTAGTCACAACCAGTAAATACATCAACCACCACTGCCCGGATATTGGAGCATCAACAGAATAGAAATAATTAATTTTTAAAATAAAGGTCAAAGAGATCGCTATATAGATAATTCCAAAATACGATATCGATAATTTATGAAGGGCATTTTTGGAACAAAAAAGGTTTTGAAAAAAAAGGAGAAAAAGCAAAACTCCCAATATTAGTTGCGGTACAGAGTTCCAGCTTGGGAAAAAAAGAGCTAAGTAAGTGGTAAAAAGATAACAAAGAGCCCCACCAATACCTAAAACATAAGCTGGTTTTACCCCTTTTTTTTCCGCCATCTTATAAAATTCCCACATAGCAATAGATATAACAATAGCAAGGGCTCCTACAAATATAATTGAAACTAATACTATTTTAGAAAAAATAAGTAGTGCTGATACCACACATAGACTCACGGAAAAGCTGACAGCCCTACTTTTAATATCATTCATTTATAAACCTCGCCGTATCTTTCTATTTTGGTAATTTGTAATCGCCTCAAGAAAGCAATCAGGATTAAACTCGGGCCAGTATGTTTCAGTAAAATAAATTTCAGTATATGAAATCTGCCAAAGCAAAAAATTACTTAATCTAATTTCACCTGAAGTTCGAATGAGCAGCTCAGGATCAGACCAACCTGCTGTATCTAAGCAGCTTTGAATTAATTCTTCCGTTACTTGTATTTCTTTTTGAGGATTTGAGATTTGTTTTTGAACAATTATTTGAACCGCTCGCTTAATCTCGTCTCTGGCCCCATAATTAACTGCTAAAACCAAATTAAATTTATTACTTTTTTCGGTCAAAACCTTAGATTCATTGATAGTTTTTTGAAGATCAGCAGGAAACAGACTAAGGTCGCCAATAGTATCCAACTTAATACCATTTTCTTTCATTTCTTCTCTTTCTTGGATCAAATATTTTTTGAACAAAGACAAAAGGAGGGAGACTTCTCCAGCAGGACGATTTCGATTTTCAGTAGAAAAAGAATAAACTGTCAGCCTTTCAATCCCAAGTTCCATAGAAGCTGTAACAATTTTTTTTAACTGCTCAGCCCCTTTCACATGTCCCGCTTCAATTGGGAGATGATTACGCTCTGCCCACCTTCTATTTCCATCCATAATAATAGCAATATGTTTAGGAATAGGCAGAGAGAGCACTAAAGAGAGATCTTCAGATGTATAAATAGAATTTTCTTGAGAAGTTTTCTTCACAGGAACTAAAACGGTGCTCAAAATTTATAACCTCTATTCATTATTTTCAATTTGCCTCCCAACATCCAATCACAGACTAGTCTACCTAAATTTAAGATAAGAGGAGAAAAGAGCCGACTTTATCAAGATGCTCATCTGGTGTTCGATGGTACAGCTTAGCAGAATTTAATTTTTTCTTGAAGAACTATGTTTTTTAAACCTATTAGCAAATAAAAATAATGCATTTTCGATATTGAAAAAATAGACTTTAGCAGTTATACAAAGCCCTTTTTACTACATAATCTTAATTCTAAGTAATTATCTATGCACTTTCCCCCACACCTTTCACTCATTATAGAAAATTTTAAAAAACTTCCCGGAATTGGACAAAAAAGTGCTGAAAGATTTGCTTTTAAAGTTCTTGAATGGCCGACTTCTCAGATCGAAGCCTTCAGTCAAACCCTCCTTGAAATACAGTCTCAAATTCACTATTGTTCTTCTTGCGGTGCCATTGCTGAAAAAAATAATTGCCTATACTGCAATAGCCCACAGCGTTCAAAAAAAATGCTTTGTATTGTGGCCCATGCAAAAGATATTTTCACTCTAGAAGAAACTCATTGTTATAAAGGTTTGTATCATGTTCTAGGGGGTCTTTTATCTCCAATGCATCATCGCGATGAAACGACCTTAAATATTGAACCGTTAAAGCATAAAATAGAAGAGCTCTCTTTTGAGGAAATCATTTTTGCTTTGGATTCAACAATTGAAGGAGATGCCACTACTTTATTTTTAAAGAAGGAGCTCAACCTGAAAAACATCACTATTTCGAGACTTGCATTTGGAATTCCAGTAGGGAGTTCGCTTGAATATATTGATGGTAATACGCTTTCTCGTGCACTTTCAGGAAGGTTAGGCTTTTGACTTGTATTAATAACACTTTTTTCATAGGATAATCCTCCTATTAATATTACAATGATTAAACATATATGAATAAACATCTATTTTATTTGCTTCTCGCACTTTTGATGACTCCTGCTCTTTTAAAGGGAGATAATCTGCAATATGAAAACAAACCTATTGTAAATATAACTATTGAAGCTAAAGACTTACCTAAAGACTCAGCATTTCAAACTAAGGTTGTCGAAACCAAGCTCAAAACAAAAGTAGGAGAGCCTTTTTCTCAAACTACTTTTGACCAAGACTTAAAATTGTTATCAAAAGATTACGATAAAATAAATCCTTCTATTTCTGTTCATGATGACGAAGTACATATTACGCTTGACGTGTGGCTAAGACCTTTGATTAGCCAAATTACCTGGAAGGGAGATTTTCATTTTAAGAAGTCACGGTTAGAAAAAGAACTGGGAACACACTCCATGACTATTTTTAATCGTCAAAATTTCAATAAAGGCTTTCACAAGTTAAAAGAATTCTACATAAAGAAAGGATACTTCGAAGCTCAACTTGATTATGATTTAGTAAAGGATCCTGTAAAAAATGAGGTTGCTCTTGAAATTTTTATTAAAGAAGGAACTTCTGGTCTTATAGAGTCTGTTACCTACCAAGGTTTTACAGACGAAGAAGTTAAAACACTTAGCGAAAAGATTAACATTAAAAAGTACACCCCTCTTTTAAGCTTATACTCTAAAGCTGGAGTTTATCATGAAGAAATCATGAACTATGATAAAATGACTCTTCTCCAGTTTTTAAGAAACAAGGGTTACGCTAATGCTAAAGTTGAAATTAAAGTCCTTGAATCATCTAAAAAGAACCGTATTAAAGTAGATATTATTGCAGATCGTGGCCAAGAATATTCTTTTGGAGATATTACTTTTACAGGCAATCAAGATTGCAGCTCAGAAGAAATCCAAGAGCTGGTTAAGGTTAAAAAAGGTGCTGTATATTCTCCAGAAAAAATACAGGAAACAGTGGATGGGATTAACGCTTTTTACGGAAAAAAAGGATATATCGATGCGACTGTTGCTTATGAGCCACACCTTATAGAAACTGATGAAGTGTACTCTGTTGCGTTCAAAATTGACGAAGGAGCTCCCTATAGAGTAGGACTCATTAAAGTTCTTGGAAACAATAGGACTCAATCAAAAGTCATTTTACGTGAAACATTACTTGAACCGGGCAATACGTTTAATACGAATAAGCTTGAATTCACTCAAAAGCGTCTACAAAATGTTCAGTACTACAAACACGTAAATGTTTACGCTTCCCCTTCTTCATCCACAGAGGGAATTAAAGCACCTATTAGAGATGTGAACATAGAAGTTCAGGAAAGCTCAACAGGTAATATGGGCTTATTTTGTGGTTTTAGTTCTGTAGACAATGTTTTTGGAGGAGTTGAAGTTGTGGAAAGAAACTTCAACATTGCAGGTATTTTTGATCTTCCTGTTAAAGGTATTGGAGCTCTCAGAGGAGCTGGAGAATACTTTAAAGTTAAAACAGGTCTTGGGGCTAAATTAGATGATTACTCTGTTGCATGGACAAAGCCTTATTTTTTAGATTCCAACTGGGCAGTTGGCGTAAATGTTAATAAAAACTTAAGTAGAATCCAGTCAAGCAACTATGTTATTAATTCTTTAACAACAAATGTACATTCATTCTGCAATATTAACGGTTATTTGAGTTTCAATACCTACTACCGCCTTAGAAACCTAAAGCTTAAAGTAAATGGTGGAGTACCTGCAGGTCTTTATGACCAAGCCAATAATAATGGTGTTGTATCAGCTGTTGGTTTTTCCTTGCTATATAACTCTAAAGACAATCTTTATAGAGCAACAAGGGGCTTTGAATCCGACTTAAAGTTAGAGTATGCAGGAGTTGGAGGTCGTTTTTTCTTCGGTACATTTTCTTATAATAATTCCTATTACATACCGCTTGCCAAAAAGCTTGTTTCTAAAACCAGAGCCGATTTTAACTTTATTCTGCCTATCACTCCGACCACATCAGAAACAATTCCTTTAGGGGAACGCCTCTTTTTAGGAGCCGATACAACAGTCATGAGAGGATACAGACCTTTCTCAGTAGGTCCTCAATTTGCTTTTGGAGAGCCTAAAGGAGGTATAAGCTCGGTAGTCCTTTCACAAGAGATTGCTTTTAATCTTCTTCCAGGAATTGATCTCTTTACATTCGTGGATGCTGGATCATTAAGCTCAAATCGTTTTGAAGTAAATGTTTTAAGAGCATCGACTGGAGTTGGAGCTCGAGTTACAGCCCTTTCAACCCTCCCCCTTATGCTGGGTTGGGGACATGCAATCAATCCAGAAAATGATAATGACAGGCAAGGATTCTTCATTTCAATGAATGGAAGTTTTTAACCTTTTTAAAATAAACAAACCTAGTTTCTTAAGGAGAACGTATGAATTTAAAAAAGATAATCAAATCAGGCCTATTGCTGGCTTGCGCAAGTGCTTGCACTCTTGCTTTTTCTAACACCGCTGAAGAAGGCATAAGAGTGGGTGTTGTTGACTTTAGAACTTGCCTTGAAAAGTCATATGTAGGACAAGAAGAGCAACTTAAGCTCGAAGCTATGCGTAATGAAATGGTCTCTACTTTAGAAGGCAAAGAAAAAATGCTTTCTGAAGTAATGGAAAAGCTTAAGAAAAGAGACTATTTGGATACCATTTCAGCTCAAGCTGAAGAAGAGCTTCAAGGCCAATATGCACATCTTTCTGAAGAGATTCAGCAATTGCAAAACCAAGCATACCAAGCTTTAAACCAAGCTCAAATGAAAATGTTCCAAACTGTATCTGAGCAAGTGGCTAAGTCCGCTGAGTACCTCGCTAGAGAAAATAATTTGGACCTTGTTATGAATCAAGAGAGTTGTTTTTACTTTAAGAGACCTCTGGAAATTACTCAGTTAGTTGTACAGGAATTGAATCGTCACTTCCAACCAGAGATTGCAGCTCATAAAGAAAATGAAACTAAAACAGAGCTTGAGTAATGCCAACTTCAACCTCCTATTCACTAGAAGAAATTTCTAAACTTACATCTTCTAAATTGATAGGTGATCCTAAATATAGGATTGAAGGGGTTGAAACTTTGGAAAGTGCTTCAAAGGAGCAAGCTAGTTTTCTAGCAAATCCCCTTTATCTGAAGCAACTCAAACAATCGAAAGCGGGAGTTGTTTTTACGAAACAACTCCCCGATTTCAAAAATGTCAAAAACTATTTAATTTCTTCTGAACCTTCTCAAGCCTTTCAAGTTTTAATCAACTTATTTTCTGATCCTACCATCTACGAATCAGGGTTCAAGAACGTTCATCCGACAGCTATTGTACATCCAACTGTTGCTCTTGACAAAGGTATAACAATTGGTCCCTACTGCGTCATTGATCAGGGGTCAAAAATAGGTGCTAATACTTCTATTCAAGCGCATGTTCATATCGGTCCTCATGTAGAAATAGGTTCTAATTGCAAGCTTTATTCCCAGGTAACTATTCAAGCAAACTGTAAGCTTGGTAATGAAGTTATTATTCAACCCGGAGCTGTTATTGGTTCTTGTGGTTTTGGCTATATTACCAATGAAAAAGGACACCACGAAAAATTAAAACAAGTAGGCCGAGTCATTCTTGAAGATCGAGTGGAAATAGGAGCCAATACCACTATTGATAGAGGTCGCTTCAATGATACACACATAGCTTCTGGAACAAAGCTTGATAACCTTGTGCAAATTGCTCACGGTGTTAAAGTAGGAGAAAATAGTATCTTAGTTGCTCAAGTGGGGGTCTCTGGATCAACACATATTGGTAAATACAATGTCATTGCAGGTCAAGCAGGCCTTGTCGGGCATATTAAGCTTACAGATCATGTTACTATTGCAGCGCAGTCAGGGGTCACTAAAAACATTAAAGAGCCCGGTTTTTACGGTGGCTCTCCAGCTCTCCCTCAAAAAAAGTTTTACACACTACATGGACATCTAAGACGTCTAGATCATTATGTCACCGAAATCAAGAAAATGGGCCGAAAAGTGGCACATTTAGAGAAAAAAGCTTCCATTTGGAGACGTTTAGTCCCCTACTTTATACTCAAAAAATTTATTTCTACGCGTTAAGATATTTTTTAACACATTGATTCTATTGATATTTCATGTTATGCTATAAACATGAATTTTTAGTTATTAACGATGGTGAAATATGTCAGATTTAAAAGGTAAGAGAGCATTTATTGCGGGTATTGGAGATGACCAAGGTTATGGCTGGGCTATAGCGAAGGAGCTTGCAGAAGCTGGTTGTGAAATTATCCTAGGAACATGGCCTCCTATTTTTAAGATTTTCCAAACAAGCCTTAAAAATGGAAAATTTAATGAGTCTATGAAGCTTGCAAACGGCCAATCCATGGAATTTGCAAAAGCTTATCCATTAGATGCTGCTTTTGATTCTCTTGAAGAGGTCCCAGAGGATATCAAAGAGAACAAGAGATATAAAGATGTAGGGCCTTATACTATTTCTGAAGTTGCAAAACTTGTTGAGCAAGATTTTGGTAAAATAGATATTTTAGTTCACTCTTTAGCAAATAGTCCTGAAATTAAAAATACTCTTATGAACACTTCAAGAGCGGGCTATTTGGCAGCACTTTCAGCCTCCTCTTATTCACTAGTAAGTATGGTGAGGAATTTTGGACCTATTATGAATTCTGAAGGCTCTGTCCTATCCTTGACCTATTTAGCTTCTCAAAAAGCGGTACCTGGATATGGTGGAGGAATGAGTTCAGCAAAGGCAGCTTTAGAAAGCGATACCAAGTCGCTTGCCTTTGAAGCGGGTCGTAAATGGAATATTCGTATTAACACTCTATCTGCAGGTCCTCTCAGAAGTAGAGCGGCTCGAGCGATTGGATTTATCGATAAGATGATTGAGTATTCAAAAGCAAATGCTCCACTTACAAAGGAACTTGAAGCTCAAGAAGTAGGTAAATCAGCCAAATTTTTATTATCTTCCGCATCTTCAGCGATTACAGGAACCACTCTCTATGTAGATAACGGTTTACATATTATGGGAGTCGCTATGGATAGTGTTTCTATGAAAGACCAGGTAGAGCCTGCCCATATTTAGATAATTATATTTATTTAAACATCAAAAGCAATTAGACGGTGGAAAGAGCCAATCTTTTTACCGTCTATTTTTTTGGCCTGAAGATAGTGAAATTTAGCTTTTTCCTGTTCTCCTTTTTGAAAATAAGTGAGAGCAAGACCTAAATGAGCATTAAAAGCTTGAGGATCTACCTTCATCATCTCATTAAAGATACTAAAAGCTGTGTCCCAGGCTTCAAACTTTATGGCCTTATAACCCTTATCCCACGCTTCATTAAAGTGAGATTCTTCAGATTTCATCTTATGAACTTGATCAAAGAAGGGTTTTAAGGCTTCTTGTTTCAGGGCATTTTTACTATTTACTACAGCCGGCTCCGAATAGGCATAGGATTGTGCTAACTCTAGATCAGGGTGAGAAAAGTGTTCTTTGAGCTCTAAAAACGTTTGCGGGCGATCAAAAGGATTTTCCTGTAGGCATTCTCTAATAAATGTGCGCCATTCTCGAGGAATAAGATCAAAATTCAGATCTTCAATAGATCGAAATTCGGACTCTAAGAAAAGAAAACCTGCAAGAGCTCCAAAAGAGTAAAAATCACTTTGAACACCTACTTTATATTTTTCAGTAAGCGCTCTTTGTTCTGGAGAGAATATAAAGCTGAAGGTTTCTAGTTGTTTTTTAACCTGCGAATCTATTCTTACATCGCCTTGTATAACATGTTGTATCCACTGAGCGTGAGTATCTCTACCAACAGCAAAAGCACAGCCATGGTAAGCCACAAAAATATTTGTTATTTTCTTAACAAGATCTAGTGTGAGGTAAAAAGCTTGTGGTAATAAAAAACCATGATAAAGAGGTTCACCTTCTTCAGTATGAACCTGATGTAGTGCCTCTAAAATATGAGCAAGATTTACTAAAAAGTGTTCCTTATCGGAGATAGTTAAAGTGGACTGCTCACAAATATGAGCAAAATTCACTAAACTTTTACCATCTCTTTTAACATACTGAGTTTCTATGTTGACGAGTAAATTGTTTTTTTCTTTAAACGTATTTCTGGGAAAGTAGGATTCGTCAGATTGTTGCATAGCCAGGTGATAATTTCTAAACCGGTGGATCATGGAGTCATCACAAAGCTCAGGATAAAAAATAATACTCCTACCAAAGCGGCCATCTGCCCAAGCTACCATTTGATTTTTTCCAAAAAAATCAGCAATTCCCTCTTCTAAAAACGTAACTTCTTTAAGGTTTTTCTCTGTCTTTTTGAATTCGGATTGATGTTTTAAAATAAGATGGCGTGTTTTTTTCAGCTTAAACCAGAGGTAAAAGTAAAAAAATGAGAGTGTTAAAGTAGCCACAAGCAGAAAAGCAAATAAGTCTCCTAATGGAGTTTTAAAAGCTTCTTGAAAACGGAAAAGAATATGCATAGTTTAAAAAGTTAGATTTTAATAATTCAGACCTAAAGATAGAGAGTTTTAAACTAATTTTCAACTTTTAAAGGAAAGATTCAAGCTATTCTCAATACTTCTGGGATAAGGTTTGGAAAATAGAGAATCTAGTTATTTTTTCTTATAGAAAGAAGTATTCTAAAGGGTGTATCTAACGATTTCAATTCACGAAAATAAAGTTCTGTATCAAAAGTTTGAAAATCATCTGTTAATAATTGAGTTCGTCTATTTGACTGCAGTATTTGTCCCCAAATATTTTTTGGTTCATCTGGAAACGAAAATGATATTGTATACTTGTTGAAAAGAATTTGCATAGGTTTATTAAGAGGAAACGTTGTTGCTTTTTTGCCCTCTATACTTATTTGTGCCTTTGAGGAGAGGTTCCAGAAAAAATGGACATCCATTTCTTCATCTACTTTGGGTTCAAAAGTCAGAAGCAGGTCATTATTTTCTTGTTTTGATATCTTAACCGGCGATCCCATTTGGAGAGTAAATGAGTCCACGCGCTTTTTTTCTTTAAAAATCACTTTAAGTGGAAAGTATCCTCCTGTCTTTACCCATTCCTCGACTGGGATATTAAAAAGGGAATAAGCCATATCCTCATTTTTGTATGATTCCCATAGAGCATAGGAGAGATTTTCGCTGGATAGAGAGCTATTTTTAACATAAATATTTGGAGGGCGCCTCAAAAGCTCTCCTTGAAGGAGTGTAATTGGAGAGTATTTAAGAGAAAGCTCAGAACCTTTCATTTCTTCCATGTATAAATGATAAAGAGTTGCTTCTGCTTTATCTCCCTCATAGTATTCTGAGAGAGTAGGTCCTATATAAGTGCCCATTTGCACACTCCAAGTAGCGTTAAGGTACTGCCAAAAACTATCCCATGATTTGGGCATTGATTCCTTTGAGATGAGCTCTAGAGCAGGTAGCATTTTAGCTAAACTCCGGGGAGATCCCCAACACATTTGCTTTTCTCTTAGTGCTAATTTTTCGAGTTCAGCTCTTCCCTTTTCAACACAATGATTATCTTGCAATAGCTGGCCAATGGCTACTCTTAAACAGGCTCTTTCTAAAGTAAGTAAATAGGAATACTCTCCTCCCTCATCTTGGCTATTTATCGCATCCATTCCCATTTCAATAGCTTTGTACAACTTTATCTTAAGCTTGGGTACTAGGATAGTGGAGAATTCTTTCATAATCCAATACATTGGAAATAAGGCATCCATAATTTCTAGATACCGCTCACAGCGCGGATAGTGATGAAGGAAAACAGGGAAATTTCCATGATAGTCGCCCTCTTTGCTTTGAAAATATAACAAATGCTCAAGTTTCGTTAGGGCCTGTTCGATATAGAAACGATCTTTTGTACGCAGCATAATTAGTATGTACAACAAATTCATTGCCACCGGAATGACATCACTTTTTTTGTAGGGTCTAATATGTGGATTGAGTTGTAAGTAGCCTGTTTCCTCGCTAAAAAATGGCTTTAGTTCCTCAATAATTTTTTTTCTATTTTTTTGAGTTGGATTGGTCATAATAATTTAGTTTGTTCTATTGCTTTTTTGAGAGCTGGTATAATGCCATAGTTTTTTACTGAAGGGGCAATGATATCAGCTTTTTCTAGTAAAAATTTAGGAGAATCAGACATAGCAATTTTGATATCAGCTATATCAAGTAGAGATTCATCATTGAAGTCATTTCCTGCAGAAATAATAGTTTTTGTTAAGAGTGGTGTATTAATAATATCCAGTACAGCCTTTCCTTTGTTTACCCCTTTCCTCATAATATGAATTACGGAGTGATTAGGTTTTGCGCTATCCTCTAATAAATAGGCTTCAATGGAGGAAACTTTTTGAAGAGAACTAATTACATTTTTTAAGCACTCATTTGAACCATAAATTTTAGCCATTGGGAAATTTTCAAGACCCAGGTCTGTAAATGAAGAAACGGCTTTCCATTGACCGGCTAATGAGGATAAATTTTTCTGAATATGCTCAAGTGTTTCTATTTTGAGTCGATCTGGGCGATAAAAACATTGATCTTGATTTTCTATGCCTGTAATTAACACAAAATCTAAACCACTTCCTTTGATAAGAGGTTCTAATTCTTGTATAGTTTTTAAGGCAAGATAATGACGAGACCCTATTTTTTGACTAGGCATTTCAAACCAAGAAGCTCCATTTTGAGGGACAAAATAGTAGGGAAACGTTAAAGATTTCAATACTTTATAACCTAATGAGAAAAGTCGTCCCGTTACAAAAATGAGCTGCCATTGCTCTTGATGCAAAAAGTGAATGTATTCTAAAACAGGTTTAGGAATAGAAAGAATTTCATTCGTCAAAGTTCCATCAATATCTAAACAAATCCATCCTTTATAATTAGCAGTCATTTTACCCAGAAAGAAATATAAAAAAATTAAAGTCTAGACTATGATACCGTTTTTCGGAATTATTTTCCTTATGAGTTCACATGTCTTATATCAAATTAAAATTAATAGGTACTTTGCTCTTTTTGGCAAGCTCAGTGTACCCAACATATGCCTTAAGCGAGGTTCATATACCTCCTTCAAAGGCGCCTCTTTCTAAAGAAGTCGTTCTTCTTGATGAAGACCCTTTCCCTATAGAAAAAGCTTATGATGAACCGAATGAGTTCAACTACTGGCAACAATTTTTTAGAATGATGCTCATTTTGGGCTTTATACTTGGATCTGTTCTAATTATAGCTTGGTTTTTGAAGGGTTATCTTAGGAAAAGAGTACAACAAGTCAATCATCAAAATAGAATAAAAGTGCTTGAGAGACGTAATTTATCTCAAAAATCTATGTTATACCTTGTGGAGGTTGCGGGCAAACAGATGGTTATATCTGACTCACAATCTAATGGAGTACAATTCTTAATGAATTTGGAGCCTTCTGAGGAAGACTCAGTTCCACTTCCGGTAGAAAAAACCAAAGATTTAGCCTCTCGCTTTTCTTTTACACAAATATTGCAGAGAAAGTTAACGAATAAATCTGCGCCCCCTTTTTTCAATTCAAAAAATATAAAATCGGATTATGAAATTCATGAAGAAAATTAAATACTTTTTTTTACTCACCCTCTTTTTTATACTTACATCATGCATTTACAAAATGCCAAGTGACGATACAGCAAGTTTAATACCGATAACCAATAATCCAAAAGTGTTTCAAGATGATGCACAGTCATCAATACCTGCTCAAGGAGGTTTTTGATGCCACTTCGTGCCATTTTCTACGATACGGAGACGACAGGTGTCAGTACAAAGAATGATCTTATTGTTGAAATTGCGGCCTATGACCCAGAGAGGGATGTATCCTTTGAGCAGTTGATCAATCCAGGAATTCCTATTCCTCCATCAGCTACAGGCATCCACCATATTACAGATGCTATGGTTTCACAAAAACCTTCTTTTAAGGAAGTTGCACAAGATTTTTTGGACTTTTGTGATGGAGATGTTGTTTTAATTGCACACAATAATGATCAGTTTGACCAACCCTTACTAGAAGCTGAATTTTCTCGGCATAACTTAAGCTTTCCTAATTGGAAATTTCTGGATAGCTTAAAGTGGGCGCGACGATATAGACCAGATTTACCAAGACACTCTCTACAGGTATTACGAGAAAACTATGGATTCCCCGCTAACAATGCACATAGAGCGCTGGATGACGTCATAACGCTTCATAGAGTATTTGATGCTATGGTAGATGATTTATCAATAGATACGATCTATGAACTTCTAAACGTCAGCCAGTTCATTCAAATAATGCCCTTTGGAAAATACAAGGGCAAGCCTCTTCAAGTTGTTCCACCGGATTACATTCAGTGGTTAAAGAGTAATGGAGCTTTGGATAAAAACGATAACAAGGATCTTAAATCAAGCTTTGAAAAGTTAGGGCTTTTGACTACAAGCTAAAGATTTATTCAGTAGTTGCTAAACTCTCTGTTTCTTCTTGCTTCTCTTCTCTTTCTCTCTTGAACATCATATCCCACATTGCTTTAAAGCCTTGACAGCTTTGGTACAGTTCATCTTTTGTACCTTCTGCTACCTTGGCTCCAAATTCTAGATATATAATTTTGTCAGCATGTTCAATCGTGGAGAGTCTATGTGCTATAATAATTTGTGTCATAGAGCCTCTTAGCTCTTCGATAGCTAATTTAATTCTATTTTCACTAATGGAGTCTAGTGAAGAGGTTGCCTCATCCATGACTAATATAGGAGCTTTTTTAACAAGGGCTCTTGATATTGCGAGACGTTGCTGCTGACCTCCAGAGAGGCTTTTTCCCATTTCTGCTAGAGGGGTATCATATTTTTGAGGAAGGCATTGAATAAACTCATCTGCATGAGCTCTTTGTGCTGCCAGCTCAATTTCAGGGCGGGTATAATCTCTACCGTAAGAAATATTGTTAGCAACCGTATCGAAAAACAAGAAGGGTTTTTGAGCTACAAACGAAATACCCTCTCTCAAACTTCTTTGTTTATAATCGGTAACAGGAACACCATCCACTTTAATGAAACCCTTATTTACGTCGTAAAGTCTTGGCAATAATTGAGCAATGGTTGACTTACCAGCTCCAGTAGGACCGACAAGAGCAACAGTTTGCCCCTTTTTTACTTCAAAACTTAAGTCTCTTAAAACCCAGTTTTTCTCATATTTAAACCAAACATTTTCAAACTGAATAGAGTCATTAAATTCAGCAAAATCAACCGCATCTTCTTTATCTATCAAATCAGACTTTTCATTAAGAACTGTAAACATTCTGTCCGCTGCAGCAAGTCCCCTTTGAATGGCAATATTTTGCTCACCAAATTTTTTGATTGGCTCGTAAAATAGATGCATAATGGCGGTATAGACAACGAGATCCGAAACATTCATTTTAGCAAAATACAATCCATAAACAATAATAACTCCTAAGAAGAATGTTCCTATCATATGAAGAATAGGTCTTGCGATATATCCATACAGCGAGATTTTTTCTTCAATTTTAGCAGAAAGATTGTTCATATCACAGTATTTCTTCGATGAAAACTTCTCCATATTAAAAAGCTTCACCGTTTGAATACCGGCTAAATAGTCAATTAAGATATGAGCAAATTGCTCCCCATATATTTGCATTTCCTGTTGAGACTTTCTCGCTTTTTTAGAGAGATAGTAAATTGGAATTCCAATCAAAGGCAAACCTAAGAAAATAATTAAACTTAGTTCAAATGAAAGTTTAAATAAGATGTAGAGACTTGAAATAATGGTAAAAGGCATTTGGCAATAGTTCATAATGAACGATATAATCGCTCCTGAAACAGCTCCTGCATCTCCACTGACACGAGCAGAGAGCCCTCCAATGTTATGCTTTTGAAAAAAGCTCATCGGAAGTGTTTGCAAATGTTCAAAGTATTTTTCTCTAAGATTTTTTCCGACTCTAATCCCCACAAGAGTGGTTGTATAGCGACTGAAAAAGGCACAAGTAACTTTAAATAGAGCAACAAAGCTTAGCATCAGGAGTAAAAGAGCAATATTATTAGCAATATTATATTTTTCTTTCGTTTTCGTCATAATAGAGGTCAGAAGATTAAAACCTTTGCCTCGACTTACGTAATCTGATGCATCTCGTTTTGTAATATAGCCTTTATTTTCAAGGTCGATTTCAGGCCATACTTCATGAATATCATCAATATAAATTTTATCTTTTTTAGGAGAGCGGCTTTTTTTAGCCATATACTTACTTATTTTTATGTCTTTTTGCTCTTCTGCTAATTTTTTTTCTTCGAGCTCAACACGTTTGCTATTTGAAAATAGCGCGAATACATCGGGTCCCTGATTTGTCAAAAGCCCCATTGCAAAGGCTTCCATTTGGGACGCAACAGTCATAAAGAGAGTAAGAACTACAGTAACAACTAAAAGAACAAGGTAACGCCTATTTTGAAGCGCTATTTTTAAAAGCCCCAGCATCGTTTATTTTTTCCCCTTGATTTTGAGTTATTTTACCAATTTTTCTAAACTTGCAATAACGTAATTCGGGGAGCATATCAGAAGATAAAGTTTTAAGTCTTTTTAATTCTTCAAAAATAAACTTCGTGACCTCACGATAAATACCTTGAGGATTGTGATGGGCACCACCTAGTGGTTCCTTAATGATTGTATCAACAATATTAAATTCAATTAGGTTTTCTGAATTCAGTTTCAATGTAGAAGAAGCTTCTGCATTTTTTTGTGCATCTTTCCAAAGAATGGATGCACAGCCTTCAGGAGAAATAACAGAGTAATAAGCGTGCTCAAGCATTCCTACTACATCCCCTACAGCCATTGCAAGAGCGCCTCCAGAACATCCTTCACCAATAATAACAACGATAATAGGAGTTTCAATTAGAAACATTTTGTAGATGTTTTCTGCAATAACAAGTCCCTGTCCTCTTTCTTCAGCAGATAGTCCTGGGTAAGCTCCCGGAGTGTCTATAAGAGAGACAATGGGCAAGTTGAATTTTTCGGCCAATTTCATAAGTCTAAGAGCTTTTCGAAAACCTTCAGGGTGTACCATTCCAAAATTTCTAAAAAGCCTGCTATCCGTATCATTCCCTTTTTCCTGTCCAATGACAACCACTTTTTCACCATGTATGGTAGCTAGACCACCAATAATCGCATGGTCATCTCCAAAGGTCCTATCTCCAAAAAGCTCATGGAAATCTTCACAAATATTTTTAATATAGTCAATTGTATGAGGTCTCTGTGGATGTCGTGATATAGTAACTCTTTCCCAGGGTGATAGTTCAGAAAACACTTTTTGCTTGAGTGTTTGGAGTTTTTTTTCCAACCTATGCAACTCGCTTTCGGACCATAAAGTATGCTTAGCGGAGCTTTGTTTCTTGAGCTGCTCTATCATCTTTTCATAGTCTTTAATCTGTCTTTCATGGGGTAGAGTATCCATCAAGCATGTTCCTCATCTTAGTTTAAATGTTTTTCTTTTCCAGGAAGCTCTGCATTATGGAAATCTTTAACAAGTTCCACTACAGCTGGCCTAGATACAATAATGGAAAACAATTCTTCCATATCTGACTGAGAAAGCCTCAAGCAGCCATCACTTGTATATTGCCCAACACCTGAGCAATCTTCTTTCCATTTACCTGTTTGATTATCATATTGAAGAGGGTTCCCATGTAGCCCTAAGCCTTTAGCTGGAGCTGTACATCCTTCTATTTCTTTTTCAAAAGGAATCCATCTACTTCCAAAAATCCTAACCATTTCGACCGATTGATTATTATGGAATCCCATAATACCTGGACGATAAACTGCGATCTTTTCGCCAAGAGTGTATTTGCCAATCGGTGTTAAATTACCTGATCCTTTCATTTCATCTGGGCGACCTAAGCCCACATGGTAAGTTTTTACAAGTACTCGTTCTTCTGTATCATTATCAACGTAATAAAACCACATTTTGCAACGTGAAACATCCACTAGAAGATAAAAGTAGAAATCTTTATCCATTCTCAGGACATTGAATCGATCACCATGCTTAACATTTTGAGAGAGATAGTCAGGCTTACTGTTTAGGCTTCTAGCAATAAAGTGTTTGGATGTTTTGTAATGTGATGCGTAATCGGACACCCAAGCAGGCTTTCCTTTTAACCAAGGCACTCGGCTAGAATATTGGATTGTTTCTACAATGGGAAGTTTCAAAGCTGCTGGATCAAAAAAGCTTTCAATATAGTTAGCTGTTGGCAGGTCAACATCAGTGGGTAGCGCTGTCTTTTGAGGTTTATCATTTTTAGCAACGATTGGAGCATGTAATATTTCAGCATCAAGAGGGATAGGATTATTTTTCTCATTAAAAGCAACTTCTTGTACTGCGTTTTGTGTAGCAGGTAAATGTGCTTTATCCTTACCCTTCTTTACCCAACCAAGAATACCAATAAAGGCAAACAAGCCAAGAGTCACTGTTAAAAAAAACTTTTGAACTGACATAAATCCCTCTGAAATATTATTTAATTATCGCCGAAACAGCTGTTTATTTTCAAGTTTTGACAAGCTTCATAAATCACTTATTATTATGTGATTAGAAATCTTTTATACTAATCTTCCAGCCAAAATTACTATATTTATTATTTAAATGGTAGGCAATTAAGTATTGAGCTCCCCAAAAGCTTCTGTGGCCCTCAAGAGGGATTATCTGCAGCTCACTTTTAGGGTGCATAGCATCTAGAATAATAAGGCCATTTTCTCCAATAAAGGAGACAGAATCGGCATCACCTTGATACTGATTAAGAGAGTGGGGGAGAATTTTGTCTTCTCCACCGACTAAGCATTTCTTAGCAATGACGTAAAAAACAAAATAGAGTTTAGATTGAATTCTGTAGGGTGCCACTTGGATATTAAGCACATTATTTTCGAAAAAACAGTTATACTCCATCCAGTTTTTAGGATATTGCCACGTTTTATCAAAGGGTTCACCGGCTTTTGCTTCAGGGAGACCTAAGACACCTTTGATATTAAATTCTTTTTCTCCAGTATCTACTTTGAAAGTTTCTTGTTGATCCCTTTTAAGAGGATTCTGTCCAAAGGCTCCAAAGTACTGCCCCTCACCGAGTAGTTGTATTTGAGGTCCAAATGCAGGAATTTCAAGATCACTTGCTTTGAGAGATCCCAGCCCCATATTAGTTCCTAAAGCAGAAGCTAAAATATTCAATTTGGATGATCTATAACCTACAATAGCTAGGTCTGGATCTTGAATAACTTCTTCAATTTGGGGCTTTTCTGGAGTCAGTTCTCCTGAAAAAAGAGAGCCTATCCATTGCAAAAGAAGAAGAGCATCTATAGAACAGTCTTGAAAATCCTTTTTTTCAACTTCAAGTAAATAAGAAAATTGTTTCTTAGCAAAATAGGCCATTTTCGGTTCGGAATTAGCTAAAGCTACGGCATGAAATAAAATTCCATCTCTTAGATGAGCGTTTGCATAATGACTTAAAAAATGAGAAGAAAGAAACCCTTTTTGCGGGTGGTAGTTAAAATCAAGTCCCTTAGTTTGCCATTGGGCAAGCTTAAGGGCGTATTTGAAATATTTAGGTTCATTAAGCATTTTTCCAATTAAAACCCAAAGAGTACCTAGTTCAGCATGCCACTCAGAGATAGGAGTGTTCATTATAGGCCAATGCGAAGCACTTTCAATGGGAGTAAAACCATTTTCTAATTGTATAATTTGAGAGCTAGATTGATAGGAAATACCTAAGAGTTGAGCAATAAGTGTTGTATAGGCTTGTTCAAGCTGAAACTCTTTAAATGAATTGTTGGATGATAAAGAATACCATGCTTTTTTTAGATCTTCTTTTTCTTCCCCGTAAGATTCTTTGATAGTAAGTAAAAGAGTGTGTTTTAAAAGATCTCTCCAAATAGATAACCTTAAAACGGGGTTTTTCTCCTGGCTCAAACTTTCATCATAGAAAAAAGGGTCAAATTGAACCTTATTCAAGCGAAGGTACCTGAGGACCTTTTGATCTATATCTGAATAAAGATATTTCTCTTCATAAAAGCTATCGCACAAATATTTAATGAGCTGCTGCTGCATAATGAATAGTCAATATTGTTTTATCAGAATACCATTTCTGAATGGAAGATCTTATTTAAACCAGACTTTGTATTTAATCAACCAAAATTTAAAATAGCGGAGGATCGACGACAACCTTCATTTATAAAGCGTTCATCAGAACCTCTCGTTTATTAAAAATTAGGCTCCTTCAATTTGCTTCTTCATCTTTTTTCCAGGAGTAAATTTCACTGCTTTTCTAGCAGGAATTACAATTGGAACAGAAGCATTTTTAGGGTTTCTACCAATTTTTTGTTTTCTGTGTACTACTTCAAATACACCAAAGTCTCTAAACTCCAAGCGATCTCCTTCTGAAAGGCAATCTGTCATTTTGTCTAAAAAAGCTTGAATAACACTTCGCACATCGTTGGGATGAATTCCCTTTTCTTGCGAGATACCATTAATCAAGTTCTTTTTTGTTATCGTCTTACTTGTATCTTTATTAGCCATCGTGGTCATACCCTCGAGACTCCTTAATTTAAAAATAAATAAAATTTACAAACTATTAGTACCCTAAAAGAGTAATCATAATTTTTAATTCTCTTCCCAATGCTGATTTCTATCAAGCATTTTATTAGGTACATTTTCCTCTTTAAGTCATTTAAAGAGAGAATGGCCCATCATAAAGATATTTAGTTTGGATTCAAGATTTTTTTTTAAAAAAATGCGTTTTTTTTTTATTTCTCGAGGAAAAAAAGAACTTTTTTCTTTTTGCCAATTGCAAAAAGAAGACACTCACCATCAATTAAGTCAGATTCTGAAATGGTTTTCTTATCATCATTAACACGTTCATTATTAAGATAGACTCCCCCATTTTGAATCATTCGTCTCACTTCGCCCTTGCTGGCTAGCACTTTAGCTTGTGACAAAAGCTCTACTAAGCTTTGTCCCAACAATTGATCTTTAGGCAAAGTAATAGAAGGGACTTCGTTAGCTAAGTTTTTTAAAAGGTTTAGGTTCAGATTTGTTTGTGATCCAGGTTTCATTCCTTCAGTAACCGTGAGTGCAACTTTCAGCTCTTCACTTCCATGAACAATTGTTGTGACTTCTTTAGCTAAAATTTTCTGTATTGTATTTGGTTGATACTCGCTTTTTTTCATTGATTGCTCGAGACGATTTATCTCTGACATTTCCATAAAAGTAAGCTTTTTCAGTAGGTTAATTACATCTTCATCAGCAGACCTTACGAAGTACTGATAAAATTCATATGGGGAAAGTTTTTCTTTAGAAAGCCACACAGCTCCTTGCTCACTCTTACCAAATTTTTTTCCATCACTTTTTACCAAGAGAGGGAAGGTTAGACCATAAACTTCTTTCTGTCTTTTTTTTCTGACTAATTCAATACCAGAGGTAATATTTGTCCATTGATCAGCTCCTCCAAGTTCCAATGAAATTTGATATTTATCAAACAGTTGAAGAAAATCATATCCTTGAATCAGAGGGTAACAAAACTCTTTAACACTCATTCCCTCTTGCGTTTTGAGACGTTCTTTAACGGTATCACGAGAGAGTAAAGGTCCCACTCGATAAAAGGCAGCCACTTCACGTAAAAACTCCAGAGCACCCATCTTTGAGTACCAATCAGCATTATTTACAATAGTCACAGGATTATCGGGTTCAAAAGCGATTATTTTTTCTAAATCCTTTTGAATCCCTTTGAGATTATGTTCTAATTTTTCAGAACTGAGATAAGGGCGCTCTAGACTTTTTCCAGTAGGGTCCCCTATTAATCCTGTAGCTCCACCCACGAGGGCAAAAACTTGATGACCAAATTTTTGAAACCATCCTAAAGCGAGGATACCTACTAAGTTTCCAACATGTAAGCTTTCGGCTGTTGGATCAAATCCTATATAGAGATTTAGTTTTTCATTTGCCTTTTCTTTTAGATCCTGAGATGTAACACTCTCAATAAATCCTCTCTCTTCTAAAACCTCAATCACATTTCTTTTCATACCAGCTCCATTCACTTGAACAAGAAGGACAGGGTATACTGTTTTATTCAACAAGTCAATTTGAATTTTGCTCACTGATAGGAGCTATTTTTAATGATACTATTATTTTTTTTAGAGATTTATTTAAAAAAAAGAACTCCTCTGCTATACAGGCGCAAAAAATTATGGAGTTCTCAATGAAAATAAATCCCACCCAACAAGACTTACCTATGATCGAATTTACTGAAATCAAGCAAAAAAGACTTGATGAACATAAGTATGCAGAAATGGACAAAAAAACACTTAAAATCAGACAAAAACTTGAAAAGCGCTTGGATCAAATTGAATCTAAAATAACTCAGGAGCGTATTTCAGAAACAAAAGAAAAAATTCAATATTGGATTAACCGTCATAGTTCTGATAGAACACAAATTAAAAAAGAAAGTTTCACTCTTTTTACAGAAGGCAAAGAAGCGGCGCCAATTAGCCGAGCCATTGCAAATATCCGTAAAAGACTGGAGAGCGGATTAAATACACCTCAAAGTCCTAATTTACGAGGCCGCGTTAAAAAAACTGTATGAGCCATAAATTACATGTCACACCCATCCCCATTTTAGATGACAACTATTCTTATTTAGTCTCATGCCCCGAAACTTCAAAATCTATTGTCATAGATCCCGGTGATGCGAGCCCTATACTGAATGAGTTACAAAAGCAATCCACTCAGCTTCAACAGATTTGGCTCACTCACTTTCATAAAGACCATATAAACGGTGCTCTTGAACTACAAGAAGAGACGCGCTGTATCCTTGTAGGACCGAAAAGCAAATCTGGGCAGATTCTAGAGCTTAATCAACAAGTGTCTGAATTAGATCAACTGGAGTTAGGTTCTCATAAAGCAAAAGTTTTAGAAGTGCCTGGACATTCCAAAAATGATATTGCTTATTGGTTTTATCAAGATAATACTTTGTTTTGTGGAGACGTTCTTTTTAGTTTAGGTTGCGGAAAATTGCTTGAGGGCACAGCTGAAGAGATGTGGCGTTCCCTCAGAAAGATCAGAGATTTACCTCCAGATACACAACTGTACTTTGGGCATGAATACACTTTAGAAAATGCTGAATTCGCTCTTTTTATTGACCCTGAGAATCAAAGCCTAGTTGAGTTTGCCAAGTACATTAAGCTTCAAAGATCTCAAAACAAATGGACCACCCCATCCCTTCTTGGCGATGAGATCAAATCAAATCCATTTCTTAGGTCTGACCTTCCTTACTGGAAAAATAAATTCGGTCTTCCTGATGTATCACCCACTGAAATTTTCAAAATTTTGAGAAAGAAAAAGGATCAATTCAAAAAAAACCCTTGAAACCAATTATGATTTCAAGGGTTTATAAGCGAATAGAATCGACTAATTATTAATAATCCATTCCAGCTGGCATTGCAGGAGCTGCAGCCTCTTGATCTTTAGGCAGGTCAGCAACAATAGCCTCTGTAGTAAGAAGCATTCCCGCAATAGACGCTGCGTTTTCAAGAGCACATCTAGAAACTTTCATAGGATCTAGAATACCCGCTTTTAGCATATCAACATATTCATCATTGAGTGCATTGTATCCATCATTATTTTTTAGTTCTTTCACTTTTTGAAGAACAATGACACCTTCATGCCCTGCATTGGCAGCAATTTGCTTTAAAGGAGCTGAAAGCGAATGAGCGACGATCATAGCGCCTGTTTTTTGATCTCCTTTCAAAGAGTCAAGTAACGACTCAATGGCTGGTATACAACGGATATAAGCGGTTCCGCCACCTGGTAGAACGCCTTCTTCAACTGCTGCTGCAGTTGCATGTTGAGCATCTTCTACTCTATCCTTTTTTTCCTTCATTTCAATTTCTGTTGCAGCACCTACACGGATAACTGCCACTCCTCCTGCAAGTTTTGCAAGACGTTCTTGAAGCTTCTCTTTGTCGTAATCAGAAGTGGACTCTTCAATCTGACGTTTAATCAAAGATACTCTCTTTTGGATAGCCTCTTTGTCACCGCCGCCTTCTACAAGAGTGGTTTCTTCTTTCTTAACAACGGCTTTTTTGACAGTACCGAGCATATCGATAGTTACGCTATCAAGTTTGGTTCCGAGGTCTTCACTGATTACCTCTCCCCCTGTAAGTATAGCAATATCTTCTAAGATAGCTTTTCTACGATCTCCGAAACCTGGAGCTTTTACAGCACATACTTTGAGTCCTGCGCGAATACGGTTCACAACAAGAGTTGCTAAAGCTTCTCCATCTACATCTTCAGCGATAATTAAGAGAGGTTTAGATGTTTCAACAACGGACTGCAATAGAGGCAGAAAATCTTTCATTGCTGAAATTTTCTTCTCAAAAATTAAAACATAAGCATCTTCTAAAGTCGCTTCTTGTTGTTCTGCATCCGTTACAAAATAGGACGATAGGTATCCTCGGTCGAAATTCATACCTTTAACAACGTCTAAAGTAGTTGTGAAACCGCGGGCTTCCTCTACAGTAATCGTTCCATCTCGTCCAACCTTACCAATAGCATCAGCAATCATTTCACCAATAACGCTGTCGTTATTTGCTGAAATGGTAGCAACTTGTGCGATTTCTTTTTGGTCTTTTACAGGAGCACAAATTTTCTTCAACTGTTCCACTGCACAATGAACGGCCTGATCAATTCCTCTTTTAAGATCCATTGGGTTTGCACCAGCCGCAATATTTTTCAATCCCTCAGAATAGATCGCTTCAGCAAGTACTGTAGCTGTCGTTGTTCCATCTCCAGCTTTATCAGCAGTTTTGCTAGCCACTTCCTTGACCATTTGTGCACCCATATTCTCGTGCTTGTTTTCAAGCTCGATTTCTTTTGCAACCGTCACACCATCTTTAGTAACTTGGGGTGCGCCAAAAGATTTGTCAATAACAACGTTTCTTCCCTTCGGTCCCAAAGTCACTTTTACAGCAGATGCCAATGTTTTGACACCTTCTAGAATCTTCTTTCTAGCTTCTTCTCTATATTTAATGTCTTTTGCAGCCATTTTTTAATAACTCCCTAATTTTTTTTGATAATTTTATTCAACGATAGCAATGATATCATCAGATTTAAGAATTTGATATTCTTCACCATCAAGCTCAATTTGCTGTCCTGCGTATTTATCTAGAAGAACAACGTCTCCTTCTTTCACAGGGAGAGGAAGAAGTTTGCCTTCTTTGTCTTGTGCTCCTGGGCCCACAGCAATCACAACTGCTGTTTCAGGCTTTTTCTTTGCAGAATCAGGCAAGATAATCCCACCTTTTAAGGTGGCTTCAGGCTCTTGGTGTTTAACAAGTACTCTATCTGCTAAAGGTTTGACTTTAACTTTTTCCTTCGTGGTCATGGTTTCTCCTTCAATTTTAAAAAGGGTTTAGTAATTTTAACTTCCTTGAAATTCACATCCATTATAAGGTTTGATATTTATTTTTCGCAACACTAAAAATAGCAATCTTGAAGTCAGACTGCTAAATATTATTTATTAAAAAAAATTTTAAGAAAGCATTTTAACATTTATGAAAGCGACTCAAACAAGAGACCTACAGCGACCAGAAAACCAATGGAACTTGAGCTCTTTATATAGCAACCCTTTTGAATTTGAAAAACACCTAAACTCTTTTTTAAACATCTCGTCTAAAGAGAGATGGGACAAAATATTAAGTTATAAGGGAACGTTGCATTCCAGCATCGAGAATGTCAAAGAAATCTTAGATTTAACAACGGAACTAGATCGTAACATTTCAAAAATCTATACCTATGGTTTTTTAAAGCATGATGAAAATTTAAATTGCAACGAGTGGAAAAATTATTTTCAAAAAGTGAATGTTCTGTACCAAGATTTCTTTCAGAACTCATCTTGGATTGAGCCTGAGCTTATTGCCATTCCCCAGGAAGTTTTTGAATCCTTTTTAAAACAGGATCTTTTAGCAGATTATGCATTTTACTTTAAAACTCTTATGCACAAAAAAGAGTTTACACTTTCTTCTGAAAAAGAAGAACTTATTTCGTTAGCAACGGTACCACTTAGCACTCCTCAAAAAACCTTTAGTTTATTCAATAATGTAGATCTGCATCTAGGAAAAGTAAAAGATTCCAAAGGAAAATCCCACGAGCTAACTCATAGTAGTTACAGGCTTATGCAAAGAAGTGAAGACCGCACTTTAAGAGCCAACTCCTTCAAAGCATTGCATCAAAGTTTTTTTAAGTTTGAAAATACGCTTTCAGAGCTTCTTTTAGGTCATGTAAGACAACATATCTTTGATATGAAGGCTAGAGGTTATAAAAATTGCCTCATGAGCGCCCTTTATACAAAAAACATTCCTACGAAAACCTATCATAATTTAATTCAAACTGTTCGAGCAAATATTCAAAGTCTTCATGACTTCACATTAGCTAGAAAAGAATTACTTGGTTTAGATGAAATCCATCTTTATGATTTACAAGTACCTCTTTGCGCTAGTGCGACAAAAGAGATCCCCTACACACAAGCTGTTGAGTGGGTTATTGAATCCGTGGCACCTTTAGGCGAAGAGTACCAACAAGCTCTTGCGAAGGGCTTAACAGAACAAGGTTGGGTAGATATTTATGAGAACCAACATAAACGCTCAGGCGCTTATTCATCCGGTTGCTATGATAGCCACCCCTATATTCTCTTAAATTATAAAGGCACTCTAAACGACGTGTTTACCTTAGCTCATGAAGCAGGCCATAGTATGCACACCTTCTACAGCCATAAGAATCAATCTTATCAATACTCTCACTACCCTATTTTTGTAGCCGAAGTTGCCTCTATTTTTAATGAAACTCTTCTAATGGACTACCTGTTAAAGCGACAGACAATAGAAGAAGACCAGATTAACTTACTCCATGAACGAATTGAGGAAATGCGAGGAACTTTATTTCGGCAAACTTTATTTGCTGAATTTGAGCTTCATCTTCATGAATGCTTAGAGGCTAATAATCCTCTTACTGCCTCAATGATCAATGACTACTATTACCAGCTCAATCAGGACTACTATGGGCCTCATATGACTCTAGACAAGGAAGTATCCATAGAGTGGGCGCGTGTTCCCCATTTTTACTCAAATTTTTATGTCTATCAGTACGCTACAGGGATTTCAGCAGCTCTTACTTTAGCCTATCGGGTTTTAGATGGGGAGCCTGGAGCTAAAGAAGCTTACTTAAAATTCCTAAGTCAAGGAGGCCATGGTTACCCTCTTGAGCTTTTGAGAGTAGCCGGTGTCGACATGGAGTCAACTAAACCTATTGAAAAGGCATTAAACATCTTCAAAGAATTGGTAGAAAAACTAAAAAAAGTTAAAAAATTATCAAGCATTTGAAAAAACCTTTGCGAAAAAAGCGGGACTTCCCTTATCCCTATAAGTACCAAATAACCATCAAATGAGATGAACTATGCTTCATTGTGATCCTTTGCAATCAAAAAATAAAACTCTTGATCCACTCCATACTCATACCTCTTCCTTTACCATTGAAAATGATAAAGGCCTTCATACTCGCCCTTCAACGGAACTTGTAAAATGTAGTAGTCAATTTTCAGCCAACATCTTTCTAAAAATAGATGACATGGTTGTCAATGCCAAATCAATTCTTGGCATTTTAATGCTTGCTGCAAGTAAAGGAACTCAAATTGAAATTACAGCAGAGGGTGAAGATGCTAAGGAAGCTATCGACGCAATCTTAAGCCTTGCTAAGAAAAAGTTTTATATGAGCTACTAATCTCCTTTTTTTTGTACAACCTTCCAGTGCCCCTGACCTAAACCAATAGGTGGTGATTTTTTCTGAGACACCTGTAATTTTTTTTCAGTTTTTGTATCTTCCTCAAGGGTCAACTCTTTTGGTGTATCATTGTCATAGACCTTAGAAAAAAAGTATTTTTCGGAAGCTGGAGCACTGTCTATAGGCTTATGGTAAATAATATTAAATGAAAAGCGTTCCTTTTCCTTCGTAACAGTCAATTTACCTTTATAAAGCGAAGATAATCCGAAGGCTTTGTCCGACACATAACTACGACTCCAATCGAGGGACATACCAGTTACAAATGCAAGGTAAACATTTGCGTCAGCAGAGCTGACAACGGCATCTGCAAGATGGGCTTTCCTAACTTTTTTGTCCTGCAGAGCAAGTTGAGGATCTGCAATAGTTGAAATAAACTTATTTTCGTGATCTAATTCAATAGCTCCAGCACTTTTATAAAAATTTTTTTGTGTGCGCATCGTTACATCGTTTTGCATTTTAATAACTTTAAAATGTCGCTGACCTTCAAGGGAAAGCTCTTTCTCATATTTCCTAACTTCTAGTAGAGATAAGCTAGCTTCTTCATGTTTAGAGAAAACAGGCTCATTTTTAAGTAACCAACTGAAAGAGAGACGAGTTAAAGCAGAAGATTTAGCAATAAGATCTAATTGGTATTTAGAAGACTCATTGATAATAAATATAGCTGTGATTGAAGAAATTTGAGTTGTGGATTCATCGGTATAGCGGGCTTCAAAAGTGAACCCACTCGTAGGCAATTCTACAGGAATCTCTGAACATGCGCTTTGTCTTCCAAAACTTCGTACGGGTTGAGTTGACAATTTCTTCTCCCTTTTTCAACCTTGCATGAGAATGCAGAAAGGTGAAAATATTTTTAATATCTTAAAGGAGGCTAAGATTTCAAAAAATGAAAAAATCAAGAATCTTCAAAAGGAACAACAGCTTGCAGCATTTCTTCAGTACAATAAATAGGAGCTTTGTGCCTCAAAGCTATGAGCAAGCTATCAGAGGGTCTACTGTCCACTTCAACTAAGTGATTGAGACTTTCGCCTTTTTGATGATAAAGAATTTTGGAAAAAAAGGTTGTTTCTTGAATATCATAGAGAACAACTCTTACAATATCTATATCCAGTCCAAGAAGAGTTCTTTCTAAAAAATCAAAAGTCTGAGGTCTTTCAAATTTTTCTTGAGAGAAATAGGCTTGAAGGGTCTCTCCTATATGTGGCTCCATATAAATTGAGAATTTAATTTCAGGAGCTTTCAATACAACAACTGTATACGACCTAGTTTGTAAAATTTTATCTAATGAAAGTTCAATAAGAGAGTTCATAAATTATCCTTGAGCTCAGCATGACCTTCTTCATATCCAATAATGACCTTTTTAGCTAAATTCCAAAAAAAACCAGATTCGATAACGCCGGGCACAGCTAGTATTTTATAATCTAACTGCTTTAAGTCTCCTGAATAGTTTTCAAGGTTTGCATCTAAAATATAATTCCCATTATCTGTTTTATAGAGTTCACTACTATTTTTTCGTAATATGCCTTTTACGCCTAGATTTTCAAGTTTTTTTAGTATAGAAGGGGTACCAAATGAAGAGATTTCGATGGGAAGAGGATGTTTTCCAAGGCGCTTAACAAGTTTGCTTTCATCAACTACAACGATCATCTCCTTGGCGGCATTGGCAATAATTTTCTCTCTAAATAGGGCTCCTCCTCCTCCTTTGATCATCTGCATTTTTACATCTATTTCATCTGCCCCATCAATATCGATATCCAAAATACCTAGTTCACTTGGGTCAATTAAGGGAATGCCCCCAGCTTTTGCTTGATCACTTGATTTTTTTGAAGTTGCAATACCTGATATTTTCAGTCCTTCTTTGCATCGTTGAATAAGTTTTTCGATAAAATAATAAGCCGTTGAACCGGTTCCAAGGCCCACCTGCATTCCCGGTTGAATCAGTTCCGCAGCTTTATACCCAGCAGCCCGCTTACCTTTATCATTAGACATAATTTTTTCTCCTAGTTATATTGCGTTTAAAGCATTTGAAAAAAAAATTCAACTCTCTATGACAACTCTACACGATATTATTGATTGTTTAAATCAAGAACTTAAGGTCCCTAAAATTGATGACTTTGGCCCAAATGGACTACAAGTAGAGGGAAGTATTGAGCCGATTACAAAAATAGTTACAGCTGTTTCTACTAGTTTAAAAACAATTGAGGCTGCAATTGTAGAGAAAGCGCAAGTTCTTATAGTACATCATGGCCTTCTTTGGGAGAAAGACAGCTTGTGCATAACGGGAATTAAAAAGGATAAAATCAAATTACTTCTTGAACATCAAATATCTCTTTTAGCCTATCATCTACCCTTAGATTGTCACCAGACTTTAGGCAATAACTGGAAAGCAGCAATGGACCTTGGATGGAAAGATTTGAAGCCCTTTGGCCCTAAGCAAGGAGAGATTTCGTTAGGAGTTCAGGGCACTTTTCCTTCTCAAAGTATTGAGGAATTTCAAAAAAAATTGGAAACTTATTATGGCCAGTCAGCTCACATAGCATTTGGAGGAAAAACAAATGTTTCCTCTGCAGCGCTTATTTCAGGTGGCGCCCATAGGGAAATTCATAGAGCCGTTGAAGCCAAAGTGGATTGTTATATTACTGGATCATTTGACGAGCCTATTTGGGACATTGCACACGAAGAAAAAATTAATTTCTTAGCTCTTGGGCATTATAACACAGAACAAGTGGGCCCCAAAGCGTTAGGAAATTATCTT